>CAZLRK010000286.1:0-3701 GCA_964561845.1 uncultured Desulfobacterales bacterium | reverse complement strand
GTAGTTAGCATTATAAATATTATTAAATACATCCCTTGTTCTGTCAAGATATTTTACAGGAAATTAGTTTGTGTATATTAAACCCTTTTGTTTTTGCTATAGAAAAACCTATTATTTTAATGGTCTTAATTTTTTAGATTTTCTGATTAAAAAACAGATGGTTCATGCGCAATAAAATAAAATATTTGACAAAAAATCTGCTTTGCAGAATATCGTTAGTGAAAATTTAATGAGCGTGCTCTTTGAATTAGCTGTATTTCTGTAATTGACGGCTAATTCAAACTGTCATATTGAATTAGCCTTGACTTTGCCTGAAAACCCGCGGATTATGTCATTAAAAGGTGTTTTATTCCTACATGATCTGCTATTTTTAAGGTTTTTTTATTAGCCCCTATACTCCAGCCTCAAAGCCTTTGAGACCTTTGCAAAACGTCCCCTTTTACCCCGGCCTGAAAATATCAAATTTATGGATATGGTTTGCTAATGTAAAAAAAAAATTAAGCTTCGATTATTTCACCATCATAGTCGATGTGTTCAAAGTTCGGAAAATGCAGCATACCGTTTGCTAGTGTTTAATTTTTCAGGGTAGTATGATGATGCGCTTAGGATAATTATGCTTGAAATCCGTCGCTTCAAAGTTTAATGACAAAAGCTATGGTGAGAAACTTAGTTTAGTCAGACGTCACAGGTTTTCTGACAAACTGATATTCAGAGGACCTTAAAAGATATCTGGGGAGGATCAATCAATATTTATACATGAGCCGAAAGCAGACTTGACCTCACTTCAAGGATTTTTACAACTTGTGGTCACTAAAGTTCTTCTTCATCCACAGCAAGCTACACTATCCCTTCAATCGTATGTCTGATTCGCCGGTCAACGTCGTTTGATATCGGCCTCGGCCTATGGCTCTCAAGAATTGAAGTGGCCCTTTCCTTTCCTCTTTGCCTAGTGTCCTTTGCCCCTGCTGCAAGCCAATCCGATCTAGCCAACCTGTCGCTGAGCGTTGGGAAGTAGACGGCGCTTTTCATATGGCGCAGCGTATGGTCCATCGCGAGGAAATTTCCTCCAGGCCCCACTTGCATGATCGTCTCCACGCCAAGTTCATCGTCGCTCAAGTCGACGCCTCCTTGCAGACGCCTGATCATGCCGAAGATCTCGTTATCGATCACCAGTTGCTCGTGGCTCGAAGAAAGCGCTCCTTCGCCGGTGCCCGCAGAGATTATCAGATCGACACGTTGAGAGCAGGCCATCAGGGCCATAAATAAAGTCTTCTCATAACCGGACTGGGTGTCGGCAATCTTTGAATCCGTAAAGCAAAGAGTGGAAAAAGGCATCTTATAGCGGGTGGACATTTGGCTGGCGATAGAGGACATCATCCCGACTTCTACTGATCCCGTTGCATAGGATAGGTCTTTTGGGTTGCTTATGCTTGGAAGTCCACTATAGATAACAGGCGCACCAGGATTACTTAGCTGGGCAAGGATGAGTCCGGCAATTACCTCGCAATTTTGGACCAGCGTCGTTCCAGCAATGGAAAGGGGGCTTGTACAACAGCCGATAGGGGCAGAGGCCATTAGTTGGGGAAGGCCTTTCTCGGCTAAGAACATGATCACCTCGGCAGCTTCTTGACCCAGGGTAAGGGGTGAAATGGCGCAGACACAAATTCCGATAAAGGGATGGTTGCGTAACTCTTCTTCCCCTCCGGCGACTAGCTCAGCCATCCTCACCATCTCCTTGGCCTCAGATAGGCTTGTGGGACTATTGATGAAGGGTTTATCTGAGTTGGAAAGTCCTGCATAAATCTTGTTGGCGCGCATCACACGGTCTGGAATGTCAGAGGCAATCGTTGAGAGATAAATGATGTCGACATTTTATAGGGCGTCCACCAGCCTGCAATGATCTCTTATATCCTCCAGCCTACAGGGTCTGCGGTTTCCTATTTCCAGGTCTACGATGTTGATAGCTAAAAAAGAGGAAAAGTATGTTTTCCTACCATCCAGGAGACAGTCCGGCCTCCCCTGTCTACCCGCCAGACGCACTGTAGATGGAAGGCTCACTAATGCTTCTTCAACGACGCGATGCGGGATACAGACCCTCTGACCGTCCACCTTGGCTCCTGCCCTGGCAAAGCGCTCTCTGGCTTTCTTTGAATGGACGTCGAGGCCTGTCCCATCCAGAATCTTCATCGTGGCTTCATGCAATTTCTCGATTCCTTCCTCGAATATTAATCTTAGTGGGCTGAACTGCATATTATTACCTCCTTTCAAGCCTGTCCTATATACATCAAGATAATATTTTTAGCGTGTTTGATAGTAATTGGCGTTAATTCATAATATACCGGTTGATCTTGCGAAACACAAATTCGGTTAAATTTTTCAGCAGGAGATTAATTCTGCATTGATTTTAACAACTACATGCCCCCATCCACCACAATAAGGACCAGTATCAAAACATCCGCTTGTGTTGAACATTACCTCATTTGGATAACGCCCGTTCAAAAGATTCTCGAAGAAAGCATTAAACAGAACAATTAGATTCAACATCACAAAGGAACATACCAATAAAGGCCAATGGATTACAAATAGCAATCTAAAAATTTGAAGGTCCAAAATCCTTGTCAGACTTATCACAGGTTCTTGAAGCGGATGATATTTTCACCTGAATGGATGCTATCACAGGTCTTAAAAGTAACCTCGGACGGGTTTATAGCTACCCAAATTTAACGTTCAATCTGCTCAATATATTGACAAGATGCCAAAGCGGGATAGTCCCGTTAAACCATCCCACAAAAATCAATATCTTGTGGTTTAAGCCTATCTATGATATTGAACACTTATATTTTCAATCTACACCTGATTTCGACCATATATGACCCAGCACTTTGGCAAGTAGTCCACGGTTGTGATATTCTTAATATATCTTCAATTTTTAGATTTCGGGCGAACCACAATATGTGGGATTTTCTTTAGTTTCTAAAATTAAACACTATTTATCAGAAGCTACGCAGTATCACCATTAGAAGAAACAATTTCTGTCATTATTAGTGCGGCAACCGCCAAATTAGAATTATTTAATGATCTTAAGTTTCTGTTTGATCAGTTAAAGCAACTGAAAAAGGATAAGATATCAATAATATTTTCAGAAATAGAGGATATTCAAGAGAGCTGGACACTCCTTATTGATAGGGTTTGGTTAAAAGAGAGTACTCAAGAAAATCCACAATGGAATAATTTATTATCTTTATTACAAGATATTATTAACTTCGCAAAAAAATATAAGTATTCATGGCTTATTGCATCCGCCGCTTCAGGAAGGATGGTTATTTTTGATGAATATTTGAATAAACCTGAAAAAGCCTTAAAGGAAGCAGTTGAAATACGCAAAGTTATTGGTGAAAGTCATCCGCTTTTAGATTTGGCTGAGTCAATAGTTTGGTTTCGGCTTGATGATTATATAAAGACAATAGAATTGATTGAAAATATTGAGAAGTCTTTACCCTTAAATATACTAACATTTCGAAGGTTGTTTTCATTAAGAAGAGGTTTAATTTGTGCTGAAAAGATAAGCGATCCGGAAATGGTTAAAAAGTTTGCTACTAAAGGATATGAACTAAGTATTGCAGATATCCAAAAATGCCTAAATTGCCTAATTTCAGGGCTCCTGACCCGGCGTAAATCTGAATGCAACATATTCTATTAAA
>CAZLRK010000285.1:0-3704 GCA_964561845.1 uncultured Desulfobacterales bacterium | reverse complement strand
GATAATAAAAAAGCGGCTTAAACCCGACTCCACTTTTTTGTTGCAAGATCAGTCACCGCCAAGTTAAGACTGTAGTTCGCCACTCTTTCACTTTACGATATCTATGCAAATAGACAAGTGCGGGACTGATGTCAACCTGTTTTCTTGAGCGCGAATCACCGTTAGCCTATAACAATAAATCTTGTTCCCAACCGTAATGTTCAATTTTTATTGCTTGCATCCGGCTGGTTCCCAAACCATAGACTTTATCAGCGGCCTCTACACAAATCGGCGGTGGAGATAGGGGCCATGGCTTCCCTCTGATGGCTTTCCTTTTTTCATTTATAATGTTTAAACAAACCGTTTCGACCGCAACGGGATCGGTTCCGGCGATCAAGCCACTATAAGGCCATTGGTATCTTGGATCAGGCTGAGGTCCCTTGTTACAGAGAGGAATAAGCGAATCAACCAGAACAAGTTTGGTCTTTCCCCTGACAAAAGGAAGGTTCCAGATTTCTCCTAACTTGGAACTGTTGCTTTTGTGATAACTACTGGGACTGCCGGAATACATGATGTAAAGTTTCAGCACCGTGCCGATTCCGGTCAGCCAGTGCGCTTTAAGCGAAGGAATTGCAATCAGAGAGTCACATATTTTGGGATTTCGCGGGCCTCCCTGGGCCAGTCTAATCTTGTTTTTTGGGATTCCAGCGTCCACCAATGAACGTTTCACAATATCCACGACTTCATCATGAGTAGGATACAGATGATCAGTCGGCACCAGGCCAATCACATCATTCGGCTTGACAAGGCTTAACCACGCATCCTTGGAATTCTCCTGGCCGGTCACCTTGATCAATGTCTGCTCGAGCATTTTTCCCAAGACCGTGCTGTCCACATTTTTTGAAGAATCCATGGCGTTTTTATCGCGCACGACGGTCACTAAACTTGAACGAGCCGGTTTTGCTTCAACCATGGGCCAATTTAAACCCAAAATGGAAGTGCCGACCGTCACCCCGATGGTTCCGCGTATAAAGTCCCTTCTGGTTATTACCGACTTTTTATCGTTCATGATTTCCGCCCTTCTTCAGTAAATTAGATTCATTTTTCTGACTGATTTCCCTGGCAGATCCCGGTCAGGGCATTCAAATAACGTTGGCAGTAATGGACGGTTCGATGCACAGTAAGCGGAAGTGAACGCCGCAGAGAGCCGTCCTTGTTAACTGCCAACGTTATGCGTTTTCATTACAGATCACAGGGAGACCTCAATCTCAGTTCAAAGATTTGGTGTAAAACATGTCAAGCTTGTTAACAGCTTGATCTACATACTTATCAATATCATATAGATCCACATGTGATGCACCTTCTATTTTAAAAAACTCTTTGGGTTCATTCGCTCTATCATAAGCTACCTGACTCAAACCGAATGTCAGTGCTTGGGTACCAGCAATAGCTAAATAGGGTCTTGGTGATAGAAGTTTGATTTGATCTGTAATATCAAAACTTCTACGTGTATCCCTGCTCATAACAGCCATCTTGTTTTCGCCCCAATTTGGAACTAAGCCTCTATCCGTGCGATAGTATTCATATGCCTGTTTTCGTAAGATATTTGAATTTTTATCAACATCTGGCATTTGTTGCATATACTCTACTTCGCCAGTTTCAAAATATTTTTGTCTTGCATCTGCTGATTGTTTCATTATGCCCGCAAACTTAGCCTCACTTCCTGGTTTTCCATTAGCAATTTGACTTCTAAGGTCGAAAAGACCGGCAACAGAAGCAAAAGCCTTCACTCTTTGGTCGTAAGTTGCTACCGCAAGACCAAAACCGCCACCATTACAAACTCCAAGTACGCCAATGTTGTTTTTATCAACAGCATCCAGTGAAGCAACATAACTGATCGCTGTTTTGCCGTCTTCTATTTTCATATAAGGATTTTCATAGTGTCTTGGTTCTCCTCCGCTTTCACCATATGTCCTGTGATCAATAACAAGCGTTATAAATCCTTTATCGGATAGTTTATTTGCGTATATACCTTGTGTTTGTTCTTTTACTGCTCCTTTAGGTCCGATCACAACAATTGCCGGCAGTTTTTGACCTTTTTTATAATTTTTTGGCATAGTGAGATTTCCCACGACTTTAGTTCCTTCACTAAAAAAATGGATTTTGTTTATCCCAATATTAAAATCGGTTGGACTATCCGGCGACATTCTTCCACCCATTTGTCCAAAACTCGGGGATGCCATAAACGTGACCATTAACACAATAAACAGTGTTTTTTTCATTTTGTTTCTCCTTTTTGTTTGATTCTCCTTATCGGTTACGGGGTTAATAATCCTGAAACGAATGATCAGTTCGAATTTCCGGAAATTAATTTCACTATTTTCAGAATTGCCCACAATATATTCTCATGATTACATCATGTCGACCGACTCAATAAATTTTGTCGTCTGACTCAATAAATTCGAACTATTTTTTCGGTGCAAATCTATTGGGAAAACGGTATCTATTTGAAAATAATGGATAAATGATGGAAGAAAAATAAAGGGGTTTTGTTGTTATCCTAACGGGAAAAGAGCAGGTTGATTATGAGACAGTCTCTGAAATCTGTGATTTCTTAAATTGGGAGGGAGTCATTTGGGTGTGCTTTTTGAATGCGGTATTGAATGTTGATTTGGAATTAAACCCAACATCATATGCTATGGCAACAATCGTGATATGCTGATTGGCCGGATCGACGAGCCTTTGTTTTGCCTCTGCTATTCGCAAGGAATTGATGAGCTCATAAAAATTCTGTTGGAGTTCGGTATTAATAATTTGTGAGAGTTGATACGAAGGTATGCCCAGATGATCAGCCAGGTTTTTTAGTTGCAAGTCAGGGTCGGTATATGGCTTTTCCTGTTCTAAATATTTGATTAAATTATCTTTATGCTTTGAAATATCCCGTTCGCTTAAACTGGAGTATTTGTATTTAGGAGGCTGCTTGAATCCGGCTGGCTCTTCCTGACGATTTTTTCCCTTTGAATCCAAAGTCACAGACTTCCGATCATTCTCCCCAATGAGCTTATCCCAGCGGTCGCTGAATATTTCGGGTTGTCGCAAAGCATACCAACCAATTAAAAAAATAATCAAACATAAAAGAAATGGTACTATAAATTTGTTCTCGTAACCGACCTTGCCATGAGCTGTCAAAAACCTGAGAAGGGCTGTCACCCAAATTACTCCAAATGCCAACAACAAATTTCTTAACCAATTTAATTTCACTTTTTCAAGATTAGAAAAGATATCCTTAATGTGCTGCTGATGGTGTTGGATTGTCCAATAAGAGAAACCAAAATAGAAAAAAAAGACTGTAACCCAAATACCACGCTCTATCACCCATGATAATGTAAATGGTTTTAATGATAAAGATGCAATTTTTGTCGCAGGATCTGAAAAGAAAAATGGAAGCATGATAGCGGTATACATCCCGAAAGGGACGAGATGCAAACTGTCTATGTAAGTAAATCTGAAACCTGGAGTGGTTAGGGCTTTACAATAGAAATAGATGACCGGACACGCCAGAATAAATATAGGTCGGTATGTTCGGATGAGATGGGGATAATGAAGAATTTCGTTGGTATTGCTCAGAATTTTAACAAGAGCATAGTAGGAGAATAATACAATTAATCCGCTCAACAAGCAATTCGATAGGTTATTACTGTTTTTCTTAAATAGCAAAGCTGCAA
>CAZLRK010000284.1:0-3718 GCA_964561845.1 uncultured Desulfobacterales bacterium | reverse complement strand
AATATTTTTCGTCGTCGGTGGAGTATTTACTATTGACATCGGGAGGCCTTATAAGGGTTAAACTGCCATTTATTATGTAGTCCTATATGGTGTCTTTGACAATTTGAATGCGTGGTATGGCAACCGATTTTTTCTCAACAGCTGCATTACAGCATTTTTTGATAATTGATCGTTAGAGTCAGGCCCGCAATAGATACTTTTTATGTTTACCTCTTCTTCATCGTTTTGGCAGAGTGATATTTCAATATAAGGTATAATTTTTGATTCACTGGCGCGAAATTTTATTTCGGGTTGTATTCTTAACTTTGAAGATACTATTCTCCACTCCTTTTCTTCCCTGAAAGATTCATGCTTCAGCATTGGGGCAATAGCGTATAAACTTATTATAAACTCGTTTGTTATAGTATGCGCTAATTGATCAGAATTATACTGCTTTGTTCCATCCCCTGCTTCAACATATTTTTTATTGTGGAACGTCAATAATTCTTCAACAATTTTTTTCTTGATTTTTGGATCATAGACACAAGGCAATAAATCCGAATCGTGCATTTCCGCTATTAGGGAAAGATGATCGAAATCAAACCCTATTGAAAAGCCACCCCTTGGGCAATATCCTCTCCACTGACTTAAAAGATCCCCTTCCTCTGTAAATGATACTACGTATACTTCAGGGTTCCACTTTCTACCCAAATTGATTCTAAGATGTTCTATAAAATCATAGTCAAGGCCTTTTAATTCTTTTGGATCATCACTTACTTTAAAGAAATCTTCTATAATTAAATGTGTGACATCCAGGGCATGTTGGAACTCTTTCGGATCATTGAAATATCTTATATCAGTTGCCCATATATTTTTTGAAGTTGAAATTCCCAGCAATCCTATAGGTGTCGTATAATGGTATAAAGTAGCGGGTTTTTTCTTTCCAATAACTTTATAATAAGTAGGTAGATGTCTTCGCATTTGTATTTTTCTTTGGAAGTTTAACTAGTTAGTATACTGAAAAAATTCCGTATATTAAAAAATCGGAAAATTCAGTATATTCACAATATTTTTGTAATTTTACGGAAAAAAATCGGTACTTTTCAATATATATTAAATATTGTAGAAAAATATTGTTAGGATTTTACGGAAATTTTTTGCCCTTCTTCTACTAAAATCAAATCAATCCAATCTTAAAACCCCAGATTGATTCTCTGTCTCTGTTTGTTGTAACACAAACCGCACTTTGGCTTTTACCTAAAATGCAAAACATTTTGTGCTTCCATGCACATTAAAATGTGCATGGATAGATTCGATTTTAGAAGAGATTTTTACTAAGCTCTACAATATCAGGGGGTTAAAAACTGGTACGAGAAATGCACTTATTTACTACATCAGGTAGAGGCAATAGAACTTTCTGGTCGGCTTATTTATTAAATAAGCAAAAAAATTGAATAAAGTCAATAGAAAATATGAACAAACCTCCCAAACGTTTGCTGGATCAGGTTCGCGATCAAATTTAGCTCAGACATTATTCCATTCGAACCGAGCAGGCTTACGTTTCCTGGATTAAACGCTACATCCCTTTCCACGGCAAGAAACATCCCAAAGATTTGGACAAGGCCGAAATCGAAGCTTTTCTCACCAATATTCTTGCCAATAATTCAAAATCGCATTATAATTCAATATCAATTTGATATAAACTCCTAAATTCTTAGGAGTTTAATGATGAAATACATAGATTATAAATTTTCATATATATGAACATGCTGTGATCGGAAGATATCATTTTTAAGATAAATTCTTCACCATTCGGGCTAACTGATCGTCAGGCTCGTTAAGCAACATTTTGGAGTTCTAAGTATATTGAACTCACCAATCATCAGATTTTTCCTAATTGTATTTGGGTGGCCGCTTATCTTACTTCTTATGATCATTTCATATGAGTGGATAAGAAACGCGTACTTCATTCCTCCATTTGAAATACCAAAGACCGATCTAATTCAGCATCCCGCCCATCACCAATTTGGAACCAATGCGCTCCTACGATTTGCCGAGCTTTCTCCGTCAAAACAGAATTTACTGATAGAGAATCTCAAATCCAACCTAATTCCAATGCAACAGTGGGTCAAATATTTGCAGCAGTCCGATTATGAAATTCTGGTATTTGGTGAGAATCATGAAGAAGCGACGAGGCAATTCCTTGCAAAAGAATTCTTCTCAAAGTTCAAACTTGATGTACTATTTTTGGAGGCGACCCCTGAAGAACTGACACGCATTAAAACACTTATAGAGGGTGAAGAAGCCCGTGTCCCCATGCTTGGTGCTGATATTTCCAATATAATTCGGGCTGTTAGCATTAAAAATCCGAACACTATTATTGAAGGTATTGAAGAAACAGAGATACAGAGAAAATTTCGCTTTCAGGACCGCGTAGGATCACGCGATAGCACGATTACGATAAATTTTTGGAATAAGTTCAGACCGGGAGAACGTCATGCAATCCTTTTTGGAGCTCTACACTGTAAAAACCAGCCAGACTTGCTTTTTAAATCCATTCTCAATAAAGCTCCACGGATCATCGCAGAGAATATGATTAATATCCGCGTGATAGGTGAACACCAGAGTGGGCCATTGGAATCATTTGTGTTTTTTATAGACGCAATAGGAATGGAGAGAGAGCATTTTGTTATTCCGGATACGAGATCCCTTCACCCACTCATCTACGAATGGTTTTTAATGTTGAAACAAGAAACCTTGAGACAATTTCACACGTTGATTGTTTTTCGAACGTAATATAAACGACACGCCATCTATCCAGTTTGAGACCTTTGCAAAACGCGCATCCAGGAAAGCGACATTATACTCATTTCATCCGAACTTATTGAGAAGTTACTACAATATCTCTATTTCTCATCCCCTATTCCTTAATAAACAAGTTAATTTTGTGCTTGACTTCAAAGAAAAAAGTAATTACAATGATTACATAGAAAGTTTAAAATAATAAAGGGAGCAATACCCATGGAAAAACAAATACGTTCAAGGGATATTAAATTAGTCCCTATTGGAAATTCAAAAGGAGTTCGCATACCTAAGGCACTTCTTCAAAAATATGGCCTTAATAATTCCCTTTTGCTTGAAGAAACAGACAGGGGGCTGCTTCTTCGGAAGAAAGATGACAATAAACTTTCTTGGGAAGATACTTATAAAGCCATGGCTAGTGAAAAAGAAAATTGGGACGATTTTGATACAACACTTCTTGACGGATTAGAGGATGAAGACTTTGAATTTTAAAAGGTACGAAATATATTTCGCTGATCTTAATCCCACTATAGGAAGCGAAATTAAAAAAGTGCGTCCTGTTGTTATAATTAGCCAAGATGAAATGAATAAATATTTAGAAACCGTTGTCGTATGTCCTTTAACCTCAAAGCTTCACCCACAATGGAGAACCCGCCTCCAGATAAAATGCCTTAACAAAAAGGCTGAAATTGCAGTTGACCAAATACGCACTATTAGTAAACTGCGATTAAAAAAGAAAATTGATAAATTATCAATGGCCGAAGCCGCTCAATTACGAAAGCTTATAACTGATATGTACGGCGAATAGACTTGAATATCTTAATACACGAATTTTAAATACGGTATCGTACTGGGTTTTCGTGATTATTATTTATGATGATCTCATAAAAAGCTACAATATGCCGTTTTACGACACTGTAACCGAAAATAACTTTTG
>CAZLRK010000283.1:0-3727 GCA_964561845.1 uncultured Desulfobacterales bacterium | reverse complement strand
CCAGGTAACCCGGTATTTTGAATCCACCAGGGCTTCCCTGTCACCATATTCCCGTGCATTCCTATCGTAAAAATCGTAGAATAATTCATTGGTCCAATAACCATTTTTAACAAACTCATCCACCATATCTTTTTTATAACGAATTGGTTTCACCGCAATCCTCCTCTTATGAATTCAACTTTTTACAAATTCATCAAAACTAATAACAATATAACAATTTAGCCTTATGAAAGTAATTAGAATTATATAGCTTTAAAGGTTTTTAAATTTTAAATCGTGTAACTGTCTGAGCGTATTAGTGAGAGTTAAGAAAAAACAGGGATTGAATAGGTATGTTTCAAAGGCTAATCGGCATTTATTGCTTCCTTGTTTTATTAATATGGTATGCACTGTTCTTTCTTTACTCTCACTTATACGCGAGTTTTACACATTTCAAAATTTAATTACCTTTGAAGCGACCTGTTTTTCAAACAGCTAAAATATTACATAACAATTAACTAATAACCAATAACACCTACCTCTTGGATTGAGAACGCCTGGCCCTAATTCCGGCCCTGAATTTCTCCCAAAATTCCTTATCTTTATCCTGCCATGCAGCGCCCCATCTTCTTTCAAAATAGGAAGAAGGTAGTCTTTCATGCCATGGACCCCAGGTATTTTCTCCCTTTGTTTTTGCTTTTATTATATCGGTCAAGAAAGCCTCAATATCCGTTATTTCTTCCTTGGGGATATAAGATGCGGCCCCTTCTTTAATAGATTTTGCAAGATTATCAGGTGACAATGCGTGAGCGGTAAACATTACGGCAGTTATATTTTTTTGATTGGCGATGTTTAATAACTTATAGCCGTCAACACCCATAATATCCAGAATTGCCATATCAAAATTCTGGGATTCCAACAGTTTTTTGGCTTCATTAAAGGTTGAAGCTTTTACAACATTACACATGGATAGCAACTCTTCCAATACTTCTAAAATATCAGGTTCATCATCCACTATTAGAATCTTTTTACCTTCTAGTATACCGCCCTCTGACATGATAGCATCTCCTTTTTCAAGTTCAGCAATTTTAGACAGGATTAACAGGATTAACAGGATTAACTTGATTTATAAAAATTATTTTTATTGTAACCGTTCACAGTTACTTTCTTTTAACACTACAAGTTTTTACCTGACTGTGAGCGCTTTCTCCCAGGCAGGATTATGATTTTGTGATTAACTGGAATAATATCTTGTGTATCCTGTTATCCTGTCAAATATTTTTTGTATGGTGAAATGTTGCGAGCTTTTTAGATATAGAATATATTCCGTCCTAAAGCCCCAGTTCCGACCACCTTGCCTGAATCTTCTCTACCAGTTCTTGATCAAGCTCTATGGGTATGGGCTTTTCTTTCCAATCGTAAGGGATTGTTGCATCCAGGAGTAGTCTTCCGGTTATATCTCTTTGACCTATAGGTAGGGATGGGTCTAAGGGCGTAGATCTCCCCCTTTTGATGACCTGGGAGCGGTTTGGCTGGAACCTGAAACTTAATGCATACAAAACACGCGGGATATCCCATGGATCGATATCTTCATCCACTACAATAACAGTTTTAAGACCATATGCTCCCATCTCTGTTGAGATAGATGCGGTGAGCACTTGATCGGCATGTCCCGGGTACATCTGTTTCATGGAGATGATGGCTACCATTCTTCCCGATCCCTCCGGCGGGCAATACACGGATTGTATACCGGGTATTTTCATTGCTACTAGTTGCTGCCACAGTGTTGCGCCATAGGTAAGGGCCATTGTCATGTGAGTATCCGTTACAGCCCTGCCCACTGTGGTCCCCCAAAATATGGGATTGTTCCGGTATGTTATACATTTAACGTCTATAAAGTTTCTTGGATCAGTTCCTACGCCTGAATAATACCCTGTGTATTCGCCAAAGGGACCTTCTTCCATAAAGGCATCTGCATCCACTTCTCCTTCTACTACAATTTCGGCTGTAGCTGGAACCGGAAGGTCATTGGTTTCGGCCTTAACCACTTCTATGGCTTCTCCGCGGATAGCGCCTGCAAGATCATACTCAGACTCGAAAGCAGACAGACGTGCCGCACCCATGAGAAACAGGATCGGATCACATCCTACGACTGCACAGACCGGCATGGGCTTGCCCATGGCCTGATATTTCTTGAGCATGATATCGGAGTGCTTTCCCTTTATAAACTGTGTTCCAAGATGGTTCTTATCAAGCAATTGAAGCCTGTAAGTTCCGAGATTTACCCAACCCGTGTCCGGGTCTTTTGTAAGAACAAAATGGGCTGTCCCGAAAAAGCGTCCGCCATCCAGGGGATAGAATTTTGGTACGGGAAACTTTAAAAGATCAACATCGTCACCCATCATAATATTTTCCTTACAAGGGCCGCTGTCGACCCACTTAGGCGGAATTTTATTTTCATTTTTATCCACCCATAACTTCATGATGTCCACCAAAGTTGACTTCCTGTCCATATCCATTATCAATGACAGTCTTTCCGTGGTCGTACAGACACTGGTAAGCACAGGGGAATCATAATCCTTTACGTTCTCGAAAAGAAGCGCAGGGCCCTGTTTTTCCTCATTGAGTTTTGCGATATGTGATAATTCCAGATCCCAATCAACCTCCGCCTTGATCCTGTGTAGCATTCCTTCTTCTTCAGCCTGTTTAATAAAATCTCTCATATCTTTCATGAAACTATTACCTCCTAACCCGGATAAACCGGAAATAACAAATTACAAGCACCAAATTACAAGCCTAATTGAGCGAAAATAATGCTTAATTAGTCGTTAATTGTTAATTGTTATTCGTTATGAGAATTTGATAATCGTCACATTTTATAAATCTATGATTGATGAAATATAAAAACGGATTTTATTCCTTTAGACCATTAACCAATTCAGCCGTCGTAGCCGAGGCTACTATGGCGAAGTCGGCTAACAAATAACGAATAACTCCCAATTGATTTTTTACTGAATTTTAATACGTTTCATGGCCTGTTCCATCAATAACTGGCGCCCTGTCTTTTTCCCGATGACAGACTCTTTTTTACGTTGGCTCCATACTGTTTCCGGACGAGCCTGTACAATAAATATATTTTCAGGAAAATTGAAGTCCTTATCAATTGCCCACTCTATATCCATCGGGCGCCCGTAATGTTTCTCTATGTTTTTTGCAGTCTTTGCCAGATACTTGACTTCCTGATCTTCCAAACAGCATATACTCTGCATATCAGGGTCTATATCGGCATTTACAACCTCTCCCTTGTCAGTATCATAGACACATTCAATGTGTTTGGTGGATATGGTTTTTTCGCTGGTTTCCATCATCACCTTATCAACGACAAATTTATCAGGATTTACGGAACCGGATACAACCGTTTCTCCAAGCCCCCAACTCCCTTCGATGACGATCTTGGAAGTATCTCCATCGGTTGGGTTAAGGGTAAATATTACCCCTGCAGCCTTAGAGTTTACCATCTTCTGGATGCCGACGCTTATTAGTACCTTGTCATGTGGAAACTCATTCTTGACTCGATAACTTATGGCACGAGGCGTAAAAAGACTTGCCCAGCACTTCTGGACGCTATTGACAACCTTGTCTGCTCCTTCAATCCAAAGATAGGTATCCTGTTGCCCGGCAAAGCTTGCAGTAGGCAGATCTTCAGCAGTTGCGCTAGAGCGTACTGCCACAGGAACAATATCAACAG
>CAZLRK010000282.1:0-3731 GCA_964561845.1 uncultured Desulfobacterales bacterium | reverse complement strand
CTTCTAATCCGTAGGCCGCAGGTTCGAATCCTGCCAGGCGTACCAAAATGATTTCAAAGTGTTAGTCGATTTTAAAAGGCCTTTTATTTACTGAGGCCTTTATAATAGCCTATTCTTGAAACAACGTCAATCACTCATCAAAAACAATACCTTGAAACAAATTATTGCAACTCCCCTCTACTTTCTCTCTTAAAACCATCACATAATCAGGTCTTTTCTCATCTTTCCAGCGTGGATAACCGCCTCTCCAGATATATTTGACCATCTCCTGAAATGAAGCCCTGCTGAACTTGTATGCACCAATCTCAACACTTTGCCCTAATTCATTATTGACAATGGAAATTTCAATATACTTTGCGTATTTTTCAATTATTAACTTGACAATTGTTTGGTTTCTGAAACCTTTCGCCTTCTGCTTAAAATCTTCAAGTTGATTCGGAAAAGAAAATCGCTTATACAATTCCCCAATAAAACCTGTATAGTTGATTCCCTGTATTGCATCCATCAGGTCTCCGATATCTTCATTATCGGAAATGTAATAGACATTACAAATCGTTTTAAAGGGTTTCCCGTCATCGCTATCGGCAATATCAGAAATGTATTCGCAAAACTCATTAGCAAAAAAGAAGTAATGATCAAGGAGCAACATATCGGAATCAATGTTAAAGAATCCAAATGCAATAGTCCCGTGACTGATTGAATCAAAAGTTAGAGGCATAAGCTACTCCTTATTTAGGTGTCATCGTGTTTAAGATAAAAACGCCATTTACAAAACATATCGTCCGGATGAGGATCTGGTGGAGCAAACATGCATTCTGTTTCTATGCGTTCATCCACTGCGCAGGCAAAGCTTGCAAACTCTCCGCGATGCATCTCTTTACATACATACTCATCTAAGCCTCGCTTGAGACGTGCCTCCTGAGCCGGACAGGATGGAACCGAAATGATCACTTCATCCTTCTTTTCTTGAATATGATATTCCGCAAGAATACACCAGGGAAAAAATCTTAAAGCCTTCACAAATCCTTCTAGGCCCTTTTCTGAAATTTGAAACCGTGACATTAAGTCTTTTGCGGCCATTCCCGAAACCCTTTCCCACACCTTTTCATTGATCCTCTCCGCAGTCGGCTGATCAAATTTTTCAGCAACATAGATAAACCAAAATGCGTCCATAGCCCGGTAGTGCCAAAGCATAAATTCTATATATTTGCGCAGCTCTTCGTCTTCCATTTTGTTAAATATTTCCAGGTCCATTGGTTCCTCCTTATGACGGTTAAATATTAAACCACTATGCACTGAAAGGGCACTTTTTTGATTTTTTACGATATCATCATGTTTTATATTGACTTTTAGTATGAGACAGTTATCGTATCTATTTTAATTATTATCCAAGAATAATTGTTTTTCAACCATTTTTCGCTTTTGCTATTGTTCAATTGGACATATACTCATGCTTTCTGATAACATTTTAAATGGAGATATCCGGGCGGCAGCCCGGCTCATGCGGGATATCGATGACGAGGTCCCATCAGCCCGTGAAGAAATCAAACGTCTTTTCCCTCATACAGGCAATGCCCACATAGTTGGGATCACCGGATCTCCAGGCGCTGGAAAATCTACCCTGGTAGATCGCATTATTCATTCCTTAAGAGAAAGAGGACAAACTGTAGGAATTATCGCAATTGATCCGACAAGCCCCATTTCCGGTGGTGCAATAATGGGAGACAGAGTGCGCATGCAACGCCACTCAACTGATAATGGTGTATTCATCCGGAGCTTGGCGACCAGGGGGCATTTGGGAGGTGTTTCACGGTCTACCCATGACATCATAACAATAATGGATTCCATGGGTAAGGATATTGTCATTGTTGAAACCGTGGGGGTTGGTCAAGATGAAGTAGAAATCGTTCAACTCGTTCACACCAGTATAGTTGTCATCGCGCCGGGGATGGGAGATAGTGTTCAGGCAATAAAAGCAGGGATTCTGGAAATTGGCAATATCTTTGTGATCAACAAGGCTGACAAAGAAGAAGCTGATATAACGGCGAGTGAAATGGAGATGATGATAGCCATGAACTCATATTCACAAAAAGAATGGCAACCACCCGTCATAAAAACCGACTCACTTCATAACCGAGGAATCAACAAATTGTTAGCCGAGATAGACAACCACGGAAAATTTATAACCGAGACAAACCTTGAAACCCACCTACAAAAACAAACAGAGGGTATATTTCTCAATATCCTCCGTGATAGACTCTCTCAGGAGGTCAAGGAAAGACTTCAAAAGATAAACAAATGGGATGCTATAATGAAATCCTTAAAACAACGCCAAATAGATCCTTACAGCGCGGCGGAAGATATTATTAAGGATATCTTGAAAAAATGAACTCCCCCGCGGCAAACCATAGGGTGTCAAATAAGTATTTTATCTTCTCTATATATGACTTGTTCCCTGGGATCTTTTCCTGTATAAATGGGAACAATTTGATTTGTGATTTCGGTTATAAACCTTTAATTTTCAAAGATTTACGATTAAGGCAAGAAGTATTTACCGGCTGGGGGATTTTGGCCATATAAAGCCTATACAATATGTAGGGGTTAGGGGGGAAACCTGTTAGTGTAATAATCATCGATTTCTGGCAATGAACCTTTATTCTCCCTGATATTCTCACTAAAATGTGGGATCTACATCAATAAAGTACTACTCTCTTCAAAACTAGAACTAACCTAAAATACACAATAATTTGACAGGCATATTTGAATCAGGTATTTACGAAAATCATGGATTGTCAACCTCACATGTTACTAAAAAGTGGGCAAACTTTGTAATAATTAAACAGTAAGAAAAAGCCATGTGTCATGAAAAACGATAATTTAAATGGTTCAGAAATAGACAGGGTTATTCATTTCCTAGAATACGAAATTAGCAATAGGCGTTCTGAAGAAAAGCGTCCGGGCTGGACAACGTGGGCAATTTTTGGTGCATTTGCTACTTTATTGTGGTTAATGTTTTCCGTTCTTGGCACCAATGCATCTATTTCATGGCTCAACATATCTTATATAACTCTCTTATTATCTGTATCTTTTGACTTTTTCTATTTATTTAACAAATTATTTTCTTTCGAAGGGGTCAAACAATCAAAAAGTGTCAGGCGTTTTGAAATTCTTGATATTTCTATGATGAAATTTTTAGTATTGCTCATACTTCGCGCAGGAGTACTGCTATTATTTTTACATTGGATCTCACCCAAATTAAATGGATTTTTTGGCTTTTGTTGCTGGGCTTTTTTGTTGTTGAATTTTACTGCAATAACAATTTCTTGTGCCTTATTTTACCTCCAAATTCCTATTCCTGTCAACCCAAACCCAAAGGCCAAATTGGTTTTTAATATTTTTCTTTTCTTATGGCTTTTTTCAGGGGGTATAGCTATTTTTGGTCTAGTTAACGTAATTTATCTTAAGGTTTTAGTGCTTTCAATTTCTGAATGGCAGGTTGGATCAATAATTTTTAGTTTATCACTTTTAATATTAATAATTTCCCGCACTAAACCTAACTCTATACTACTTTTGCGACTTGATGATATTCGCCAAAAATTGTCCTTGGGACAAATCGATTTAAATAGAGCTAAAAAGCAGATCGACTTAATCATATATGGTTTGGCGCTTAGTGATATTGCATATTCCGCTTGATTCCGGCCACCCATTCCGCTTGATTTCGGCCACCCATT
>CAZLRK010000281.1:0-3738 GCA_964561845.1 uncultured Desulfobacterales bacterium | reverse complement strand
TGTCCTGAGCTTTTTTACCGTTAGACTTGGGTCAGCGATGTCCTGACATTTGACATTTAACCGCTATCAACCCTATATAATAGCAGCTCCCAAAGCAAGATCAAGCTTTTTTTGGCCTTCTATCTTCCAGGTCTAAGCGGGTTTCTGTAATGCACTGCAATCTTTCAATCGAGAATTTCACTTACTTTCCAATTTTCATCTACCCATAACCCGATTATTTCAACCTCGCTGTAATGATTTTTTAAAAACAAAATAGCAGCTTGCAGATGAGAAATTTGTTTATTTTTATCGGAAGGATTCCCTGCGCAATCGTAATGTCCTACTATAGCTATTCCTTTTGATTTGTGTTTTTGCACTGATATGTCTACACGATGTAAGATTGATTCAACCGCCTTTGAATCGCTTTGTTCAGCAAGAATACGATTCGGTCCGGGTTCTGAAACAATATCCACATAATTTACAGAAAAACGTTTTTTTAAAAATCCAATAACAGGAAGTTGGACTCTACCATCCATACAATTAATCGCAGTGCAAAAACTCATTTCATTGCTATCCTTTAAATAACTTATAGATTTTCGCCAATTTTTATGCAAGATTCAGGAATTGAGACAAATTATATAGGGAATTCTTCCGTTGATGTAATCACCCTTTCGATCTCTTCTATAGTTGTAAAGCCTCGAAGCACCTTCTTTATCCCATCGTAGCGCATAGTCTTGAATCCTCTCTGATAAGCCTCGTTTTCTATTTCCAGAATGGAAGCTCCTTTGGCTACCATAGATCTGATCTGTTCATTCATAATGAATATTTCATGGATGGCCAGACGCCCGACGTAACCACTCTGATTGCATTCGTCACATCCACGACCCCTATAAGCAAATACTTCACGGTTGGGATCACCATGGAAATACCTTTCTATGGTCGTAGACGGCAAACTATATTTCTCTTTGCAATGTTCACAAATACGACGCACAAGCCTCTGTGCCATAACCCCGATAATTGAGGGGGCTACTAAAAATGGCTCTACTCCGATTTCAACTAATCTGGTGACAGCCTGGAGTGAGTTATTTGTGTGCATAGTCGCGAGAACCAAGTGACCGGTCAAGGCGGCCTGTGAAGCGATTTTTGCTGTCTCTACATCACGTATTTCTCCAATCAAGATAATATTGGGGTCTTGTCGGAAAAAAGCCCGCAGTGCCCGACTAAAATCAACCCCTATCTTTGCATTCACTTGTACTTGATTTATTCCAGGTAATCGATACTCGACTGGATCCTCAATGGTCATGATATTAACATCCGGCGTATTAAGATAATTGAGTATCGAAAACAGAGTTGTGGTTTTTCCAGACCCGGTGGGGCCGGTAACGAAGAAAACGCCGTTGGGTGAATCAATAACTTTTCTAACTTTGCCATAGGATGACCTGGAAAAGTTCAACTCTTCCAATCCAGGTACCCCGCGGGGAGTAAGCTGCCCGAGAATGCGAAGGACAGTTTTTTCCCCATATATGGTTGGGACGGTAGATACTCTGATATCAATGGATTTGTTTGGAAGCCGAAGCGTTATTCGTCCGTCCTGGGGCCTTCGCCTTTCTGTAATGTCCAAGTTGGCCATGATTTTAAGGCTGGAGATAATAGGTGGGAACAGGGCATCTTCAATCTTCATCATCTCTTGAAGTATGTCGTCAATGCGGAACCTAATTCTGATCACGTTTTCCTCGGGCTCAATATGGATATCACTGGCTCGTTCCCTCAGTGCTAACATCATGAGTCCCCGGGTATATTCCACGACCTCTTCTTTTTCAGCAAAGTCTCTCAGCTGATCGGTGGTTGTTTGAGTGGTCCCTTTAAGTGCGGTATCTTCAGCAATTTTTGTGATAAAGCCCGAGAGTTCACTGGTCGATTGATACTGTATTTCTATGGTGTCTTCGATTACATCAGGCATTGCAAAGGTAGTACTCACCGGACATCCCATAAGTCTCTCTGCCTCTTTGATGATATACTGGTCAGTCGGATCTGCTGCGGCGACTGTTACGACGTCCCCCATCTGGTAAATCGGGATGACATGATGTTTTTTCGCAAACTCCACGGGGAGTTTCTGAACAGCTTTCGCATGAAATATTGTTTTTTCCAGGTCCACATAAGCTACCCCAAGAGAATCTCCCCATAACCGTTCCAATTCGCCTGCCGGGGCTGTCTTATTCCGGACTAGGTATTCAAGGACGGTGAAGGCATCCCCTTTATACTTTTTAAGAAGGTTTTGGGGGTCTTTTTTTTTGAGAATGCCCTTTGATTCAAGAAGGCTAAAAAAGCGCGGATTATCCATTAGTGTTTGTCCTGTATCTGTTTTTGTTTCTCTATTATGAGATTTCGAATATCATCCTGGGTAACTTTGCCCTTTTGCAACTCGGATTCCATGGCCATATCTTTTTCTATTTCCTCCAACACTTGATATAGATCGTATAACTCAGGCATCTGATTCTCCCTTATTTTTTTTAAACGAACCCCAAGTCTCTTTGACAAGTTTCTTCATTTCATTGATTGGGGTGTCTTTTAATAAATAATTTGCAGCACCGATATCAAGGCACTTTTTCACTGTATCTACGTCCGCCACCGATGTCAGCATAATTACAAAAGCGTCCGGAAACTCGTGCTTTATTTCTTTCAAAGCTTCATCACCGCTTTTTATCGGCATGTTAATATCAAGTAGCAGTAGATCTGGCTTTTCACGCTTAAAAAGGTCAATGGCTTCCTGACCGTTTTTCGCCTCTCCCACGATTTCCGCCTGCATTGACTTCATTATGGTCTTAATAAGCGTTCGGATATGAAATTCATCATCAGCAACAATTACTCTGACTTTCATTTTTTCATTCAATTTTCGCCTCCAAGGGAATTGAAAAACTAAAGGTCGATCCAGAGCCGAGTTGGCTCCATACTTCCACGCTTCCGTTGTGTGCCTCGACAATCTTTTTGACAATGGATAACCCAAGGCCTGTGCTCTTTTCCCCGTCTGTAGGCGTAGCACTTAATTTCTGAAAAGAACCAAAGAGCCTAGACTGGTCCTCCTCTGAAAGACCCGGCCCCTCGTCCTGCACACTTATTTGGGCTTCATTATTTTTTTGGGCCAGGGTGACATGCACTATTGAGCCATGCGGTGAGTACTTAATAGCGTTACTCACAAGATTATCTATTGCCTGGCCGATACGATCAGGGTCAAATACCAGGTCCGGGATATCATTCAGCACTTTATGAATGGTTATTTCCTTTTTTTCTCCCACCATTTTCATGGTTTTAAGACGTTCCTCGAGTAAAGACCTTAAGGATCCGCGTATGGGCCGAAGAGTTAGCTTGCCGCTTTCAATTACCGAAACATCAAGAAGATCATTGATCAGGTCCAGCATCTGTTGGCTAACGTTTGCGATTATATTCAGGAATTCAAGCTGGCCTTCATTTACGGGACCGACATCGCCAGCCAAAAGCATTTCGCTGAAACCCCTGATCGAAATGAGAGGGTTACGCAGATCATGGGCGGCAATTCCCAGAAATTTATTCTTCAACTGATTCAGTTCAAAAAGCTGCCTTTCAGTATCAGAGTATCTCAAAGCCAATTCTTTCAATAGGCTGATATTGACTTCATTATCCTTCTCCTTTGCTTTGTAGTCTATGAGAATATTGATCAGATCATAAAACCGGGAAATCTGGACCTCTTGTGAACGGATATGTTCTTCAAAGAAATGTTCAACT
>CAZLRK010000280.1:0-3809 GCA_964561845.1 uncultured Desulfobacterales bacterium | reverse complement strand
ATTTTCTGCTAGCTTTTTTTTAAAAAAAAAGACTTGACTTAAATAAACCAGACGCGGAGAACGCAGAGGTCATTTGTTTTATTGTTTTCCGTTGAGAGGGACGGAAAACAATAAGAAACATGCCCTGCGGGCATTTAGGGTCTAAAAATATCGCGTAGCGATTGATTTTTATCTTTTCTTTGCGCTCTTTGCGACTTTGCGGTGAAAATGAAAAACAATATCAAAGGAAATTCAATTCCATAATTTTTGATCGCCAACTTCTTAATTACCAGAAAGATTACTAGCTATATCATTTGCTTCGGCGATTATTCGGTCAAAAAGCTCCTGAACGGTAGGTATATCGTGGACCATTCCCACGCCCTGGCCGCAGGAGATCATACCCACATCCAGGTCTCCGGTGTCATACATCAATTTGGCTTTTTCGCCTGTAGCGATACTAAGGATTTCCGGAAGGCTTGCCTGGTCTGCCTCGAGGTCTGTAACCTTTTTGGCCGCTGCATTGGCCCAGACCCTGTGGGTTGCGCCAATGGAACGCATTACAAGCATAGTATCCAGCTCACTGGCATCTACTAACGCTTTTTTCAGATTTTCATGTATAGGCGCTTCCTGGGTGGCGAGCAAACGTGTGCCTATAATAACGCCCTGGGCGCCCAGGGCAAGTATAGCAAGGAATCCCCTGCCGTCTGATACCCCTCCACCGCCAATAAGGGGAACCTTAATGCTCTCTACTACGCGAGGCACCAGGGTCAAGGTACCGACATCCAGTTTGCCGGTCGCCCCGCCGTTTTCATACCCGACCACCGTGACGATATCAGCACCCATGTTTTGAACCTTTAGGGCGTAGCGGACTCCTACACATTTATGAATCCAAATCATTCCAGCTTCCTTGAAACGCGCGCACAGGTCCTCGGGTGCAGAATGACCTGATGTCTCGACAATCTTTACACCCTTTTGGACCAAGACATCCATATATATATTGTTATCAATGGGGCGCATGGAAGGAAAGAGATTCAGGTTCACTGCAAAGGGTTTATCGGTTAGATCTTTTACCTGGTCAACCGCCTCGGCAAATCCCTCTTTGCTCTGGTATATGGCTGAAGCAAGCACGCCCAGTCCGCCTGCATTTGAAATTGCAGCAGTAAATTCCGATGTCGTGATCGACATCATGGTTCCACCGACAATGGGATACTTGATTCCCAGCATCTTTGTGATTTTATTTTGAAACATGTATAACCTCCTATTTTATTAAGATGATTAAAAAAATAATCAAGAAGCAGCTAACTCTTTACAAAAAAAGTGATAATTATTATAAAGATAATAATCGGAATTTAAATAGCGGATACGAGGGTTGTTGTCAACCTACTAATGAGTGTAAGGCGGACCAAATAAATTTGAAAATCGATTATCAAGTTACGAAAAGAAGATCAACAAAGAATTCTTTTCAAAGCCTGGGAAAGGAAGGATAATGGCACTGAAATATGTTGATATCGAACGACGTGATCGTATTGCAATCATACGTTTCGACCGTGGTGACGGTATAAATGCACTGTCACGCCGCTTAATGACCGAACTCATCGATGCGGCCCGTTTATTTGACGATGACTGTGAAACTTCGGCCATCGTGGTGAGTGGTATGGGCGGTAATTTTTCATTGGGATTAGATCTTAAAGATCAGGAAAACGTTAAAACCGAGGAGATTGGATTGGCAAAACGCCGGAAAGCATTGCAAATAGGACCAAAGCTTTGCCGTGCCTTTGAAGAACTGGAGCCTATGACCTTCATGGCAATAGAAGGGAATTGTGTCGGTGGTGGAGCAGCCCTGGCAGTGGCCGGCGATTTGCGAATTGTCGGTAAGGATGCCGTCTTTTATGTGCCGGAAATTGAGCGTGGTCTGAATATGAGTTGGCAATCGGTTCCTCGCTTTGTACGCCTTGTCGGACCGGCAAAAGCTAAACGTATCATAGTGATGGCAGAAAAAATCGATACACAAACAGCCCTAAATTGGGGCCTGGCCGATGAAGTCACAGAAACGGGTAACGCATTGCCCAAGGCTTTGGAATTGGCGGAAAGGGTTGCTGCCTTGCCACCGGTGCAGGTACGTATGTGTAAACAAGCCATTTCAGTGGCTGCAAATGCGCTCAACCATGCGGTAAGTTTCATGGATATTGACCAGTTTGCATTAGCACAAAGTTCAGAGGACTGTCGAGAAGGTATTGAGTCCTTCTTGGAAAAGCGTCCGCCAATATATAAAGGAAGGTAATACCTGCAAAGAATCCCCCGCAAAACGGGACAAGCAAGGTCCAGAGAACATAGTTAATAATCAATAATCAATTGTTAATTGTAAATAGTTAATGTGTTTTTGGTTAAGTTATCGCTTATGCCCTTATATATTTAAAGTTAGTTCTCCGAGGCATAGGCGCAACGAACCGGAGGCCCAAAGGGCATGGATTTATCAGTCTTATCAAATATCAAAGGAGAAACTTATGCCGCTTTCAAGAGAAGAGATTAAAAATGCTTTGAAACAATGGAATCTTGCCTGGGACAATCATGATATAGAAGGAGTTATGGAACTTTTTCATGATGAAGTGCTGTTTGAAAACTGGACTGGCGGGAAAGCCGAAGGAAAGGAAGCCCTCAGAAAAGCATGGACACCGTGGTTTGCGAATCACGGCGGATTTCGCTTTACAGAGGAAGAAACATTTATTGATGAAAAGGAACAAAAAGTCCTTTACCGCTGGCTGCTTGAATGGCCTTCGTTTGAAAAAGGGTATGAAGGGAAACCAGAAAAACGAAGGGGTGTTGATGTTATACATTTTAAAGACGGAAAGATTATTAATAAAATTACCTATTCGAAAACAACCATTGAAATAGAAGGGAAAAGATTTTCGATTAACGTCTAAAATAATTTATAATATTTTAGCTGTTTGAAAACTTGACCGCTTCCAAGGTAATTTAATTTATGATAGTCGAACATTTTATAGCACAAAATGAAGGATTTAAAATAAAAGGTATTATTCATTTACCTGATCTGGAGGATAAAGCCCCTTGCGTGATCTGTTCCCATGGTCTTTTTAGCTCAAAAGAAAGTCCTAAATTTATCGCAATTGCAGAATATCTTGCCAAAAAGGGATTTGTGGCGATACGCTATGATCATCGTGGATGTGGAGAGAGTGAGGGAAGGATTGAAGATACGACCGTCAGTGCTCGTTTAAAGGATTTAGAAGCTGTTTATATGCTTGCCCGGCGACATCTGCGGGTAAGTGGAAATATTGGGCTCCTGGGAAGCAGCTTGGGGGGATTTATTTCACTTTTAACCGCCGTCCGCCATCCTTTTTTTGCGGCGATTTCTGTTTGGGCGGCGCCATTTGAATTGCATGAGGCAAAGAAGGATTTAAAGGAAGAAAAATATCCTTTGTTAAAAGACAGTTTTTATGAGGACTTAAAAAAATATCAACTTATTGATGTGCTTAGCAGAATAAAACATTGCCTGGTCTTACATGGTCAAGATGATGAATTGATTCCTCTTTGGCATGCAAAGAAAACCTATGAAAATCTGGGTGAACCGAAAAGGTTGGAAATCTTTCCCGGAGGTGATCATCGCTTTACAGATGATCAAAACAGAAAAAGAGCCATAGAGTTGAGTACGGAATGGTTTAAAAGATATCTTTAATTCCAAAATTGAAAAAAGTGGTGTGCTTGCAACTTGAATTCACCAACCTAACTCAAGCCTGTCCCTTCGTGCTGAAATATTTGCCCGAAACCTTCAATTTTATCCTTGATATCGGCCCGTCTTAAACAGCTCCACATTT
>CAZLRK010000279.1:0-3816 GCA_964561845.1 uncultured Desulfobacterales bacterium | reverse complement strand
TTTCGAGGATTAAAATTTTAGCCTAACACAGAAATTGGGCAAAAGGGGGCGTTTTGCAAAGGTCTCAAATTGAAGGTTTATAAACTGATGCTGACAATTAAACAGAACTGCTGCAGACATATCCTTTTCTTTTTTTCTTTTTTGATTATATTTGTCTTTTCTTTTGTTAATACTGCTCTGTGTGAAGAACCGGAATTCAAGTATTTTGAATCTTTACAAAAGAGACTAATTAAGGATGGTTTTAATAAAACCCGGATTATAAATCTTTATAAAAAACCGCAGATTGCTTTTGACATGAAAGGAACTTTCCTGTTTTTCGTTCATAATGAGGCCAAATTGGACTATAATCAGTTTGCAAACAAATGGTCTATTCAAAAAGCTAAAAAATATATGGAAAAACATAAAACAGTCCTTGCGAAAACGGAAAAGTTCTATGGAGTGGATAAAAAAATCATCACTGCTATTCTTCTGGTTGAAAGCGGCCTTGGCAATTCTTTAGGCAACAGATCCGTGTTAAACACGCTTTCATCTTTAGCATCTATCAAAGATCCAAATGTTCGTGACATGTTTTGGAATTTAAAGGGAAATTCAAGTGATCTTACAAAAAAGCAGTATGAAGCAAAGGCAAAGCGAAAATCAAATTGGGCTTATAGAGAGCTAAAGGCTTTTCTAAAATATACTTTTAAGGCAAAGATAGATCCTGTTGAAATTGGCGGCTCTTATGCCGGGGCGGTGGGACTTCCACAGTTCATGCCCACGAATATACCTGCCTATGCAAAAGACGGCGATATGGATGGACATATTGATCTTTTTAACCATGCTGATGCCATGGCAAGTATCGCAAATTATTTAAAGCGCTTCGGCTGGCGCCCCGGAATAGATAAAAAAAAGGCATATGAAATTATTCATCGTTATAATCACAGCAATTACTATATAGATACCATTTTAAAAATTTCTAGGCTTTTAGAAGGTTGAAAATGGATCTGAAATCAATCCTCGTGATTATAATTTTAACTATACCTTTTGTTTTATTGACTATTTTGGCTGTTGTAAACGCAGCACAGAAAGAATTTGGAACATTAGGAAAGAAAGTGTTTTGGATGCTTGTTGCAGCCATTCCGTTTATAGGTTTTATCATCTATTTTATTTTTGGATTCAGGAAGGGGAAAAAACAGGAAGCTACATAATAGGAAACCGTTCACGGGTTCAAGGTTCAAAGTTCAGCTGTTAAGGTTGTTAAAGTCTTTGATAAATGATTGACAAATTTAATCTTATTATATATTCAAACTTAGACTGTTCCACCCCAATTGAGTAAAAAACCAATTGGGAATTATTCGTTATTTGTTATTGGTTAATCGTTTATAAAGAATAAAATCTATTTTTATATTTCATCAATCATAGATTTATAAAATGAGACGATCATCAAATTCTAATAACGAATAACAATTAACAATTAACTACTAATTGAGCATTATTTTCGCTCAATTAGAGTTCCATATACCGGTCCCATCGTCTAGTGGTCTAGGACATCGGCCTCTCACGCCGGGAACGCGGGTTCGAGTCCCGCTGGGATCACCAGCCATTATTTCAAAGAGTTATATTTGATTATAGCTCTCTTTGTAATTTTTTATATTTCAATACCCCACACTATACCCCACCAGTCCAATAAAAATCAGGGTAAAAAATAAAATTTCATGCCAACAAGAACCCCTGGTTCTTATAATAAGAAACGATGCTTAAAAATGTAAAAGTGAAAAAATTATTTAGGTTTAAGTTTCAATGAAGCATTTGCAGCAAGCTCAAGGGCAATTTCTTTCCTTTCAGATTTTTCATCGGGCCAGTTAACAATATTTGCATGTCGAGGCGGGATATTATTATGATGTATCTCAAGACCAGTCTCAAAAATATTCAAAGCCTTAATATCAGCTCTTCCGTAAAAGTTTCTTTGTATTCTCATCTTATTGACAACTCTTTTTTGACCGATTTTCCAGATCTGTGATTCAGTTAGATTATTTATACGGAAAACTGAGAGTTTCATGTTCGGAGGTGGCATAAAGGCATTGTGTTTTACTCTGTTATTTTCACGACTAAACCATTTGCTGCTTGTTAAATAACGAGCTAAAAATTCGTCTTTGCTCACTGCCTTTATTAATGCATTTCCAAATTTAGAAGTGAAATAATCTACCAAGATTATCCAAAATCGCTTTAGGAATTTCATCATAAAAACACTCTGTTCCATTAACCTTATTGAATCCAAAGAGGCCAGCATAGATAATCTCATTGTGACTTCCTATACTTATAGTAAATACTCTCCTTGGTCCTTTATACCACTCAAATGAAACCTCACCATCAGGATCTACTGCTGTTTCGGGAAGAGGTATAGTTGTTGGCAAAGATCGTGCAAATCGGATTGCTTCAATGTAAGAGTCATAATCAATAGCTTTTGCGTCATATCCATCCCAATTATCAACGGAACATTCCTCAAAAACCTCATTGATCTCTTGAAGTAATGTATCTTTGTCAAGTATTACACTAGGCGAACAGTCCCTTAGCATCTTCTCTACAATTTCATCAAGCTTTCCTGCAGTTTCACTTACCCCTCTACCTGTTGGCAAGAAAAATGGATTGCTATAATTTATTGGGATACAGGCAGCGTTCATTCAAATAACCTCGCTGTTTTTTCTGTTATACTAGCAAAAAAAATTTGATTTTTAATATCATGGAGCTTTTCAAAAATTGACCAAATTTTGTCATTATTAATATCAAATTTACCTTTTTTATATGCGTCTATATCTAATATAATAGTAATATTATTTGGCTTGATACTTTTTTCTAATGCTTGAATAATATTTGATGAAATATCTTCTTTTGAATCGTAAATAACTACTTTTGATAGAAAACTGCTAATACCTCCTGGAAGATTTTCAGGCACGTTAGGTGGTGCAGTTAAATATTCCGAAAAATTAGTTACCGGTAGTGGGATGTCCATGTGATTTATATACCGCACGGCTATTCTTGTAACATTTTCAGGAGAAGTTATATTTACAAAGAATTTCCAAAGATCTTTAGCTTCATTACGAAAGTCTTCCCAGGATGTATAAGGTTTTAAAAGGCTAAAGGTAAATCCATTGATCCTGAATTGAACGACCTTTTTATCATCTGTTGGTTTGAAAAAATATCCATGGATTCCTTCCTCTTTTGGTTCTTCTGAAACAGGTACTCCCTTATTGATTTTGAACCCACTTTTAATAAATCGGCGTTCTTGGATCTTCGGAAAGCGGTCACAAAAGGTTTCTTTTAATGACAAAAATTCTTTAACATTAAAGATAGCTGGAAGCTTAGTACGGAAGTCAATTATTGCTTCGGTTATAGGAGCATTTTTAAGATGTCTTTGTTTTGCCATAGAGTTTAACTATGAAATGCTGTTTCTTTTAAAATAGTTATGGGTGTCTATTTTGTCAATCTGATAAAAGAATTTAATAATCTATATGCGAGGCAATGAAATATATTTAGTATACACCCACCGTTCTTGAATATGCAAGCCAAAAATTTGATATAATCAACCTTTTTAGCCTATTATAACCGAGTTCATCAGGATATTTCACAATGGACATGGAGCTATCAAATGTAGAGGAATTTATCCCATGGGTTTTACAATTCGGAAGCGATGCAAAGGTTTTAGCCCGGTTTTCTTACGGAAAATTTATTTTTAAACTGATAGGATTTTTATAAACACATTGTTTTCGATCAGGAGTATACGACTTTAATTTCAGAACTCCTGACCTCTCGTAATTTCAATTGCAACTTATTCCGCCG
>CAZLRK010000278.1:0-3817 GCA_964561845.1 uncultured Desulfobacterales bacterium | reverse complement strand
AGAATATGTTGCATTCGGATTTACGCTGGGTCAGGAGCCCTGAATTTAGGCATTTTTATATGCCTGCAACACCCAACCCCTTTCAAAGGCATAAGCGCTAACTTTAGATATCGTCAAATAGTTGAGTGGAAAATGGTTGAGTGAAAAAATAACCTTTTAGATTTCAGAAGGTTATAGTCATCTAAATAACGTACGTCCAGTTTTCATGTAAATTCAAAATAGGTCATAAAAATAACAACTTAACCACTCAACCACTTAACAACTTAACGAGGTCTCTACTTTACTAGCGCCCACCCAACTAGTAGTAGTAATTAGTAAAACATGTAAATATTCTTTTTTTGGAGAGCTATTAATTTTAAACTATAATACACTTTTAGGAGGTCTCGTTAAAAATTAAAAATAATTTTTTTTGACAATTTAATTAATAATAAATATAGTCAGTTAGATGCTTTTGGTTGTTGTTTTTTTGCAAGAAAGTTAGATAACACATATAAATGAAGAGTACAAGCAAACAAAATATAAAAATTTATCTGAAAATTCTTGACAATTTATTTTTTATCAATTACTAGAGTCTAACTTCAAACAAAGGTAATGAAATATAATATAATTATAATAATAACAATATATTAAAGGATTACTTATGGCAGTACCAAAGCGTAAAACATCTAAGTCGAAGCGGGATAAGCGCCGGACGCATCAAAAAGTCACGGCTCCGAATCCATCTACATGTCCTAAATGTGGAGAACCTAAGCTCCCACACCATGCATGCCCCAGTTGCGGGACCTATAAAGGACGTACTGTAATCGAAACAGAAGAGGCATAAAAATAAATGGAACCAAGCATATCTAACACAGGGACCGCTCTCCAGGGATTAGACCCTGAATCAAGGCAGATGGTCGTTGAGACTGTCAGACAGTTAAAAAAGAAGCTTCTAATAAAGGATAAAATTCTGGAATTTGACAAAAAGGAAGTATTCCCCGAGGAGACGATTCGCAGAATGCTTGAGCACGACATCGGTCTCCAGCTTCTTTTTATTCCTGAAGCCTACGGAGGAATGGGAGGAGGTGCTCGAGACTCCTGCGTGGTTACTTTTGAAATGTCCAAGATATGTTTGGGCATCGCCACGGCTTTTTTTGCCATTCAACTTGGTTCAGATCCTTTGATAGTTGGAGGCACTGAAGAGCAGAAAACAAAATGGCTTGGCGCCATTTCCGAAGGGAACGCTCTTGTGGCGTATGCCGTAACAGAGCCCGGGGCAGGCAGCAATGTTGCATCTATAAAGACAAAGGCTGATCCGGTTTCAAACGAAAAAGGCGAAATTATAGGATATAAGATAAACGGGACAAAACAGTTCATATCAACCGGCGGGTATGCCGATTTTATCACTCTTCTTGCGAAGACTCCGGAAGGCCCTACATTCTTTGTTGTGGAAAAAGACACAGAGGGTTTTGAGCGGGGAAAAGGTGAAGAAAAACACGGTATCCGCGCCTCGAATACATCTCCGCTCTCTTTTACAGATGTCTTTGTTCCTGTTGAAAATCTTATTGGAGGTGTGCCTGGAAAGGGGCTTAAGCAAGCTAACGAAGTTTTTGGCTATACAAGGCTGATGGTGGGCGCAATGGCTTTAGGCGCCGGTGAAGCCGCACTTGATATTGTTATCCCATATGCCAAAGAGAGGATTCAGTTCGGCTCTCCTCTTGCGGAAAAGCAGGGTTACACTCACAAGCTGGTAGTTCCGAATGCCGTGAGGCTCGAAGCGGCGACTGCCTATCTGGATGAGGTTGCCTTAAGATTAGATTCAGGTGAAAAGGATCTTCAGGTAGAAGGATCTATTGCAAAGTTTTTTGCAACGGAGTCTGCCAATAAAACCTTGGAAGATGCCATGCAGGCTCTTGGCGGATACGGATATATCTCCGAATATGAAGTGGAAAAGATAAAAAGGGATGTTAAAATCACCTGTATTTATGAAGGAACCAGCGAGATCCAGCAAAATATAATAAGTACATTCCGATGGAAAAAGACACGAAAAACAAATGGCGATTACTATGGATCCATTTGTTCTGAAATGAAAAAAATGGATAACGCAATAAGCGATGCGGGATGCCGCTTTTACGCACTTGCTGCAAAGGCATTAAATGATACCATCATGCTGGTTCACGAAAACAGGCTTATAAAAGAGCAGTACATTATGTTTGCGCTGGCTGATATGATGACTTATCTGGAAGTCGGCGCAAGCATGGCACGCAAAGCTGATAACCTTACTAAAACAGGTGATCCTAAAGCAGAAAAGATCAAAGTAATGTCAAGAATCTTTGCCAATGAAACTACTCAACTTATTGCGCAAAATGTTTTGAAAATTCTAATGGGCTCCGGGTTATTTGATCAGGAAACCGTAACCGATTTTATGAAAAGCATCTCATATGACCAACTGACCTACAGCTATCAAAATGTTATAAAAGATATGGATATAGTAGCAGATATATTATTCGAGAGGTAATTATGTCGGATCAAAAACGCACTATCGTTGTTACAGGTGCCTCAAGGGGTATTGGACGATCAATTTGTCGCTCTCTTTCAGGAAGTGATACTCATATATATTTTAATTATTTTTCTCCGGCCGATCCGGATGCTGAAAAGACTGCTGCTGCTGAAACGGAGAAGCTTATTGCCGAAGCCGGCGGTTCGGTAACAAGTCAAAGTGTTAATATTGCGTCAGAAAAAGAAGTGACAAATTTCTTTAATAAAATAATTGAGGAAACCGGGCGGATAGATGTGCTGGTTAATAATGCAGGTATAACTAAAGATGCACTTTTAGTTCGTATGAAGGAAAAAGACTGGGATGATGTAATAAATGTAAACTTAAAAGGCACTTTTACATGTACGCAGATTGTGGCAAAGGTTATGATGAAGCAGCGTTACGGTCGTATTATCAATATTGCTTCCGTTGTAGGTGTTAACGGTAATGCGGGACAGGCTAATTACGCCGCTTCAAAAGCCGGGGTTATAGGGCTTACAAAAACCCTTGCAAAAGAGCTTGCCTCACGAGGTATTACTGTCAATGCGGTGGCTCCAGGGTTTATAGAAACAGATATGACTGCATCACTTCCGGATAAAGTCAAAACCGCTATGCTCAGTCAGATTCCATTAGGGCGTACGGGAAAACCTGAAGACGTGGCTACAGTTGTTGCTTTTCTTGCTTCCGAAGGTGCAGATTATATAACAGGTCAGGTATTACATGTCAGCGGGGGCATGTATATGTGAGACCTTTGCAAAACGCCCCCTTTTGTCCAATTTCTGTGTTAGGCTAAAATTTTATTCCTCGAAATACTCAATGTATGCCTGTGGTTAAAATTTTCGCCTGCCTTTTTATCCCGCTGATTTTTTGCGGGGGAACTTGAACAAAATTGAGCATTTTTCAAAGGTCTCTATGTGAAAGGAGGAAAATATGTCCGTTGAAGATAAAATAAAAGAGATAATTGCAGAAAAGCTTAGTGTTGAATTAGATGAGGTTGTGCCGGAAGCTAATTTTGTGGATGATCTAGGCGCAGATTCACTTGATTTGGTAGAGCTGATAATGACAATGGAAGAAGAATTCGATGTCGATATTTCCGACGAAGATGCAGAAAAAATAGTAACTGTCAAAGATGCTATTGATTATGTAAGTGCGCAATAATTTAAATTTAATAATATCTAAAATACGTTTAATTAGGCAAAGGTGTTAATCCCCCCTCTGGGGCATAAGTGATAACTTAATAATTAATTATTGATTATTTTTCCCTTAATTAATATTTAATAATCAATTGCTAATTGTGAATAG
>CAZLRK010000277.1:0-3821 GCA_964561845.1 uncultured Desulfobacterales bacterium | reverse complement strand
GTCCTGACACTTTTCACTGTTAGACTTGGGTCATCGATGTCCTGGCATTTGACAACTATAACTTTATCCGCTATATTAATAGGATTTTTCGATCCACCTTTCTTAAAATAAGTCGCCTCTTCATAAACCTCTTGAGTTACATAGACATCGTAAGTCCTGCATATTTTTTCGAACAAACTGAGAGAGTGAAGATCAATAACAACATCTGCATCAAGCAACAGCAATTTTTTCATAGTTTTGTTCCATAAATCCTGCCTCAACGAGATATTCATCTATCTCACCCCGGTCTATTTCCAGATATTCCGCAAACGTACCTCGTGATATTTTACCTTCTAACATGCATCTGCAGGCAAGGGATATAAATCTTGAAGGGAACTTGGAAGGTTTGCCTTCACTGTAAAGGCTTCGACGCCGGGTTCGATCCATGTCACGAAAATCGGGATCATCCAAAATTTTCTGCACCTGAGACTTTTTCAGTCTGTCAAGATTAACAAGCCTCCAGAGGATGGCCTCTGAGGAGACGCCAAAACCTTTTGCCAATTCAATAATATCAACAAATCTGATTTTGTTGTTGGTGGCTGTTTCTTGGAGCGCATCGAGGAGATGAGTTTCAGGTAATAGCAGACTTGAAGCGAAGATGTCAGCATATTGTTCCGGTCTGGTTTTTGTTGTACCGTTTCCAATCTCTTCGGGAGAAAAAACATTCCAGGTTACTATATGAAACAACTCGTGTGCCAGATCAAAATTTCTTCTCCATGGAACATCCTTAGCGTTGATGAGTATGCCAACCCCTAAGATGTTGTCCACAACACTGGCGCCGGAGACACCATCCCCCAAAGACAAATGAAGGATTTTGAAACGAAGCTTATTTTCGAGTACATTAAGCAGATTCAAGGAAGGACGAGAACCTAAGTCAAGGAAATTGTGAATATCAGAACCAAGTTTATCGGCCTGCTCAAAACCATTTACGGAAAAATCATCCCTATCATAATTTTTCTGGACATCTTTCCATCGCCGTTTGAGTCCAAGCAGGTGTTCCAAGTTGCTGTATTTTTTAAGAAAAGAAAGAAATTGTCGCTGTATTTGATTTATATCTGTTTTTGTTGTTTTTCTCCACAAGGGCACAGGATCGGGGACAACATCGGATTCCAGGAAATAATCAAGAGTCCTGCCATATAAACGAGCCATCATAATTAATTCATGGGCATTTATCTTCCTTGCACCTTTTTCAATGGCAGAAAGAGTCTGATAGTTTTTAAACCCCAGTTTTTGAGCTGCTTCGGTAATGGAGAAACCCGCTGCCTGTCTTGCGGCCATAATCCTTTTATCCAGGACCTTTTCTTCCTTTCCTTTGGATATCATAACATACTCCCTCAATAATAATTTCTTATATTATTATTAATCATATCGGTAATTATATAACAAATCTTTACCCATTTGTCAATTCTTAATTAAAATTTTTCTTTCAACCAAATCTTTAAGATCAATACTTGCCACTTATGATATTCTATCAACATTAATTTTAAGCATGGCTGGTGTCAAAGCTTGAATTGTGAATTAAATATTTAATTTCGTTTTTTAATTTTTTATCATTATTTATCTTCTCTTTAAATATCTTCACACGATGACTGATAGCTGAGTAACTCACATTACAAAGCTGCCCTATCTTTTCATTGGTCGCTAATTTCGTGATATGTTTGTGCAGAAAGTTTCCGGCAATCTAATAAAAATATTGAACACCATGGATTAGGGCCGGCAGTAGTGAGTTTGATGCCCCTGAATATCTGATCATCATAAAAGTGATCGTTTCTGATATCCTTCTATTCCCTCAGGATATCAATCGTCCGGAAAACCTGAGATATGTCTGACATTACGGGAATCGTATCCGAAGATATCAGTCAAACTCCCAGATAATCTCTTAGTTTGTGAACTGCCTTTCGATGTTTTCTGGGATCCATTCTTGAAATATTCAAAAGTTTCCATTTGATGGCAGGCAAATCTTGAATCCCTTCAAGTTCGAGTAGGTCCCACAGAGGTTGGCCCTGCTTTATTGATACAATGAATCGCCTTTCATCGGGCGTCAACTCTTTTCGAAGTATCGTAACCAGTTCATCTCTAGTCATTTCCAGCAGCTCAAATGTAATGTTTTCGGCTATCATGTCCTTAAATTCCTTTTCAAAGATATCGCTTAAATCTTTCTGCTGGGGATTTAGGATCTCAACAATGGGCCTTGGATGACTGACAAGATAGACAACAAGAGCTTTCCTTATTTCGGGCGTAAAACCTTCACTTTTTAGAAGCAAATGAACATCAAATAGATCCCTTGGATGCTGGCGATCGAGGGCAGCACATATCTTACCGGCGTACAAATCATATGTTGATAGGGTGCGGCTTTGAAGAGACAACTCGAAGAGATCTTGAGCCTTTTTCGATAGCATTTTTATTTCAGGTGGGTACACAGATCCCCTTAAAACCAAGTTGGGCTCTATCTTAACCGTTATACCTGCGCGATTAACAATTAGACCTTTTACAACATCAGTCCCTTGGATTTTTTTCGGAATGACTGCAGCCCCCGATATTCTCCTCTTGATTCCCTCGGATATCAATAGCAAGATGCGACAAATTTCATTCAGGGCAAAATTCCTGTCGTTTACAGGAAGGTATGTCAGATCGATATCTACGGATAGACGGGGGAGGTTCCTCACAAAGAAGTTGATTGCGGTACCTCCTTTCAAGGCAAACACCTCTTCTTTATAAATCAACGGCAGAATTCTCAGGAGCAATTCCGCCTGTTTGAAGAAGACCGTTTCCTTCACTTATTCTCCTCTTTGTAATGGTCTCTGGGGACGGTGATCCGGTATTTTCTATCTAACCTTCCTTTCGGGACAATCATCCGCTTCCCTTTGCCCATATCAATCCGCGAAACGTTCAAGCCTGATACCCACGGATGGCTATGCTTTTCCGCCATAAACATAAATAGCCTCCTGACCTTGATGGACCGGCACTTGGCTAACAGTTTCTGGACAATTTCCGGCCGGAGGGTAGCAAGGTTTTCCATGATCAAAAATGCCTCGTCAAAGCCGATCTTTCCCGGAACCAGGTGAAGCATCTCCACGGCTGCACGTTCCGGTGAAGATATCCTCAGGGTGAAATCCTTTTCCTTGAATTCCGAAAAACCCAGTTCACTGGCGACAGGCAATAAGTTGGTACGAGTCAAAGCGATTTCCACATCTAATCGATCCCCGCTGAACCATGTGGGCAAGATCAACCCCTGAGTCCCATAAAGAAATATTTTTCTCTTGCCAGAGGTTAAATAATGGGCATAGCCTTTCAGTTCAAGGGCGGTCTTTCCCCCAGGGTGTACGTTCATGCCCAGTTGGGTTTGAAGGGTATAAATAGCCCCGGGCCATTCAACCCTGTCTCCATTAAGGCTATAGGCGCCTCTTCCGAAAGATTGAATCCAGCCGCTCCTTTTATATCTCGTAAGAAGATCATGGCTGAAGCCCTGTTTATTCAAGTAGGATGCGGTAGCAGGTGTTCCCCTTGGCCACTGACTGACAAGGCGGTTTATTTTTGACCTTTTTTCATTACGCATACTCATTAAAAAACCATATTTTTGAACCAATGTCAAGAAATGGTTTAAATATATTTCTGTTTCATAACTCAAAGTCATTGAATGAGAGAAGTTTCTAAACCAGACAAGTATTAGCTGTTAGATGGGATGTTAGTTCGGAAAGCTCCTATCAATCGAATAATATTGCGTGAGTGGTCGCGGTAGGAATGCGGGTTACCCCGCACCCCCCGCACAGATCCGTACATGA
>CAZLRK010000276.1:0-3846 GCA_964561845.1 uncultured Desulfobacterales bacterium | reverse complement strand
CAAATAACAGAGTACAATTAATAAAAAAATTAAAAGATGCAGGTATAGCCACTGATATTCATTATCCAATTCCTGATTATAAACAGAAATCCTTGATAGGAAAGTTTGACAGTATAAATTTGCCGAATACGGAGAAATGTATCAAGAAAGTTTTATCTTTGCCTTGTTTCCCGGAAATGAGTAAAGAAGAATTATCTACTGTAATTAAAACAGTAAAGCAATCAGTACAAGGACAACAAAGAGATAACAATGAATAAAATCATAGAAAACACCTACGGAAATTATTTTGAAAATTTTAGAGTCGGAGACATCCACAAACATTCTATCGGCAAAACCATTACTGAAGGTGAAAGTCATTTATTTTCACTATTAACAATGAATCACCATCCTCTTCATTTGGATGAGGAATATGCTAAAAAGTCACAGCACGGTAAGATTATAGTGGTTGGAACATATGTTTTTTCACTGGTTGTGGGACTAACGGTTCGGGATATCAGCGGTAAGGCAATAGCCAATTTAGATTATGAAGAGATTACTCATGATGGACCGGTTTTTATTGGTGATACTATTTATGCTGAAACAGAAATCCTTGATAAAAGAGAATCAAAATCAAAACCTAATCGCGGTGTTATATACGTAGAAACAAGAGCATATAATCAACACAAGGAGAGGATATTGACCTTCCGCCGACATGTTTTAATTCCAAAGAAAAGGAGTGAGTAATGAAAGAGAATCAATATTTGATGCGAAGCTTGATGTTTGTCCCCGGACACAATGAAAGACTATTAGCAAGCGCTGCAAAGTCAGATGCTGATGTGTTACTGTTTGATATTGAAGATTCAGTCCAGCCGGTTGAAAATAAACAGGTTGCTAGAGATAAAATAGCTGAATGGGTATCGAAGGAGACTTTTAAGAATCATTATGTTTTTCCGAGGGTGAATGACAGGGAAAGCGGTCAATTGTTAAAAGATGTATATCAACTGACAATTGATGGTGTAAATGGTTTTATGTACCCAAAATCCCAAAAAGGTGAAGATGTGTATTTCTTTGCTAAGTTGCTTGAAACAATTGAATATGAAAAGGGAATACCTGTCGGAACATTCAATATCATACCTTTGATAGAAACGGCTGCAGCAGTTCTGAATGCACAGGAGATATGCCAGGCTTCTGATAGAGTGGTTGCCATAGCTTTTGGCTGTGAAGACTTTGTAGCAGATTTAGATGGAATTCATGACCATGAAGGTCAAAGCATTTACACACCTAGAGCGTTGATTGCCATGGCGGCGCGGGCAAACAATGTTATCCCGATTGATACGGTTCACATAAATGTCCATGATTTAGAAGACCTTAAAAAAAACTTGATCACTGCAAAAAACCTTGGGTTCGAAGGCATGCTTGTTTTACATCCAAAAGAACTGTCATTGGTCCATAAATATTTTTCGCCTACAGATGAAGAAGTTGAGGAAGCTAACGAAATGCTTCGCTTGTACGAATTAGCTGAAAAGGACGGGAAAGGTGTTGCTGTTATGAATGGTAAATTCATTGGACCACCAATGGTGATTGCTGCAAAAAAAGTGATTAAAAGAAACAAATTAATAACAATAAAAAATCAAAGATTGCTACGGACAAGTAGTTGAAGATCGATTATGAAATTAGTAAGTGAAATAGAAAACTTTTTCAGTTTTTCTTTCATAGGCGGTATTGTCACTATTTTTTCTTTGATCACTAGTTATTTTTTTTTAGCAATATTGAAAACACCATTATATATAACTTATATCGGTATATATTCATCAATGATCTTATTATCGTATATTTTGAATGCACGATTTACTTTTAAAGTATCTTACAGTTGCTTCGGATTGGTTAAATATATATTAGTTTACCTGTCCGGTATGCTTGTTGGCCTGTTTACCATCAAAATATATAAAACGATATTTTTATTTGAAAATTGGATTATTGCATACTTAGCAATACCAGTAACATTGTTATGGAATTTCACTCTTTCTTCTATTTTTTTTAAACGAGAACAAAATCAATGAATAAAAAGATAATCATCCTTGGTGGTGAAGGAAATGGCGGCGTTGTTGCGGCCTGCATTGAAGATATGCGGGAGAATTACAATATTCTCAAATATGAGGTTTTCGGATTCCTGAATGACTTTGAACCGGAAGGTAGCCGAATCAACGATTATCCCGTCCTGGGTAAGACAGAAACAGCAAAAGACTATTTTGATAATAATTCAGTCCTATTCATGTACGCTATTCATCCTGTGGGTCATGGTTCTCTTAGGGTTAGCCTGTTCCAAAAGCTGGGCATTCCAGAAAAGAAACTAGGGACTATTATACATCCCAGCGCTTTCGTGGCGAACAATGCGAAGATCGAACCGGGTGTGATGATCATGTCAAATTGCTATGTCGGGCCTGCCGCACATATAAAAAAATGTGCTCTGGTTATGGCGAATGTAATTGTTGGGCATAATACAACAGTGGGTGCGTTTTGTCATTTGTCTGTGGGGTCGGTCACAAGCTCCTATGTAGAATTAGGTACGGCGTCAGATGTGGCACTTAATGCGACGGTATTGGATAAAGTTAAGATTGGAAAATATGCTGTGGTCGGGGCAGGGTCGATGGTTATCAAAGATGTTAATGAAGAAGGGGTGGTCGTTGGTAATCCTGCAAGAGTTATTCGAAAAGCATCAGATAAGAAGAGGTATTGATGAATCCAATGACTGATAATTATCAAAAAGATGGTCTTTACAGTATCATCTTGCTTTCCTATTATAGCGAGGAACGAATTATCAATGTTTATGAAAAAATTGCACAAAGAATGGAAAAGGAAGATATTCCTTTTGAGTTTATTATTATTGATGATGGTTCAAAAGACAATTCGTACAATGTCGCATTGGGATTAGAAAGCGAGAATGAACGGGTTCGTGCATATCAATTAAGCAAGAATTTCACCAGTCACTATGCCAAATTCGCTGGTTTTTCCGTCTCAAAGGGAGACTGTGTGACATCGATCCCGGATGATTTTCAGCTGCCACTGGATGTCGTTGTAGAAATGTATCATTTATGGCAGAGTGGAAATAAACTTGTAGTACCATTCAGGAAAACCCGGGATGATGGTTTTATAAAAGCAGTATTTTCACGCTTATACTATTTTTTAATGGGAAAATTATCAGAGGTAAATTATCCACAGGGTGGAGCAGATGCATTTCTTGCAGACCGGGAGATCGTTGAAATATTAAACAGGATTGAACCAAGGAACACTTCGTCAATAATAGAAGTGTTAAGACTTGGATTCAATCCATATTTTTTACCTTTTGACAGACCAAAAAGCACGGTGGTCAAGTCAAGATGGACCATGTCAAAGAAAATCAAGTTAGCTAAGGATACGTTTTTTTCCTTTTCTTCCTTTCCAATCAGGATGATAACAATAATTGGGCTGATTTCTTTTATATTTTCAATAACTCTCATTTTTATCTCAATATACGTGAAGCTAATAGGATATCAATCCCTTGGTGGTCTATCGATACCCGGTTGGACATCAACTGTTATTATCATTTCATTTTTCAGCGGCCTGATTTTATTCAGTCTGGGTGTCATAGCGGAATATATCTGGCGTATCTTTGACGAAGTTAAAGGACGGCCGGGTTTCATCATTAAAAAGAAATAAGATTATGAACATTTCAAGTTCTGTAAGTGATTGTGTAACTATTAATCTTCCCAAAATGGAAGATCCTAGAGGGAACCTTACATTTATTGAAAACAATAAACATGTACCATTCGATGTAAAACGAGTGTTTTATATTTATGATGTGCCAACAGCTGAAAGCCGTGGTGCTCA
>CAZLRK010000275.1:0-3872 GCA_964561845.1 uncultured Desulfobacterales bacterium | reverse complement strand
AATTTTCGCCTGCCTTGAACTTGAACAAAATTGAGCATTTTTCAAAGGTCTCGCAGTCATTGGAGATCGTTAAATGGTTGAGTGGGAAAATAATTATTGAAATATCAAAAGGTTATAATCATCCAAGCAATGAACGTTCAATTTTCATGCAAATGCAAAATATTGCCATAAAAATAACAACTTAACCACTCAACAACTTAACCACTTAACGAGGTCTGTCTTTAGGTATTTTCAGAATTCAAGTTTTCTTGCACATCATCATTACCCGTCTCAGGAAAACTTCTTTTTATTGATTCCACATCTTTCTCCAGATCCGAAATTGTTTCCAGATGGGCATTGATAGTGGATTTAAGGTTTTTATTCGTCTTGTTCAATTTTATTCGGATAAAAAGAAAATAAAAATATCCAATAAGAAGCCCTATAAAAAAACAGGCAAGAAAAAATACTAAATTATTCGTCTCGGGTATTGCATATTCAGCAAAATAAAGATTTATAACAAGGCTTTGTGTTGCCATAAAAAAATCTTGATTCTGAAAAATTACCACGCCGACAATTCCTAAAATAACAACCAAGAAAATGATCCTAACTTTTTTCATAGACTCCTCCAATTTTTTTCAGCGATATCCCGTATCTTTCTACAGGTCTCGTTAAGTAGTCGAGTTGTTTAGTAGTTAAGTAGTTGTAATGATAAGAATAATAACCGTTTTGCAAAAAAATTGGGCATAAAACAATTTGTAAATATTAACATATTGATTTCATTATAATTCTTTTCCTGCTCAACCATTTAACCACTCAACTATTTGACGATGTCTGTTCTAAGGTAAATTTTTATTTTATATTTAATTTTGAAAAGTAAGGCTTGAGGTTATTATAAGTAGCTTTTAAATGTTCCGGAATAACACGCACATCCGCAAAAACGGTCAGTGCATTTGTGTCGCCGAACCACCTCGGAACAATATGAAAATGAAGGTGCTCTTCCACACCTGCACCTGCAACTTTTCCCAGGTTAAGTCCAATATTAAACCCATCAGGACGCATTACCTTTTTTTGTATGCTTACTGATTGCTCAACAGTCTTGAGCAAATTTCCCATTTCGTCCTTTCTAAGTTGGTCCAATGTTGAAAGGTGTCTTGTTGGTGCCACGAGAAGATGACCATTGACATAAGGAAATTTGTTCATAACAACCATTGTGACCTCACCCTTATAAAGAGTCAAGTCATCATCCTTTGAAAGAGCATTACAAAATATACATCCTTCTTCTTTATTTTCTAGAATATATTCAATGCGCCATGGCGCCCATATCGTATCCACATTAAATCCCTATCAAGAATAGAGCGGAAATTCGAAACTCACAACAAGTCCATTTTAATTACTCTTTTAATATTTAAAACTCAACCTCTTTTTCCATTTAACCGCACAATTTCCAGGTCCCCCCACATACCGATTTTTTCGCCCATAATTACGACAAGCCCAATAATCCCTTCAATTTTTTTCCCAAAGTCAATAGCTTTTTGAATATCACTGTTTGACTTCACTTGATTTCCTATTGAAGTTGCAGATGCGTCCGCAAGGGTACAAGATTCTGATACAACACAAACAGCATCTGAATTTCCCAGGCTTAAAGAATGACCGACGGTGCCTGATGAGGTACAAACAGATATAGGTTTATTTTCTGAACCAATGCGCAGCCCAATATGCAAACTTAGAGGAGATGTACCTGCAAAAATGCCAACTTTAACAGGAATATTTGTTTTTAAAAATACATCTCCCCCGTTTTCCACAATAACTTCATCTGAATATGATAACAGTTCGGAGCCTACACGCTCGGCAACTGCTCCTGCCACTGCGGCCATTGGACCAACACCAGTAATTTTACCGGCTTTTATCATATCTTGAATTATAATCGGTGCCGGGCCTTTTACATGCCAGGGCTCAAACGTCTTTACAAATTCAGGATAACGTTTGATATAGGCTTCAATATACCCTCTTTCTTGTAAAACAAGCTCCCTCGTAATATCTTTAAGGTCTTTTGATGCATGCACAAATAGATCTGTTTCTTTTACGGCTACTTTAAAAGAAATAAATTTTTTACTGTGTACAAGGTTTCTATATGTGCGCTTTTCATGCATCGTATTAGTCTACCCCGGGTAAACCGGCCTCCGGTTCGTAAAGCCTACGGCTTGGAGATAAAAGTTAATCGTTATTTGTTATTTGATTGTTTAAACAGAATAAAATCCGCTTTTATATTTCATCAATCATAGATTTATCAAATGAGACGATCAAATTCTAATAACAAATAACTGATAACCAATAACTTGGCGCGCATAGTTTTCATTTAAAATGTTTTACCGCTAAAAGTAAAAATTTAAAAACTAAGCGCCTAATAAACCCGCAGTTCCGGCTTCATCTCATCGGGACACTGTCTTAAAAAATATTGATCCGTCATTCCTGCGATAAAATCCCTCACAATCTCCTCTTTCCTGTGATTTTCGATATAATTTTCAGACATGTCTTTCAAAAACCCTTTAAAAATTACTGAAGATCGATTTTCATTTACAATATCATCTAAATATCTTGCAAAAAGTAATTTAAAAAGATTTTTAAAATCATCCGTATATTTTTTTATTTTCGGGTTCATGTAAATATGCACAAGGTTAAATTCTTTTAGCACCTTTAATGCTTCAGATACTTCGGGGCTAAAAGTAATATAAGCCCTTTGAAAGCTGTTTTTTATGATATCCGTTACAAGATTATATACAATTGTACCGTTTGTGCTCCCAAGAATTTTAACACTCTCTTTTGGAAGATCGGATCTATTGATTATACCCAAACGTATTGCATCCTCCAAATCACGGCCAATGTAACTAATTGTATCTGCAATACGTACGGCACAACCTTCGAGAGTCATGGGTAAAAGGCTTGTTTCCGGATCAATCTTTTTATCGGCAATCTCTTGTTCCAGTGTCTTGAAAGTCTTGCCTCTCTCAGGTTCTAGTGTCTGGTTGTGGATTTCTCCATCATGGCAAAGTATTCCATCTAAAGTTTGAAGACACAGGTTCCACCCTTTCCCTTTACGTTCAACGTTGTCCAAAAACTGAACACTCTGGATATTGTGCATAAAATATCCTATACCGTGTGATTTGCAGATTTCGGACAAAAATCTTTCACCGTCATGTCCGAAAGGCGTATGCCCTATATCATGACCAAGTGCAATTGCCTCAATTAAATCCTCGTTTAATCCTAAAAAACGACCTATTGTTCTGGCAATTTTCGATACTAATTGAACATGCAGTACCCTGTGAGTAATATGATCATTCTTTATAAGATAAAAGACCTGGGTTTTGTCGATATATCGCGTATATGCATGAGAATGAAGAATCCGATCCACATCAACGGAGAAAGGCTGGCGATATCCCATTTCAAGTTGCTCTTCCCGTAATCTACGTATTCCGTGCTTGCTCATCTCTGCAATGGGAGACAATGTTTCTGCTTCTCTCTGGTGCAAAGCTTGTTTTATCATTTCAAGAGTCATATTTGTAACCCTATAACACAGACCGGACTGATGCCCAGTTTTAGAGAAAATTTCTAACCCGGAGTGATATCCAGCAAGTAATCGGTAATCGGTGATCAGTAATCGGTACCTGATTACCCAGTACCTGATCACCGACCTGCCCGCCATCGCGAGCTCAGGCGAGGCGGGCGGGTCACTGGTGACCGATCACCACATCGACAAAATTTTGTCGATGTAGCATTTTAAGCGCTTAATATAAAGGGATTGCATCCAATATAAAAATAGTTTTAAGTGGTTTGATATTCTGAGACCTTTGAAAAATGCTCAATTTTGTTCAAGTTCAAGGCAGGCTAAAATTTTA
>CAZLRK010000274.1:0-3881 GCA_964561845.1 uncultured Desulfobacterales bacterium | reverse complement strand
GAAAACTACTATAGAGACCTGAAAAGCTATTTGAAAAGTAGATAAAAAGGCGAACAAGTCGCTTGACCTGAGCGCTTTTTCTTTGCTTCTTTCTTTTTCGGGAGTTTCGAAGTCGTTTCGGGGTTTACCAAAAGTCTGAGTCATCAAGACGCGCCAGGTCAGCTTTCCGTTCTGCCACGCAAAAGTGATTTGTTCCTCTTGACACAATATATTACACGTGTTATTATACGTGTAATATTTGGGGAGGTTATTATAATGCAAAAAAAACTTACAGTGACCATAAATGAAGAAGTTTATGAAGGCTTGCGAACAGTCATTGGTCCACGAAAAATCAGCCGTTTTATTGAAGAGTTAGTCCGTCCACATGTTCTCAAAAAAGATATGTATGCTGCCTATAAAGAGATGGCTGCTGATCAAATCAGGGAATCTGAAGCCCTTGAGTGGGCCGAAGGCACGATTGGAGACTTGAATGATGAAGAGAGGTGAAATATGGTGGATTAATTTCGAACCTTCCATCGGTGGTGAAATCCGCAAACAAAGACCAGCCATCATCGTAAGCAATGATGCTGCAAATCATTATCTGAACCGAGTCCAAGTCGTGCCCATAACAAGTAATGTTGATAAACTTTATCCAAGTGAAGCATATGTGACGTTTCGTGGTAAAAAGGCTAAGGCGATGGCAGATCAGATTGCCACGGTAAGTAAAAAGCGACTTATCAATTCAGCAGGCTCCATTTCCAAAACTGAAATGGAGGGTATCAGCAAGGCCATCACCACCCAACTTGACCTTTAAGGCAGAACAAGTCATTTGAACTGACGCCTAACATCGCGAGATTTTAAACATTATTATTTTTATCTTGCATTTAGAAGACATGCATTTCAATAAGTATATTCCCGGCGCAGCTCAATTTTACGTTATGTTTAGAAAAGGCTTTATCCCTAAGATGATCATAAGCAGTTATAAATGAGGGAGAAATAATTAGTGTCCCTTCTAAGGTCTTTTGCCCGTAGATTGGCGCAGACCAAGTTCGGTCAAAAATCTCTGACCAAACCGGATGGGCTATCTATCTTGAAGCAGCAACCTGGCACGCGCGTTTACGTCGGGTTAGTCTTAATGGCGATGAGTTTTTTAATAGGTTTGCCGACCCTGGCTTTCTTGAGCTATCTGTCTGTGAAATTGAGCAAGCCAATGACAATCGCAGTCGGCGGCCCTGTTGTTATCTTAATGGTACACATCATGTTTGGAGTGGGCGTTTATCTGGCCGGGCAGAACTACGCTGCAAAGGTGCTGCAATGGGCAACCAAACGATTTCTGCAAAAATACGCTTAACGGAGTTTTTTATTTTTACTATGATATCGAATAAACAAAGAGAATAGGAAACATAACACTCAGTGGAGCTGACGGCCTGTAGATCACGGGTTTATCGTAAAAGGCCGTGCAGACTTGTCACTGATTTGGGCCGCAGCTCACCTCCACGTTGGATACCTCCAGTTAATTTATAAAAATTGTTCGAGAGAATAATACCCCTTGACGATAATATCTTTATGGGTTATTATATTTGATATGATAAAATTGTTTAAATGCAAAGAGACTGAAAAAATATTTCAAGGTCGATTCTCTAAAAAACTGCCACATAACATACAGCGACTTGCAGAAAGAAAACTTATTATGATCCATAGAGCGGCTAACCTTAACGATCTTCGAATTCCGCCTGCTAATCGCTTGGAGGCATTGAGTGGCAACCGTGAAAGACAGCACAGTATGCGTATTAACAACCAGTGGCGCATTTGTTTTGAATGGCGTGAAGACGGCGTATATGGTGTTGAGATAGTTGACTATCATTGAGGAGGTAACACAATGAGAGATTTTCCCCCAACACATCCTGGCGAAATACTGCTTGAAGAATTTTTAAAGCCAATGAGCATAACCCAGTACCGGCTTGCAAAAGATATCGGCGTTCCGGCCATGCGAATAAACAAAATTGTTCGTGGCGAGAGAGGACTTAGCGCTGACACAGCTTTAAGGCTGGCCCGTTATTTTGGAATGTCTGTTGATTTTTGGACCGGCATTCAAATTCATTACGATACTGAAGTGGCTAAAATGACTTTAGGTGATCGTTTAGAGAAAGAAGTCAAAGTTTTTGTTACAGCAGCCTGAAAATTAACCATTTTTCTAATATTCGGCATCCAACAAAAGCTTAGAGACAGACGCCTAAAACCGTGGTTGCCTGGAAGTGATTTATATTTCTTGGTATTTTATCTTTTGCTGAACAGTATTGCTCCTTTAGCGGCACTGCTCAAGCTTGGCGTTAAATGCTCAAGAAGGTTAATTATGGAAAAAAATTCAAAAGATACTGCGACTATTCGCATACCACCACCACTTTATTTCTTTATTTGTTTGGGATTTGGCCTCCTGTTAGAATATCTGTTTCCTAATCATCTAAATAAGCTTCCACTCATGCCTCGCATAATTGTTGGCGGTATACTTTCACTATTTTCTGGTTATTTTGCTATAAGTGCATTCTTTGTTCTTAATAAGAATAAAACCCCATTTGATCCAGCAAGACCTACCATCAAAATCGTAAAAGAAGGTTCATTTAGATTTTCTCGTAATCCAATGTATCTTTCTCTGTTACTTCTACTTTCAGGCATTGCAGTATTGGTTTTCTCACTTTGGCTATTCATTACGATACCGATATTGTTTTTCTTTTTTTTATTCTATGCGGTGAAGCCTGAAGAGGAATATTTGTCTCAGAAATTTGGAGAAGAGTACTTAGATTATAAGGCAAAAGTAAGGCGATGGATAAGCGTGCATGGGGTCAAACCTTGATTAGTGATTAGTGGTTGACTTTCCATGATTTGTTTTGTTAATTTATAGTTATGGCACGGCAATGGCGCATAGAATTTAAAGGAGCTTTGTATCATATTTTATCCAGAGGGAATGAACAGCGGGATATTTTTTTCGAAGATGATGACCGGCAATGTTTTCTTGATCTATTGGGAGAGATCTGCGAGCGTTTTTCCGTTGATATTTTTGCATATGTTTTTATGTACAACCATTATCATCTTCTTCTCAGAACTCAAAAGCCGAATCTTTCCAAATGTATGCAATGGCTTGGAACAACTTATACTCGCCGTTTTAATATAAACCATCTTCGAAGCGGGCATCTGTTTCAAGGCAGATACAAGAGCATTATCGTTGAAAACGAGGCTTATTTAGTACGCCTTTCATGTTATATCCACAGAAATCCGCTTAGGGCAAATATTGTACAACGAATTGCAGATTATCCTTGGAGCAGTTACCCTGTTTATGCTTATAAGAAAAAGCATCCTGATTGGCTAAAAACGGATGTAATCTTGAATCAATTCAATGTTAAAGACAAGCGAAGAGCATACAGACAAAAGGTTCAGAAATATTCCGATGAAAAAAATCGAATTTGGGAAGATGTCCGCCACGGACTGATATTCGGATCTAATAATTTTGTTGATAAAATTAAATCGACTTACTTATCTGATCGATCGCTTGATGAATTACCTCAGGTCCGAAGTATGCTTAAAGATACAGAGCCTGAAATAGCGTTGCATGAAGCTGCCGCAGTTCTTGGTTGCAGTGTGGAAAAATTCATGCAATCCCGGCGAATTTCAGAAGCTGATAGAGATAATAGAGATTTGTTGATTTATTATTTATGGAATACCGGCAAATTTACAAACCTCGAAATAGGAAATCTTTTCGGTCTTACCTATTCATCTATAACCCGACGAGTTGATATAGTTAAAGAGAAAATCAAGAAGAAAAAATATCTAAAAAAACAGATTTACCAACTTAAATCACTGATCAAGGTTTGATCCGAAAGCGCCGGTCAAAACCGGCAAGGTGTAGT
>CAZLRK010000273.1:0-3917 GCA_964561845.1 uncultured Desulfobacterales bacterium | reverse complement strand
AAATTTTCGCCTGCCTTGAACTTGAACAAAATTGAACATTTTTCAAAGGTCTCATCACTTAAGCATATAATGAACGATTTTCTTACTCGTCGGATTTTGACAATTTGATGGTGGCATCTGCCGGCAGAGCCAGTCCTGCTTCGATTTCGATCGCTTTAATGATTCCTGACGGCACTGGACAAGCTGGGTGATGGCAATGCTTGGCTCCAAGTTTCAGGGTTTTGGGACCTTCGTTTTGGAAGACGATTTCTTGATAGGGATCCACCTCGGTTAACTCTTCCGCCAAACGCTGGATCGCGTCGCAGTCGCTTTCAATGGAAATAATGCACTTGGAACCATCAGTGCTGGTTTTCACGGTGGTTGTAAAGCCACAGATTCCAGAATTAATTTCTGCTTTTGCCAATTGTTCCTCCTTGTCGGATATAGATGAATATAGATTTAGTGATATATCTATCACTATGTTTATAACCCCAATTGAGTACAAAACGAATTGGGAGTTATTCGTTATTTGTTAGCCGACTTCGCCATAGTAGCCTCGGCTACGACGGCTGAATTGGTTAATGGTCTAAAGGAATAAAATCCGTTTTTATATTTCACCAATCATAGATTTATAAAATGAGACGATCATCAAATTCTAATAATGAATAACAAATAACAATTAACGCCTAATTGAGCATTATTTTCGCTCAATTAGGGTATAACCGGATATCTGATATCGAAGACAAATGACATTGTCAACTTACAATTTTGAAAAAGAAGTTTTTCCATCCATGGATGTTTGCAATGTGCTGCTTCATATGTTATTAAAATATGTGAAAAAATATTATTATTGAGGCTTTGATGATGAAGATTGATTATAAAAAGGAACTAAAACATCTATACAAGGCATCTGCGAAAAAAGTAGAAATTATAGATGTATCACAAATGAACTTCCTCATGATTGATGGTGAAGGTGACCCAAATACTTCCCAGGCATTTCAAGATGCTGTTGAGGCTTTATTTAGTATTTCCTACACATTGAAGTTCATGATCAAGAAAGGTGAATTAGGAATTGATTATGGAGTCATGCCGTTGGAAGGGTTGTGGTGGTCTGACGACATGTCACAGTTTGATACTGGAAATAAGGGTGATTGGAAGTGGACTCTGATGATCATGCAGCCTAACTATGTTACAACCGAGTTATTTACTGAAGCGCTCCAGCAAGTCAAAAGGAAAAAGAATCTTATTGCACTGCCAAAAGCTCGATTTGAAGCATTTTCAGAAGGAAGAGCGGCGCAAATAATGCACATAGGCCCTTTTTCAGAAGAAGGTCCAACTATTAAAAAGGTACATAACTTCATAAAAGAAAACGGTTTTAAACTATCCGGCAAGCACCATGAGATATATTTAAGCGATATTAGGAGAGCTGCTCCGGAGAAGTGGAAAACCATTGTTAGGCAACCGTTTATATAGTGCCTGAACGAAAAGTGATAGGGCCCCCCTTTCGTAAGGTGATGATAAACGCACACTTAACAATTGATTATTGATTATTTTTTCCTGCATCTTTGAGCTGTCTTCACGCTTGCACTCATGATTCTGCAAAGTTCACCACACGCTTTAGTTAACAATTAATAATCAATTGCTAATTGTGAATGGTTAATATCTCTTTGTTTAAATTAGCACTTATGACAAAAGGGGAGACTCGTGAGGAAATCTGGCTCCTTTCGTAAAGGGGAGATGATAAAATGAATTATGACATACTCTTAAAAGATGGGAGGGTAATTGATCCGGCTCAAGGGATTGATGGCGTAATGGATCTTGCAATAAAGAATGAAAAGATAATATCTGTAGCGACATACATCCCACAAGCTGAGGCCGAAAAGGTGATAGACGTATCCGGGAAGATAGTGATTCCCGGCTTGATAGATCTGCATACCCATGTTTATCAAGGGGGTACGGCTGTGGGGGTTGATGCCGATCAGCTATGCGCAAGCACCGGGGTGACTACTTTCGTCGATGCCGGAAGCTCCGGAGCAGGTAACTTTCCAGGGTTCAGAGACCACATCATTAAATGCTCCCGGGCAAGGATTCTGGCATTTCTGAATCTCTCATTTCCAGGTATATTTGCTTTCTCAAAAGATGTGATGGTAGGTGAACTCTTTGATCTCAGGTTGGCTGACGTCCCCGTGGCGGTGCGAACGGCAAAGGAAAACAGCGATCTGATTTTGGGGATAAAAGCGCGTGTCGGTCTGTCGACCAGTGAAAATCAAGGAATTGCCCCCGTGCACCTGGCAATAAAAGCTGCCAAAGCTCTTGGAAAACCGGTCATGATACATACCGAAGATCCGCCGCCGACACAATCGGAGATACTGCCTCTTCTTCGGCCCGGAGATATCTTAACCCATGTATTCCGGGGGAATCCAAACGGACCCATCAATAGTCAAGGAGAAGTTCTCCCGGAGCTTTGGGAAGCTAAAAAACGAGGGATTACCATAGATATCGGTCACGGAATGGGGAGCTTTGCTTTTGAATCTGCCAGGAAAGCCATTGCTCAAGGTTTCCTGCCCGACACAATAAGCACAGACATTCACTGCCTTAGCATCGATGGACCTGCCTATGATTTACCTACAACCATGTCAAAGATGCTCAATCTTGGCATTCCGTTAGCGGCTGTCATCGAAGCGTCTACGGTGAATCCCGCACGGGCCATAGGGCACGACGATCTTGGAACTCTACGTGAAGGAACGGTTGCGGATATTACCGTATTGGAGCTTATGGAAGGAGAGTTCGAATATCAGGATACCGTAGGAGAAACTATGATTGGGCGTCAAAAGCTTACTTCGGTTTTAACATTAATACAGGGTCAACCACTTTCCGATATGTCTATCAATTGGTTATAGGATAAGAGTTTCTTTTTGCGTTCACATGGTTTAGGAGAACAACACTTCCGAGAATAAGCAGGCCGCCTCCCCAGAACCGCCAGGTGGTGAGTTCCCCAAGAAAGCAAATTCCGAAAATAGTCACATATATCATTTCGCTTGTTAAAAAAAGTCCTCCTTCCCAGCTTTTACAGTACTGATACCCCTGGTTCATGAGAAGTTGCGCGGTTGTTGAACAGCAGGCGATTCCGGCTGCCATAAACCATTCGGTTCCGGATTCGGGAATCTTGGGATTAGCGATAAAGGCGGGAAAAGATATTACGGCTCCCAGCATGCAGAAATAAAGATAAATGACAACCGGCCCGTTCTTTTCTCTTAGTTTCTTGATCAAACAGATGGTAAGCCCCGCAAAAGCGCCGCCAATACAACTTATAATATACCCGAAAAAATTGCCTCCGAGTTTGACATCAAGCAGGACGGTTACTCCGCACAGTGTCCCGATTACACATAAAATCTCTTTTTTTGATATGCGCTCACCAAAAATCAGATACGAGAAAACGGCAGAAAAGGCCGGGAAGCAGTAAAACAGGATCATTGCGGTGGATAGAGGGATAAGTCGTATGGCAGTTATTATACACAAAAATCCAATACACCCGGAAATGCTTCTGATGATCATGAGCTTATGGTTAAAGGTTTTAAAAGGATTTCCCCGCCATCCGAAGATGATCATCAGCAGGGTAAAACCACCTCCCCATCGGTAGAAAGCTATATCCCAGACACGAAATTCAGGCCCGATAAGTTTGATGAGTACATCGAGAACGGCAAACATAAACGCCGAAGCCAGCATCAAAAATGGACCAATTACTGCTGTTCTCCGTAAAGAAAATCGGGGTTTCAATCTTAAGTCTACTGTGAGTTTGGACATCATCAGACATTCGGTTTTTGAAACAAAAGGGTGGCAGAAACAAAAAAAGGGCGACGGCAATATCCGTTACCCTTTAATATTACTGGTAGGCGGTACTGGATTTGAACCAGTGACTTCTACCGTGTGAAGGTAGC
>CAZLRK010000272.1:0-3933 GCA_964561845.1 uncultured Desulfobacterales bacterium | reverse complement strand
TCGATCAATTTCAAAATATCCTTGCTCTTTTCTTCCATTCTATGAGCTTCTTGATTTGTTTTTTCGTGATTATAACCGAAAAGATGAAGAATACCGTGCACTAAAAGTTGTGCAAACCGCTTTTCCATGGTAATTCCGGCTAACTTTCCCTCTTGTTCGGCGGTTTCAATAGAAATAACCACATCACCAAGAAGTCGTGGGTTTATACTTAAGAATTTACCCTCTTGCATTGGAAAGGAAAGAACATTTGTAGGGCCTTTTTTTTTGAGGTATTCTCTATTTAGTACCTCTATTTGCCGGTCATCAACGATAAGTATGGAAAGTTCTCCATCAGGACAATCCAAGGCGTTTAAGACGGCTTGGGCCATCTGCTCTATTCTTTTCTGAGATATCTTGTATTTCTTTTGCCTGTCGTCTATTAGGACTCCCATCTTTCCCCTTTCCGTTAGCAGGACTATTGGAGTATTCGATTCGATGATGGTATATGCCGTTTAATATTTTATTGAAGCTTTTTGCTATATTATGCAAATCTTTTAATGTGAATCCACAATTGTCGAGCTGGCCGTCCGAAAAAATCTTATTTATTAGATTTTGAACCAGTCCCTGAATTCTAGCCGGTGTTGGATTGTTAAGGGTTTTTGAAGCGGCTTCGACTACGTCTCCCAGCATAAGAAGACCTGCCTCCCTTGTCTGTGGTTTGGGTCCCGAATATCTATAGTCGTCGATGTTGATCGCTTCTTTTCCTTTATGTTGCTTTGCTTTTTCATAAAAGTAACTAATAAGGCTTGTTCCATGGGACTGTCTTATTGTATCGATTATGATCCGACCTAATTTGTTCTCCCTGGCCATCTCAACTCCATCCTTTACATGGGCTTGCAAGATTAAGCTGGACATGGAAGGTTCAAGCTTATCATGTCTGTTTTTACCGTTTGTCTGATTTTCAATAAAATATAAAGGTTTTTTTATCTTACCGATATCATGATAATATCCGCATATTTTAGATAAAAGTGGATTAGCGCCTATTTCGGATGCTGCCGCTTCAACCATGGAACCTACAATAACAGAATGATGATAAGTTCCCGGAGCTTCTATCATAAGTCTGCGTAAAATAGGTTTATCAAGGTTCGCAAGTTCAAGAAGTGTAATATCTGTAGTGTAATCAAATGCAATTTCTGCAAGCGGGATAATACCGACAGTAACAATACCTGCTACAATACCACCCATAAAAGCAAAAGACCAATTCCATAAAAGTATCAAGCCTGAATATTCTGCCGTATAAAAGCCTATCGCTGTTGATAATACGACATTTAATAAACCTATTTTTACGCCTGCTTTAATAAATACTTTACGTTCCCTGCAATTCTGTATCCAGTAGGCAGCCATGGCATTGCTAATAAAAAAGTAGGCAAAAATTTCAATTCTGCTTTGAAATATTACTGCCGTGCAGAATGAAATCACAATGGCAAAGGGAACGGCAATGTTAAGACCCATAAAAATACAAATGATCATAGAACTTGAAGCAAGCGGAATGCCGAAATAGATTGATGATACCGAAATAGGAAAGTTTACAATCGGGGCCATAGATTCAGACAGGGATGCAGATATCTTTGCAAGGAAAAGAAAGGTAATAAATACACTGCCGATAAAGAGTAGATTTTTATGGTGGTCATAATCAACCTTGTTTTGATGTTGAATATAAAGCATATATATCGTCACAAGGAGGCATACTAATATCATTCCGGCTCCAATGCTGCTTGAAAAAATTTTCTCCTTTTTTGTTTGAGCTTGGATTGCTTTCAACTTTAAGAGTTGAAGTTCGGTAACCCTTTCGCCTTCGCGTATAACCATTTCACCTGCTTTTATTTTGTAAAGAATCGGCATAATTTCTGAAACTGCCGTTTTTTTCCTTTCTTGGGTTCCACTTTTGTTCAATGTAATATTGGGTTGTATTAGACTCTGAACAAAGTCTACAATCAGATTTCGCAAGTTATAGTTTTGGTCTTTTAGCAAAGGTTGGCCAATTATTCTGACCATGGTTTTTGACTGGTCAAGTCCATAAAAACGCTTTAAGCTTTTAACAACCCTTTCTTTTTTTGTGCTGATGGATCTTAACACAATTCCTTTATCACCTTCCCGCAGCAGGATATCTTTATTAGATACTACTCCATTTTCTATTATCTTTGACAAAATTTGCACGATATAATTTGAAATGCTTTTGGAAAATTCTTCTTTTTCGAGGATCTTATAAGCACCTTTACTGACGGAGAATCCAATCTTTTTCTCAAATTCTCTTTTCTTTTGCCATACCAAACTCTTTACGGGTGGCTTTTCTGCGGCACTCTTCACAGGGGTTGCCTCGGCTGTTTTAGAATTAGTTTCAAGTTGCTCTTTTTTTTCTGCTTCAATAACAACTCGAATATCAGCAAATGCTTGATTAACTCTTTGAGTTAATCTTTTTAAAAGGGTCGTATCATAATCATAGACAGTCAAAACTCCTTCCATAGCCTGTTTACGGCTTCTTTCTGTTGCTTCCATATCTTCAATAAAAAAATTCTTTGGGGCCTTGATATCTCTATCAGCCACATCCTCAAAGTTATAGGAATGTTTCGTAACAACAAGACTAGGATATAGAATAACAATGAATAGTATTGTAATACCTGATAAAACGACCCAGCGAAAATATTCACTGTATTCAAAGAACTTCTTAGATGATTTTTTCTTTCTTTTACTTTCCATTTGCTGCTTATGGTTTATTTACGGTTTATGCTATTTGTTCTTTATTCTTTGCGCCATGTTTGGCCGCTTCCATTTCCTCATATGCCTTAATAATATCCTGAACTAATCTATGCCTAACTACATCTGTTTTTGAGAAAAAGACAAACTTTATTCCGTCTATTCCTTTCAAAATTTCTTTTGATTCTATGAGTCCTGAAGATCTGTCGGGAGGAAGATCCACCTGTGTTATATCGCCTGTTATAACGGCCTTTGAGTTGAATCCAATACGAGTCAGAAACATTTTCATCTGTTCAGACGTTGTGTTTTGGGCCTCATCCAAAATAATAAAAGAGTCGTTCAAGGTTCGGCCACGCATAAAGGCAATCGGCGCTACCTCTATTACACCCTTTTGCATCAGGTCCGATACCTTTTCAAATCTCATCATATCATGAAGCGCATCATAAAGCGGTCTCAAATACGGATCAATCTTTTCCGCAAGATCACCGGGTAAAAAGCCAAGTGCTTCACCAGCCTCTACGGCAGGTCGGGTGAGAATTATTCGATTTACCACTCCTTTTGAAAGTGCCGCGACAGCCATTGCCATGGCCAGATATGTTTTTCCGGTTCCGGCAGGTCCTATTCCAAATACTATATCATAGCTTCGCATGGCATCAATATATTCTTTTTGCGTCTTGCTTTTAGGAGCTATTGAATGTTTTTTTGATGTTATATAAACAGTATCCAGGAAAATGTTTTTTAGTTTAGCACGATCATCTTCACTTAGCACTCGAATTGCATAATCGATATCATTAGGATAAATAGGATATTTATCTTCCAGTAAACCATAAAGTTGCAGGAGTATGTTTTGTGCTAGTTTTGATGCGATACTATCTCCATTAATAAATATTGTATTACCTCTTGCATTGATGGTAACATCTACTGCTTCAGCAATTCTTTTGAGGTTGTTGTTTTGTTCACCGAAAAGCTGCCTTGATAGGTTTAAATCAGAAAAGGTCAGTTTCATCTGCTTGTTATTTGAATTTTCATCTTTATAATTCATTATAGTCGATGCATTTAGTGCTGGATTTAATATTTGATGAATCGTAAAAAGTCGAATTCATCAATTCCTTTTTTTATTTGCCTTATATCATACCTTTTAAAACTATTGCAAACGACAATTTTAACCTAACTTAAAGAAAACTAAAAATACCTTGACTC
>CAZLRK010000271.1:0-3939 GCA_964561845.1 uncultured Desulfobacterales bacterium | reverse complement strand
CGTTCGATGTTCGATGTTCATCTTTTAATATCTTGGACGTTCATCTTTTAATATCCTGGACCTTGTCCGTAGACAGTTAAATAGCAACAGAATAGATTGTATCATGCCAACATCTCCAGCGATAGCTGGATGTCAGTTTGATCTGAATCGCCCTCCCTCCGGGGCGTAGGCCCCACGGGCCGGAGGCTCAGCGATTCAGATCAAAAACTCTGCGTCCTCTGTGAACTCTGCGAGAGATAATACTGCATCAACATCCCCCATTACTTTGATAATGATAAGAAAAACTCTCATAAAACAAGATGTCTTGAAACTGATTCCAAAAGTGGAAATTTATCTGAAATCAAGAGAAGACATTCAATTCGCTTATTTATTCGGCAGCTTTGCAAGAGATAAAGTTACTCCACTCAGCGATGTAGATGTTGCAGTTTATCTCACAGGAGATGATATTTCAGACAAAAGATTAGAGATTCTCGGCGACTTGATCGATATTCTCAAAACCGATAAGATAGATCTTGTAATTTTAAATATAGCTCCATTGTCACTTCAAATGAAAATTTTGCAAAATAAGCGCTTGTTGGCAGATAATGCCCCCTTCGTCAGACATGCTTATGAATCCATGACCATCAGAACATATTTTGATTATTCAAAAATTGAAAATAGTATTCTTAAAAGAAGGTTTATAGATGGTTGATAAAACATTGATCCTTCGAAAACTTTCCGAACTTGAACAATATCTGCTTCAAATAAATGAGTTTTCAGATATTACAACAGCTGAATATTCAAGCAATTGGAAAACGCAAAGAATCGTTGACCGGACGCTTCAGATGATGATTGAAACATGTCTTGATGTTGCAGGGCATATTATTTCAGATGAAGGGTACAGGGTGCCGGAGAGTTATGCGGATATGTTCAGGGTTCTTCAGGAGAACGGTATTATCAAAGAATCATTGCTCGATTCCTTGGAAAAGATGGCAAAATTCAGAAATATAGTCGTCCACCATTATGATAAGATTGATCCTGCCATTGTTGTAACAATTTTGACTAAAAATCTTGATGATTTCAACCACTTCAAAGATGCAATAATCAGTTATCTGAAAGCTCAGAAAGATAGAAAGTAGTATATATTCTATAGACTATAGACTTTGGACAAAAGAGGGTGTTTTATAAAGGTCTCAAAAAGGAGGTCGCAATGTCAGATAAATACGAGCCATTAACAATGAAGCAGACCAAGGCTGAGATGATAAAAGCCTATAATGAGCTACGAAAGAAACTACAAGAGAAGGCTGAGTCCGATTTGCCCGAAAAGAAGGCGGAACAGAAGAAGAAGGTCGAACAGGAGGTCGTGGCAAAAGTTTCAACATACACGGTGGAATCTATTGTAAAGGATTTGGCTGATCTCCATCTGAGCGTGGGAAAAACACTTTCAGAACTTTCCGAACAATTGGTTCAGGAAACAAACAAACTAAAAGAGATTCAACAGGCTATCGAGATACAAAAGGCAAATCTGGAGGAGCTTCACGATATCCATCTTGCAGCTGACACCTTATCAGCACTGGTCGAAGAACATGAAGAAAGACAACAGGCTTTCGAAGCTGAAATGAAAGAAAGAGGAGAGAAATTTCGGCTGGAGATGGAACAAAATCGAATGGAATGGAAGAAAGAACAGGAAGAAAATGAACAGGGCAATAAAGAGAGAGATGCCCAATTAAAGAAACTCAGGGAACGTGAAGAAGAAGAATATAAGTATGACTTAGCCCTGCAGCGAAAGAAAGAAAAGGATGCATATGATGCAGAAAAGAAGGCTTTGACAGAGAGCCTGGAGAAAACTAGAATTGAACAGGAAAAGGAATTGGCGGAAAGGGAAGCAGCAATTGCTGCAAGGGAGGACCAATTCCAAGAACTGACAAAACAAGTAGAATCATTTCCTGTAGAGCTTTCTAAGGCGGTTAAAGATGCAGAGGCTGCTGCTTTCCAAAAAGCATCTGAGCAAGCCAAGATTGAGGCGCAGTTGGTGGCTAAAGGTGTTGAGACCGAACGCCGTGTTTCAGGACTAAAGATCAAAACCCTGGAGGAAACAGTAGAACGGCAGGAAGAGAAGCTTGAAGGGTTGACGAAAGAACTATCTAAAGCCAATGAGAAAGTACAGAATATAGCCGTGAAAGCTATCGAAGGGGCATCCGGTGCCAGGACACTTTCTGCGGTAAGCGAGATCGCCCTCGAACAAGCCAAGAAACCTGATGCCTCTAAATGAAAATTAACTAAAAATATTTAGCCTGGACAGGATCTCATAGAGCCCAGCGGGATAAGAAATCAGAGATCAGAGATCAGAGATCAGATCCAAAACTATGAGCTTCCGACTTCCGACTTCTGATCTCTGACCCTTGTGAACTCTGTGAGATATAAAATCAAGTAACCAATATCCCCCATCAAAACATAAAAATATGAAAGAACATTTATCCAAAACAGACATAATCAACTTGATTAGAAACGAGAAAAAATTCTTAAAAAGTGAATTCGGTGTGCTCACTATAGGTCTGTTCGGTTCTTATGCAAAAGATGAAGAGAATGCAGATAGTGACATTGATTTGGTTGTGGAGTTCGAAAAAGGGAGAAAAAACATACATACCTTCTTGGGGCTGAAGAGGTTTTTGGAGAAAGAATTTGCGAGGAAGGTTGACATTGGGTTTGAGCATTCGCTAAAGCCTGTAGTACGAGAAAACATCAAGGGAAGAATTCTGTATGTCTGAAAGAGATCCTCGCCTCTATTGTGAGGATATATTGGAGTCAGGCAACGCCATCTTGTTAATCTCCTAATTGACTTTTTATACGTCACTCCATTGAAAGCCGGAATCTATAACCTTGTAATATGAAACAATTGACACCGGAAGATAAAAAAAAATTATTATCAGATGCTTTTTGGGATAAAGACGTTGATGAAAACCAATTATACGATTTCATAATTGGTAAAATTGAAACATTGCCGTTTCTTGATAAAAAATTAATTTTTTGTAGACTGTTGTCTACCTATGATTGGTATACATTGATCAAGCTTATTCCAAATAAAATATTGAAAGAAGCCTTAACTGATGATGTACTTGGCAGATTGTATCCAAAGGAATTAAAGGAAAAATATAAGTATGCCAGAGGAATATTATTTAAATAAGCTTTATCCATTTCAGGATGAAATTTTAAGGGAAATTCAGAATCTGGATGTTGATTTTTACTTGTCTGGCGGAACTGCGTTAAGCAGGTGTTTCCTTGATCACAGATATTCCGATGATTTGGATTTATTCCTGAACAACCATCCGAATTTCAAACAGCAATGCGAGAGAGTCGTAACTTATTTAAAAGGAACATTTTCTCAGTGTATGGTCTCAATAACCAGTGAATCCTTTTTGCGTATCTTTGTAAACAAGAATCAACTGGTTCTAAAGATTGATTTTATAAATGATGTTCCTTTTCATTTTGGTAAGTTGGAAAGATTTGATTTTTTTAAAAATGTCGATAATTGGAGAAATATTCTTTCAAATAAAATATGTGCTTTAAGCCGGATGGACCCTAAAGACTATGCGGACATACTCTTTATTGCGAAAAAATTCACATTTAGCTGGGAGGATATTATAGAAGAAGCAAAAAAGAAAGATTTATGGGTCGAACCGATTGCGGTCAGCAGAATAATAAAAGAGTTTCCGCTGGAACTCCTAACCCCAATAAAATGGGTAACTCAACCGGACTTGAAACAAGCACACGACTCTTTGGTCTTGATTTCTGAAGATGTTCTTAAAGGAGGACAAAATTCGCTTGTTCCATCATAAAATCCTTCGTCTGTCGAAGCGAAGTTTACCCCGTGAAACCTATTTGTCTTTTCTGTTTAACTGGGGCGAAGATCCCGCTATCGGGGCCCCGTGCAATGCAAAGCTACTTCACTGGGGGGATACA
>CAZLRK010000270.1:0-3940 GCA_964561845.1 uncultured Desulfobacterales bacterium | reverse complement strand
CCTGTTTTTTCTTAACTCTCACTAATACGCTCAGACAGTTACACGATTAAAAATTAAACAACCTTTGAAGCTTGCTAGTTCTAATTATTTTCAGAAGGCAAAATTAATACAAAAAACCAAAAAATGCCAACAAACAAAGACAAAGATAGCACAGAAAAAATTAGCGAACTCCGCAAACTGGCGGATGCCCTGATGGATCGAGAAGCTACGCTGAAGCAAGCACAGCGACTGGCGCAGATAGGAAGCTGGGAATTGAATCTGGCTGATGGTTCTTTTCAGATGTCTGACGAGATGTGTCGAATATATGGTATCACAGAACAAAGTCGTTTCGACAACATTCAATCCTTAATCGATGAGGCCGTCCATCCCGACGACAGGGAGATGATCTATAAGTCTGTAAAGTCAATTGTCACTGATTTTGGCGGAGAACCATTGACATACAGAATTATAAGACCGGACGGTGAAATACGCTGGATAGCAGCATCCCAACCGGAGGTCAGACGCACTGATAAAGACAACAAGCCAATAGTCATGATGGGTGTGCTTCAGGATATCACCGACCACAAGCTTGTTGAGAATGCATTGCACAAGCGGACTTATGAACTTAGAGAACGAGTTAAAGAGTTAAATTGTTTATATAGTATATCACAGCTTGTGGATAATCCGAACATTTCAATAGAAAAGATAATGCAGGGAATAGTTGATCTTATTCCTGCAGGTTGGCAGTATCCTGAAAATACATGTGCAAGGATAATCATAGACAACCAAGATTTCACTAATAAAGATTTTAAAGAAAGCATTTGGAAGCTGACCAGTAATATCATTGTTCATGAAAAGCCTGTGGGAACCTTGGATGTCTTTTATAAGGAAGAAAAACCTGATGACAACGAAGGCCCTTTCCTTAAGGAAGAGAAAATCTTAATTAATGCAATTGCCGAACGTTTGGGAAGAATTGTCGAACGAAAGCAGGCTGAAGAGGCCTTACGTGAAAGCGAGGAGCGATATAGGACGGCAATAGAATACTCTAATGACGGGATCACCATCATTAAGGGCGGCCGGGACATTTATGTCAATCAAAAATTTGTTGATATATTTGGTTATAATCGGCCTGAGGAGTTATTGGGAAAACCGATAACCATGACCGTTCATCCGGATGATCGTAACCGGATGATTGAGATAGATCGTCGAAGGCAAATGGGAGAATCTTTCAATGCAAGGTATGAATTTAAAGGCATTCGGAAGGATGGAAAGACAGTTTTTATCGAAGGCTCTGCAACACAAATCACCCATGGTGGAGAGCCGGCCATTCTTGCCTTCTTAAGGGATATTACTAAACGTAAACAGGCTGAAGAACATATTCATTATCTTACCCAGGAACTGTTAAAGGTCCAGGAAAGCGAACGCCACAGGATTGCTAGAGACCTGCACGACAAAGTGGCTCAAGACCTTTCCAGTTCAAAAATTCTCACCGAAACCCTTATAGATAACCAACCAAATATCCCCAATGAGATAAGGCAAAAGATTTCTGAACTGTCATTAATGCTTAAGAAATCCATCAAGGCTGTCCGGGATCTAGCATATGATATGCGTCCTTCAGGCCTTGATCAGCTTGGTCTAGTTCAGACCATATATCAATATTGCGAGGATTTTTCTGCAAAGAACAGCATAGCGGTTGACTTCTTTTCTGCCGGAATGGATAATATACAACTCGATTTTGACACCGAGATTAATCTTTATCGTTTAATTCAAGAGGGCCTCAATAATATCAAAAAACATGCTGAAGCCAGTCAAATAACCATCCGGCTCGTTGCCTCTTCCCCTAATATTATCCTTCGAATAGAAGACAATGGTAACGGTTTTGATGTAGAGGGGAGTTTAATTAAAGCATTGAATGAAAAACATATGGGCCTTAAGAGTATGGAAGAGAGAGCCAGTCTTCTTAAGGGTAATCTGAAGATTCAATCACGCCTAATGCAAGGCACAAAAATATTCATAGAAGTTCCTTATAAAGAAAAGGTATCAGTTTGAGACTTTTGCAAAACGCCCCCTTTTGTCCAATTTCTGTGTTAGGCTAAAATTTTAATCCTCGAAATACTCAATGTATGCCTGTGGTTAAAATTTTCGCCCGCCTTGAACTTGAACAAAATTGAGCATTTTGCAAAGGTCTCTGTTTAGTCTCCTTCAAACAGCTAAAATGTTATAATAAAAGAAAAATGTCTGAAAAAAAAAGTATATTAATCATTGATGACCACCCCCTCTTTAGAGAGGGGCTTAAAACCATCATTGGCCGTAGCAATAAGTTTGAGGTGATCGGGGAGGCAGGCAATGCGCGCCAGGGGCTTAATCTGGTTAAAAAATTCAAACCCGATCTGGTTGTCGTGGACATATCCTTACCCGATACAAACGGCATTCAACTAACCCGCGAAATACGCAATCTTCTATTAAAAACATATATTATTATTGTTAGCATGCATTCAAAAATCGATTATATTGTCGAAGCGTTCCAGGCCGGGGCCACGGGATATGTGGTCAAGGAATCAGCTTCTGAAAGGCTATTAAAAGGACTTGAGTCTGTCTCTAAGGGCGAATATTTTCTGGATAGTGCAGTTTCCCACCAGGTTGTTGAAACACTTATGAAATTTCCGGGAAAGGAAGCAAGAATCACAAATCCAGATTATGCATCTTTGACCCCGAGGGAGCAGGAAATAATGCGTCTTCTTGCTGAAGGGCTTTCTGCTAAGGAAATCGCCGAAAAACTTTTTATTAGCCCTAAAACCGTTGAGAACCACCGGACCAATATTATGAGCAAACTGGGACTTCACAGTACGATGGAATTGGTTCGCTATGCTGCCAAACTCGGCCTGATTGACGTAGACCTCTGGAAAGAATAACTTTATTTAGTTTTTCTAAACCATCTACCGCTTTCCCCTTTCCGCAATAGGGATATCTTCCCACCGCATAGGACTTTTCCCTATCAAAATGAGCTTTTCTCTCTATAGACAAGATTTATTTCAATCTGGTATTCTTTAACCACTTGAGTATTTCCGTCTTAATATTCCATTATAATAGAGGAAGAATTATGATTTCTTCTCCATGTAAAAATTGTAACAGGAAAGATCTGCCAAAAGATGATTGCTTGAAGGATTGTCAAGTGCTCAAAACAATACAGGATATTCAGATATCATCTGGAGCAAGATGTGCTTCCATTGGTATAGATTGCGCCGAAGACACTCGATATACCGTACCCCTAGAGCTTATGAGTCTTTGCGAATAACACCGTCTAAAAATACTGTAAATAATGAGACTTAATGAATCCGTCTTCGATAGACAGGATAATTTATAAAAATCATACTAATAAAAAAACTGTCGGTAATGGACCGGAAATTTCCAAAAGAAACTAATGCTTCAACCAATGCTTGTAATATGAGTTCCCAAAAAAGCTTTGTAGATATAACTAATCTGGTTAGAAGTGTTCAACGCGCTGAGGGTAAACCCGACTGCTTTCGAAAACAAGACGTGGATTGTGACAATCCTGATTGCGCCTGGCGTAAGTATTGTTTGGAGGGTAACGGTTGATGGCTTCAAATTTCCAAATAACGACTCTACACAAAAAAGATAGTCTTCATATGAAACTGATGGGTGATTTTGACGGGTCGTCGGCAATGGAGCTCCTTTTTCTCATAAAGAAAAATTGTCTTCGGGCCACAAAGGTTTTTATTGATACCAGTCGTCTAAATCACATAGAACCCTTTGGCTTGGAGGTATTTCAGCACAATTTTGGTTCATTGGTCAAGGAAGTGGGAAATTTTGTGTTCACAGGTAAAAATGCGTCAGTTTTTTTGGGTTCAGAAACGTAATCTTTTCGTACTACGTATACATCAAGACGAGACCTTTGAAAAATGCTCAATTTTGCCTGCCCAGTTAAATCTGTTTTTATATT
>CAZLRK010000269.1:0-3967 GCA_964561845.1 uncultured Desulfobacterales bacterium | reverse complement strand
GTGAGACAGTTTGGTCCCTATCTTTCGTGGGCGTAGGATATTTGAGAGGATCTGTTCCTAGTACGAGAGGACCGGAATGGACGAACCAATGGTGTTCCAGTTGTCGTGCCATCGGCATTGCTGGGTAGCTAAGTTCGGAACGGATAACCGCTGAAAGCATCTAAGCGGGAAGCCACCCTCGAGATTAGATATCCCATCAAGCACTCAGTCTGACTGAGTGTCTGACTGAAGACCCCTTGAAGACTACAAGGTTGATAGGCCAGGTGTGTAAGCATAGTAATATGTTTAGCTTACTGGTACTAATAGGTCGTGAGGCTTGGCCACAAAATTTGATATAAACATTTGAACGTTTCTATGTGCTTATAACCGATTAAAAGAATAAAATTGAAAACTTTTTCGGTGGCTATGGCGAAGAGGCAACACCCGTTTCCATCCCGAACACGGAAGTTAAGCTCTTCTGCGCTGATGGTACTACCCGGGAAGCCGAGTGGGAGAGTAGGACGCCGCCGAAAATCTATATAAACCCGGAATCATATACTGGTTCCGGGTTTTTTATTGAAATCCGGGAAACACTTACGATGGGTGGGTTAGAGTTAATCAACTCTGCCTTGGATTGTTTCAGAGAGTGATGGAGTACTGGAGTATTGAGATAGAACTTAACTCTAACAATGCGTTGAATTAGCCAAAAGTGCTGTTCCATCTCTGGTCATAAGCACTAACTTTGACAAAAAGACATTAATCATTAAATATTAGTAATTGATTATTGATTATTATTTTCTTAATTCAACAACTAAATTGGAGAAGAACCTTAATTGTTAAATTAGCACTTATGCTTTCTCTGGGAAAGAATCAAAGATAGGTCATTTGGGCTTAGATTCTTCAATATTACAAATTCTAATTCCAAGTACTTTGCTGTAATAGATGAAACGATTCCTCTTTATATTTGTATTTTGCCTTGTATTTCAAGTTGTTCCCTTACATGCCGCCAATATAGATACGTCCTTTAAATTTTCCACCATTGAAACCGAGCACTTTTTAATACATTTTCATCAGGGACTTGATGAAACGGCACAAAAAGTTGCAAACATTGCAGAGGAGCAACACTCTTTGCTAGTCAATCAGTTTAAATGGGAGCCCAGGGAAAAGACTCAAATGGTATTAATTGATGATACTGACTTTGCCAATGGTTTTTCCTCGGTTCTTCCGTATAATTTAATTTATCTTAAGATTGTCCCTCCCTCAATAGATATGACCATAGGAGACTATGAAGACTGGTTAAAGACACTAATAATCCATGAATACATTCATATACTTACATCAGATACGGCAAGGGGATATTCAAAAGTCATGCGCAAGATCTTCGGGAAGCCGATTCCGCCTTTGAATCCTCTTTCGTTACTGGTTTTCATTTTAGCTGCGCCACCAAACGTTTTTTTACCTCTATGGTGGCATGAGGGAATGGCAACCTGGGGAGAGACAGAATTCACAGATAAGGGGAGGGGAAGAAGTACCTTCTACGAGATGATTCTCAGAATGGCTGTGGCTGAGAATAACATACCTTCGGTAGACCAGATAAACGGAGATGTCCCATACTGGCCAGACGGAAATCTTCCATATATATTCGGTCTTACATTACAAAAATATATTGCTAAAAGATATGGAAAAGATGCATTCGGAAGACTCAATACGATTCATGCCGGGAGAATTCCTTACTTTATCAATGGGGCTGTCTTAAGGCTTTTCGGAAAGAAGTACAGCACACTCTATAGTGAAATGATAAAAGATTTAGCGAGAAAAGAATGGGAAAAAATTGAAATATTAAAACAGACTCCTTTTACCCCCTTAAAGATATTTGACATCCGTGGTGAAAAAAATACAAATCCCCGATATTCTCCGGACGGCGAGCATATTGCCTTTAACATGAGTGATCCACACAGACATGAAGCTATAATGATAGCCAAAAAGGATGGGACGGACATAAAGGAGATAGTAAGACGCCTTCCTTCAGACCGTAATATCTGCTGGTCTCCCGACGGAAAACTGATTTATTTCAGTCAGGCGGAGATAAAAAGGGGATTTAATATATACCAGGACTTATTTTCTTACAATTTAAAAAAAGGAAAACTGAAGAGACTTACCAGCGGCCTTCGCGTAAAAGAACCCGATATTTCACCCGACGGCAAGAGTTTTGCTGTCGTAACAAATGAAAATGGAAACCAGAATCTTGCACTCATTGAACTTGGAGAAGAAGATTGCAAGCTGAACAAACTAACAGGATACAAGTTTATGCGACTCGCAAATCCCAGATGGTCTCCTGATGGAAAATATATCGTATATTCGCTAACGGAAAACAAAGGCAGAAGCGGGATTCACATCTATGATGTAACGGAAAAGACAGATATACTATTGTTTGAAGATATCAATAACAACGCGTTTCCTACATGGTCTCCGGATGGGAGATATATCATCTACACATCAGATGAGACAAAAGTTTATAACCTCTATGCCTATTCAATAAAAGACGAAAAAAGATATCAGATAACCCATATCCTCGGGGGTGCGTTTCATCCTGACATATCTCCGGACGGTAGCGGGATGAGCTTTTCATCATATAGCTCAAAGGGCTTTAAAATAGCCAATATTGAATATAACCCGGAAAAGTGGATGATAGAACATACCTCCGTTATCAAGACCTATTGGGAGGAGGATAATGAACCAGAGTCTTATGTAGGCCCTCAAAAGGTCGAGTCGCTCAACAACAATCGACCTCCCCCTGTAATTAACCAGCCCAGGTCATATTCTGCATGGAGAACCCTTCTTCCAAGATTCTGGCTTCCCACGCTCGATGGGGATCATGAAGGAGCGGTTGTGGGTGTGTTTACAGCCGGGCAGGATGTAGTCGGGTATAATACTTATTTGGCCCAACTTGATTTCGGGACTTCGAGCGATAGAAACTATTATAACCTAACTTATTTGAATGACTATGCTTATCCAACTTTTATGCTCCAGGCTCATGAGGTGCCCGTATTTTATTCAGGCCTTCTTCAGGATGGCGATTATTATGAAATGAATAGATCTATTAGCCTGAGCATGCATGTTCCAATAAATAGACTGGAATCGCGGTATAACTTCACACTGGGATATCATATCCAGAAACAGGAGGCTTTGGACAAGGATGTAGAGCAGACTACCCTTGATGATACTCTTTTTCAAGGGAAGAGGAACAATATCTTTGCAGGTGTTGAATTTTATAATGTCCTTAAATATCCGTACTCCATAAGCCATGAGGAGGGACGGAAGATAAGCCTTCAGCACAGATACTATTCAATAGAGACGGGAAGCGATCTCGATTCAAAGGAATATATTGCCTCCTATGCCGAATATTTTCAGATGCCTTCGGATTATCTTAGGCATCACGTAATATATTTAAATTTATCCGGAGCGGCGTCTTATGGAGACAGGACTTTGCAGGAGGCATTTCAAATGGGCGGCTATCCACAACAATCGGAATATCCTTTACGCGGCTATCCTTCAAGATTTGCAGCAGGAAAATATTTTGCCATGGGGACTCTGGAATACAGGACGCCTATTTGGTACATCTTTAGAGGTATCGGCACAAAACCTTTTTTTTGGGACAGATTGCATGGGGCTTTTTTTGCAGATGCAGGAGAGGTATGGAGTGACAGGGAAAAATATTCAACCGATAGATTAAAGACAGGAGTTGGCCTAGAGGCAAGATTAGATATGACACTCGGCTACCGGCTCAAAATAACCCCGACAATCGGTGTTGCCCGCGGTTTAAACAAGGGCGGAGAGACAGCAGTATATTTTACTATAAATATGGATATGTAAGAGTTCATCACTGAAAGACACGGAATATCACTGACCTCCATGCCATTGTCTGCCATAGGCAACTGCTACGTCTCGATTTAATTGACCCTGCAAGTCTCACAATAACCGACACTGA
>CAZLRK010000268.1:0-4098 GCA_964561845.1 uncultured Desulfobacterales bacterium | reverse complement strand
TATTTTTGAAAAAATATGCATTTTTTTTGATCCTTATATCGGAATTCAAGAAAAAAGTCCGGTAATTAAAAATAACGTATTAATTTAGCCTTCTAAAAACAATTAGAAATTTTATAACAATTCAACCTCATGAAAGTAATTAGAATTATATAGATCGTGTAACTGTCTGAGCGTATTAGTGAGAGTTAAGAAAAAACAGGGATTGAATCGGTATGTTTCAAAGGCTAATCGGCATTTATTGCTTACTTGTTTTATTAATATGGTATACACTGTTCCTTCTTTACTCTCACTTATACGTGAGTTTTACACATTTCAAAATTTAATTACCTTTGAAGCGGCATGTTTTTAAACAGCTAAAATATTACAACTATCGCAGTTTCTAAATCCTGTATAGCTCCAAAAGATCACCTTCAATCTTTTTATTTGCCTCTTTCAATTTATCTTCACCTGATATTACTGCAACTGCCCTGCCTTCTCTGTTTTCATCAAAATACTTTTCCGCAACTTTGACAACCTCTTTGTGGTTTAATTCAATGAGCTTTCTTTTAAAATGTTTCCTGGATTCATCTGTAAGAGAAATTAACTTTCTGAAAAACGCTTTCTTGGCCGCAGGTCCTGGAGGGTCAGGTTTGTCAATTTCTGAGCATACTTGCAGGATAGCTTCTTTAACATCTTCATCATTGTATTTCCCGGATCTTATGAAAGATCTAGCAGATTCATATACATTCAGAGTAGAAACTATGTGGGGATCTCTATATGAAGCAAAACAAAAAAGTCCGTTGTTAAGATTGTATATGGCATATCCTCCATACGCGCCCCCCTTTTCTCGAATCTCACGGTGAATATACAAGGATCGAAGCATTTTACTTATTACGGATAAAGCAGGAGCGTCTTTATGTTCCATGTTAACGGTCATAAACGCTTGAGCCACAAATGAGATCGCAGAAGAAGTGCTCCATCCTTCTCTGGAAATTTTATCTTTCACCATAATTTTCGGTGGGGAAAAACCGTCAGATACTCCTTTGACAAGTTCATTTTGTAAGGATACAACGTGGGGAGATGCGTCTGATAATGCCTGATTTTCACCAATTAACACAGTTTTTAAATTATTATTCGTTAAAAGGTTTTTACCGATTAATGCCAAATCTTCAGAAATCGATTTTAATTTATCGTCTTTAAGATCATTAGTAATGTCTTTTATGGTTTGTAACTGGTGTATGCCGGACCAAATTTCACTAAGTGCAAAAGCTTGTGAAAAGTTACGGGAAGCAAGTGAAATAGCAAACTTGTGGCCATTATGTATAATCATGGATTCCATCCCGGCTCGATACTCTAGAAGTAGGCTTTTTAAGCGAACAAGATCCGAAAAGTCGAATTTACATAATAGCTCTTTAATTATTTCAAACATCTTGTCCTGATTGCGGACCAGACACTTCCCGTTAAATGAAATAAAGGAGACACAAGAACCCTGCACGTCGAAACGGGTACTTGCATTGGCTAATAAGCTGATGCCGCCGGTGTAAGCATCAATACGCTGTGCCATCTCAGTGAAGTCATGAATGGAAGTGCCTATTTTAGGGAGTGCAAAACAGAAAAAAGGAACAAGAGGAATCAAATTTTTTTGCAAAGATCCCGTTCCTGCAACAGCTGAAAAGTAAAAAATTCCGGAGGTTGGTTGCTTATAGAAAGTGGTTTTCGCAATATTATACGAAGTTGTTTCTTTTATAATTTCAACTGATGGAGGAATATCTTCCCGCTCTAAGGTCGGAAGACAGGAAATATCTTCAGCAGCATCCTGAAGCTGTTTTAAAGCATTCCCATCTTCCTTTATTTTATTAAAGTCAGGCTGCAATATTTTGGCCCTGATACTTTCAAGCTCAGACGCAACCCGGTGGTTTTCATTTTGTTCCATCAACTGATCAGGTATAAGTTTCAATAGAACCCTGTGTGGATTATCTATAAAATACCTTTTTATTAGGTTTTCAAAAACAGGCCCCTTGGAAAGTTCATCCCGAAGCCGTTCAAGATCAGCGTCAAACTTTAAAATTCTTTCCGGATCACCCCCATGAAACCAGCAGCCTGAAAATAATAGCAACAATTTTATACCATATGGATATGGCATGTTTGTGATCTCTTTCCGATGAAATTCCAACTGATGAATTGCAGATTCAATCAATTTTTTGTCAATTCCCTCTTTTACAAGATCCTGTAAAACATCAAATATAATTTTCTCGATTTTTCCTCCGGCAGATTCCTTAACATCCTTTAAGCCACAAGCAAACATGGTATCCCTGTTATCAGCATCAAAGCCGGTTCCGTCACTTAAGGCAGTGCCAAGTTCTGAATCTATCAGGGCCTTGCGAAGGGGGGACGCGGGATTTCCTAAAAGAATCTGCTCAAGCAATGTAAGAATCAGCACCTCATAAGTATCTTTGATGTCTGTTGTCAGCCATGCCAGGCAAATTTGATGTTTTTTCATCGGATCTTCATTTTGTCCGAGTGAATATGGATATTCTACCTGCTGCGGTTTTTCCCATCGCGGTTGGGAAAATACTTCCGTTTTGGGGTCAATACGATCAAACTTATTTAATATTTTATCATTAATAAATTGCAGATGCTCAGTTAAAGGTAGATTTCCATAGGTGTAAAAAAATGCATTGCTTGGGTGATAATGTTGCCTGTGAAAAGCCAAAAGCTGATCATATGTCAATGTGGGGATTACGGCCGGATCACCTCCTGAGTTGTGTTTGTAAGTTGTAGACGGATACAGGGCTTTTAAAAGATTTCGTATTAATACCTGGTCAGGTGATGACATAGCACCCTTCATCTCGTTGTACACCACACCTTTATAAACCAGCTTGAAAGAATCAGGGCGTTTTGAATCATACTCAACTTCAAGTCTATGACCTTCCTGCCTAAAGTTAAGCTCTTCCAAATTTGGGAAAAAAACAGAATCAAGATAAACATCCATGAGATTATTAAAATCTTTCTTGTTCTGGCTGGAAAAAGGGTACATTGTCCAGTCAGACGCAGTGAACGCATTCATGAAGGTGCTCAGGCTCCTCTTAAGCATTGAAAAAAAAGGATCTCGAACGGGAAATTTTTTAGAACCACATAGCACAGTATGTTCCAAGATGTGTGCAACGCCGGTAGAATCCTTTGGAACGGTCTTAAAGGCCACGCTGAATGTGTTTTCTTTGTCATTGTTACTTATGTGAATATGCTTAGATCCTGTAGAATCATGCTCAAGTACATAGAAAAATGAATTGATTTGCTTAAGTTCAACTATCCGTTTAATACGATAGCCGTAAATGGTGTCATCTTCTTTTAGATTTGTATTATTTTTATCTATAATCATTTTCGTTTGGAACTCTCCTCGGGATTGATGATTGGCATAACTTGTTGGTAACGTCCAAAAGTTACGGCATAACAGGTTACCAAACTTAATGAAGTCATTTAACAATCTGTTCGGTAATGCAAATTTCTGAAAGGCGATATCAATTTATTTAGGAGACGGTGACCAAATATTTGGGATTTAGCAAACAGTATCTCTAACAATAGAGCTTACGTGGCGCAAATCCCAAATATTTTGGTCACTGTGAGCACTATAGAAATTATACAGTGATATCGCCTTTCAGAAATTTGCATTACCTTTTCCAGCTTTGAACTCTTCTAAAAAAAGCCGTAACTTTTAAACGTTACTAACTTTTTATGACTTCATCAAACATCAGTAGTGTCCGGTTTAATTTGGAACAAATTCAAGTATTAATATATGCTACTAGTTTAGTTTTTGTAATAAATTTTCGTAAACCCCTTTACAATGGACTTTTGTTAGAAAAGCGTTTTACTTAAAATGTGTAGATTTATGTAATTTGATATTGTTTTTTTCACCGCAAAGCGCAAAGAAAAGAAAAAAATCAATCGCTACGCGATATTTTTAAACCCTAAATGCCCGCAGGGCATGGTTCTTATTGTTTTCCGGCGTCCCTGTCCCGCTAAGAGCGGGATCAACGGAAAACAATAAAAAAAATTACCTCTGCGTTCTTTGCGTCTGGTTTATTTAAGTCAAGTCTTTTTTTTTAAAAAAAAGCTAGCAGA
>CAZLRK010000267.1:0-4163 GCA_964561845.1 uncultured Desulfobacterales bacterium | reverse complement strand
AATTTAGCCTTATGAAAGTAACTATCAAGCTTCAAAGGTTGTTCAATTTTTAATCGTGTAACTGTCTGAGCATATTAGTGAGAGTTAAGAAAAAACAGGGATTGAATTGGTGCGTTTTAAAGGCTAATCGGCATTTATTACTTACTTGTTTTATTAATATGACATTCACTGTTTTTTCTTTACTCTCATTTATATGCGAGTTTTACACGGTTTAAAATTTAATTACCTTTGAAGCGGCCCTGGTTTTCAAACAGCTAAAATATTACAAATGACCAGACCAATTATCACGGCTGACATAAGCATCGAAAATATCCAATTTAGTCGTGAGGGCTGAAACTCTTGAAGAGAGTAAAATTTGCCTTTGAAACCGCGGCATTGCATTGCCTGGCAAACCCGTTCAGCCCGGACCGCAGCCCGAACAAAGAGCATTCCGATAAGGTATGCGTAGGTTCTATAAGTATGCATGCTGGTTTCGGCACGAAAACCGCGGATTTTCGCAGCCCGAATAAGCCTTAAATATTCAAATTCTATTACAAAAATGTAACGGTAGGTCATCAATAGCAGGTGAACAATCTTTTCCGGAATACGAAGGTGATTGAGCGCATGCCCAAAAGTGGCAAGGGGCATCGTGGCGATTAGAGAGATAATTACCAATAGAATAGCGTTTGATTTGAGTGTGATCTGCGCAGAAAGGATTACACCTTGGCGAGTCACGGTGAGGGGCCCGAGATTAAAAAGCGGTTCTCCTGCAAAGGTCAGGGGTAATACAAGCCATAAAAAAAAGATAAAACCGTTTATGACTGCCAATCTTTTGGTAACTTCCCAAAAATTTAAACCGGCCATGCGGACCAGCAACAACGACAGGAAAACTGCTGCGAGCAAAGCCGAAAACTGAGATGAAAGCGCCACAACAAATGAATAAATTGTTGCGAAAGCGATCTTGACCCGCGGTTCAAGCTGCTGGATTCGTGAGTTTTCAACTATAAACGTTTCATTTATCATAATAATGCTTAATCTTGATGAATTCGTAAAAAGTCCAATTTAGACGGTTTCGTAAAAAGTTCAAATTCAAGGCGTGCAAATTTTGTAATTATGAGGCGTACTTATCGTACGTTGAATGATTACGAAATGCAGCACAACACAGAAGTTGGACTTTTTGCGAAACTGTCAATCTTTCTTTCGGCGATAATGAAAATATGCCGCTATTCCTGCCAACCCAAAAATATAGCCTATCCCACCAAATATATCGTTGGCAGTGGGGCCCTGCTCCCGGCATTCAGCCAGCATTTTCATAACAGGTTTCAGTTTTTTATCCAAGGCTTTTTCCAGGGCCAGCTGGATTTCATCTGAACACGGTACAGGTTCTGGTATTGACCGAATTATGCTTTCCGGCTCGTTTTCAGCGGTTTCCTTTTGAACCAATTTTCTTGTTTCTATTACACTAACCGTCTCAATTTCTTCGACAGGAATCGTCCATTCTCCCTGATGTCCCATGCCCGCTATAAGTACAATTTTTAAAGTCGTCTTTTTGGGAATCTGAAATGAGAATTCTCCTTGATCATTCGTCTTTCCGCTCAGGAGTTGATTCCCCTCAAGGTCGGACACAGTAATCGTTCCTTCTTTGACCCGTTTCCCGCCGCTGAATTTGGACTCGACAAAGACAGTATCTTCATCCACCCAAGCAAATACATTAATTTTGTGCGCATTTGCATCGCCGATTCCAAACGACAAGATCATTACAAAAATAATATAGCCAAGAATCTTGCTTCTAAAATAATAATTCAGGCAATTTTTATTCATTTGTTTCTCCTTTTGATCACCAGTCACCGGTCACCATTCACCATTCACCGATTACTGATCACTGATCACCGATCACTGGTAATCCGGGAAGCATAGCAGGTTGAACCTTTTTTAAAAAGGCCAGACAAAAAACAGTAACAATTCCTTCGATGATCATCACGGGAAGGTGTGCAATTACCAGCATTGCGGAAACCGTCAGAAATTTTTCTTCGGTGAAAATTAAGGCAATTCCAACGAGTAAAGCGCTGATGAAAACAGAAAAGAAACCGCAGGTAAAAGCCACTAATAGCGAAATGAAATGTTTTTTATGAATCAGCGATCCGAACAAATAATAACAGATGATGGACGGCAATGCCATGATAATTGTATTCACTCCAAGGGTAGTGATTCCGCCAAACTGGAAAATCACGGCCTGAAGCAATAATGCAACCAGAATAGCCGGAAAAGCCGTCCATCCGAGTAAGAGCCCTACAATACCGTTAAGAATCAGGTGAACGTTTGAAGGCCCGATCGGGACGTGTATGAGCGAGGCCACAAAAAAAGCGGCGGAAAGAATGCCTGCCTTTGCAATACGATCATAATCGAAATTTTTAAGCCCGATTGCCGTGCCGGCTGCTGCCAGAGCAGCGCCTGAAATCAAGACAGGCCCGGATAATATACCTTCAGATATATGCATTGTTTTAAACCTATTTCACCTTCCAATCGTGAAACTTTACCCAAATCACAGCGCCTATTTCCACATCTTTGTCTTTCCCGTTCCACTTGAGTTTAAAATCCGCCGTGTTCAACGCAGCAAAACCCCACCAACCGGCCTTTGGCGCTGCATAGGTAAAAACCCCGTTTCGGTCGGCCATTATGGTCTGGGTAATCATGTAATCCGTCGGTGCTTCCGACCTGTTGTCTTCGTTGTAGTATTCTATTTCAACTTCAGCATGGGGGACTGGTTTGCCGTCGAGTTTAACAACCCCCTGGAAAACATTTCCGCCATAAAGTCCAAAAGGCTTTGAAAGGGGAACTATCTCGGTTTTGAGGCCGATTTCCCCATCCCATCCTTCATCATCTCCAAATGCCGTCACTACCGTTTTGGTGTAATGGATAATAAAAACATCCTCAGCCGGTTCCCAGTAAGGTGTGGGCTCCATATAGAACATGTAAACACCCGGTCGTTTCACCCTGTAGTCAAGCTGCCATGCCGTATGTCCCATAACCTGTGTTTTTTTAAGTTTTCCTTGTAGATTCTGTTTATCCCCGTTGGCTACTACTCCAAACACTTTCGATTTAGCCAGTTCCATACCTATTCCTTCAAAGGGATGTGAAAAGGAAAGTTTAAGATTTATGATTCTATGGTCGTCCTGCATAACCATGGAATCTGACGGGATTATCATTCCATAATGGGCAATGGCCGTTCCCGTAAAAATAAAAAACACTAAAACCAATAGAACTAAAAATTTAACATTTTTCATAATTTCCTCCGTCACCGCAAAAAAAAACCACGAATCACCCGTATCTTCATGATACAAATACCTTCGTGGTTTTAGTTTTTTATTTTAATGAAGTGGTTGTAATAAGTGCAAGCTTCAGCCTGCATTTTTCGCTAATAATTATATTAACAGGTAAAAGTTGTCAATAAAAATTTGACAGCCTGCACAGATTTTTGCTAATGTAACGGCTAACTTTTGAAATCTGCTTCTATAAAGTTCCTTGTTTTGAACGAGTTTTTGAGGCAAGATATTAACTAAAAACCAATTTTAGAATCCTATAATAAAAGGAGACAGATTATGAGTTCTTTGCGACACATGAGAAGACCGATAGCTTGCCTGGTAATTTTATCTCTAATTTCCTTTACTATTATCTCGACACCAGCCCATGCAGTAATGATAAACACGGCAGAAATCCTCAAGCAAAACCAGCAGAATCTTGCGCGTGAACGTATACATATATTCCTCGATCGTTCCGAAATTCGCAAACACTTGGAGGCCTGGGGTGTGAATCATAAAGAAGCAAAGGCACGGGTAGACAGCCTCACCGACCAGGAAATTGCGGAACTCGCCGCACGAATCGATCAACTGCCGGCAGGTGGTGATGCTTTAAGCACCCTACTTGGCTTAGCAGTATTGGTGTTTATAGTATTTCTATTCACATACATTCTCGGTTTTACCGACATTTTTTCCCTTCAAAAAAATGGGTATTATTAAATACATAATCTTCCGCCTGCTTGTATGCGGTAAGTTCGGGAATGGCTTATCTATTCTATCGTTTCGAATATCTTTAGGTTGTCCTGAAGAATTGAATAAGTCTGGAATTCATCATAGAGACCTTTGAAAAATGCTCAATTTTGTTCAAGTTCAAGGCAGGCGAAAATT
>CAZLRK010000266.1:0-4174 GCA_964561845.1 uncultured Desulfobacterales bacterium | reverse complement strand
CATCAAATTTGTTCATAGCATAAAGTATCGAATATGAAACCGTTTAGAACCATGGACATTAAGCAGATAAAAGTACAAATAAAATTTCTGTTCGCTATTTTTGTTGCAGTATTATTTTTTACAAACACCCTGTACGCAGGCAGCAATGAACCTGCTGAAATATCCTGGGCATTCATGATAATTGGATTGTTTGGAGGATTAGCTCTTTTCCTTTATGGTATGGAAAAGATGAGTGAGGGCATGAAAAAATCGGCAGGAAGCAAAATGCGCTCAATCCTTGAAGCCTTAACCAAAAATCGGTTCATAGCCTTTATCGTCGGTGCTTTTGTTACAATGGTTATTCAATCCAGCAGTGCTACAACCGTGATGCTGGTGAGTTTTGTGCAGGCGGAATTGATGGTTTTTGCACAAGCGATGGGTGTAATTCTGGGGGCTGATATCGGCACGACAATCACAGCGCAATTAATTGCATTCAAACTAACCGATTATGCGCTGCTGATGATTGTAATCGGTTTTATAATTCGGATGATCGGCAAAACCGACCAGGTAAAACATATTGGCGAAGCAATTCTTGGGTTTGGCATTCTGTTTTTTGGAATGAAACTCATGAGCGATGCAATGAAGCCGTTACGAACCTATCCGGAATTTATAAATCTCATGAAAGGATTGGAAAATCCACTTACAGGCTTGCTCATAGGCACGGTGTTTACTGCTCTTATTCAAAGCAGCAGCGCATTTACAGGCATCGTTATCGTCCTTGCGCAACAGCAACTAATTACATTGGAAGCCGGCATTCCGTTGATTTTTGGCGCCAATATCGGAACCTGCGTCACTGCCGGGCTTGCGAGTATCGGTACTTCCCGTGATGCAAAAAGAGTGGCGCTTGCTCACGTACTTTTTAAAATTGCCGGCGTGCTTTTATTTATTTTCTGGATTCCTTTTTTTGCGGATATTATTCGAAACATCGCAGCCAAATTTAATTCAGATACAGCCCGCCAAATTGCAAATGCCCACACCATCTTTAACGTAAGTCTGGGGTTGATCTTTCTTCCATTTACTGCAATTTTTGCCAAATACATACTTAGGATTCTACCTGATAAAGAGGAGGAAAAAGGCATTAAACCGGCTACATGGCACCTGGATGACAGTATGATTTCAACACCGGAATTTGCAATTAATCTGGCCCGCACGGAAATTTCTCGTATGGCCAAACTCTTAGGAAGAATGATGCGTGCGGTTATTGTTCCGTTTATTTCCAAAGAACCCATACAGGATGAAATCTATCCGCAACTTTCATTGCTTGAAGGGCTTGATATGCGTGAAAAAAAAATCGATTTTCTAGAAGAAAAGGTTGTGGATTATCTGATTAAAATAGGCCGGCAGGAACTGTCCGAAGAACAAGCCAGCGAAGTTTGGGGTATGATGTCCATTGTAAAGGATATGGAAAGTATCGGCGATATTATCCACAGGAATATGATGCCGTTGATTCCAAAAAAACATAAAGTTAATATGGATTTTTCAAAAGAAGGTAAAGAAGAATTGTTGAGTTATAATGAAAAGATATGCAAACAAATCCGTCGGTTGAAAAAAGCTTTCGGCAAGGCGAGTCCCAAGAAGATACAGAAAGTTATTGCAAAAGAGAAAAAATACTTAGAATTAGAATCACAATACAGGAACCATCACCTGGAACGACTCCTTGAAAAACGGAAGGAATCGATTGAGACCCATGAGGTGCATATGGAACTGATGGATCTCATGAAGCAGGTCAATGTGTACGCTGCCAATATTGCAAAAACAATCCCAATTGCGGGTTGGTAAAACGAATCATCTTCAATTTTGCCGAAATTCGGTAATCGGTTGTTGCCCACGTCGCCGGCCCCCCTTCCATCATAACATAGATTAGCCCGCATTTCTCAGGAAGAATTTATCCTATGATTATTAACACAAAAATTAACTGTAATATCATTTAAATACATAGATTATAAATTTTCATATAGATGAACATGCTCTAAAACTGCAGGTTTTTCCTGACTACGAGCATTCTCGCTCAGGCAGGATTGTGATTTTGTGATTAACTGGAATAATATCTTATGTATCCTGTTATCCTGTCAAATATTTTTTGTATGGTGAACTGTTACGTAAATTCTTATCTTTCAAGCTTGACATACTATCCTTTTTCCGCCATGATAGTATCCAGAAAAAGGGGGTGATTCATTACAGGAAAAAATTGATGGCAAGGTGTCGGGTTGTAGACTAACGGAAGAAATTTTTATTTTTCAACTGTGACAATGTCACAAGAAAGGAGGCCAAAATGAAAAAGAGAATCTTGACCACAACAATTTTTGCTGTCGTTTCAATGGCGCTGCTGCTCATGCCAATTTTTGCGGCACAAGCGCAGGCCAAAGACAAAATCGGATGGGTTGGTCCTGTTTACAAGGAGTTATCCGCCAGTCTGAACAAGGGTTTCAAGGCGTATTATAAGAAGACCTATGGCAAAGACATTGACATCACCTTCGTACGGCCGGGCGGATGGCCGGTCTGCGTAGACAAGGTGAGGATATGGGGCGGCAAACCGGATGCCGACATCTTTCTGGGCGCAGGCGCTCCGGCGCATGAAATCTTAAAGCAAGACGGATTGCTTGTCCCCTACCGTCCCAAGGGTTGGGATAAAGTCCCCGCCGCATGGCACGGTATGAAGGTAAAGGATGAAAGTGATTATTGGACCTGTTTCGCACCCTGGATCGTCACCAATCTATACAACGAGAAGGTTTTGAAAAAGCTGAGACTGCCGCCGCCCAAAACGTGGAACGATTTGCTCAACCCCATTTACAGGGGCAATATTGTGCATACGCTGCCATATGCCTCCGGCACAATGCATGAAGCCATTGAAATCCTTCTGCAGGCATTTGGAGAAAAGGAAGCTTGGAGATATCTCAGGTTGTTGGCGGCACAGTTAGCTCGCTTCTCTACCGGCAGCACGGATACGACCAACTTGGTGAAGCGCGGTGAAGTCCCCATCGGGGTCGCACAGCCGCAAATGAATGCCATGGCTGCGCGCAAAGACGGCTATCCCGTGCGTGATTTGCTCCCGGAAAAAACGATCCTGGTTCCGGAGGCCGTGGCCTTGCTGAAAGGTGCGCCCAACGAAGCAACCGGGAAGATCTTTCTGGACTGGTTATTCAGCGCGGAGGGACAAAAATATGTGCTCGAGGGCCGTTACTTCGCCGCCAGTACCGATATTAAATTCTCCGTGTGGGAAAAAGAAGGCGTCACTATGGCCAAGCACGCCAAGAAAGCGCTGGGGGTTGATTCATTTTGGGATCTGAAGGTCGGGTTTATTGAATACGATCTGGATCTTGCGACCAAGAGATGGGATGAAGTCAACAAGAAATATGAGTATGAGATTTACCGCAAGTGGGGTAAATTGAAGAGCAGTCTGTTCCTGATTGAGGAAGTTGAAGAAGAAATTGAAGAGGCCAAATCCGCGAAGGCAGACGTGACAAAGGCTGAATCGAAAATAAAAGAAGCCCGCAAGCTCTTCGAGATGGATGGCGCATTTGCCGCCGCCCGTTTGGCGGCAGCGAAGGCACGTGCCCTGTTGGTCTCACCCTAAAAGCGGTAATGTGTACCACGCTTCCAACCAGATGTGCGGGCGGGTCAATACTCGCCCGTACATTACTTTAGTTTGTTAAAGGCTATTCATTATTCGGTTTCTTTTCAATAACCGATCCAAGACTTCCGATTTGTGGTTTGACTCCCGCCCGGAGGCGGGAAACTCTGAACCTATGAACGATAACCTCAGGGAGGGAAAGAGGTAATATGTTTCGCGGTAATATCATTCTGGCGGCACTCCTGTGGTTGATCATCGCCTTCCTGGTGATTTTTCCGCTGTCAATCTTGGTGCAGGAGAGCTTCAAAATCTCCGGCACCGACAGCTGGGGCCTAGGAAACTATCTGGAATTCTTCCAGGACGCCTATTATCTTAAAACCCTTGGAAACACACTGCTCCTGAGCACGCTGGTGCTCCTGACGACCACCTTGTTCGGGGTGCCCCTGGCGTATATTCTAGCTAGATACAGACATTGGGGGAAGACCGTTTTTACGGCCCTGATCCTTTTGCCGATTGTTTTGCCCGCTTTTGCCGGCGTATTTGCATTCATCATCTTTTTCGGTA
>CAZLRK010000265.1:0-4196 GCA_964561845.1 uncultured Desulfobacterales bacterium | reverse complement strand
AAATTTGAGCCTAACACAGAAATTGGACAAAAGGGGGCGTTTTTCAAAGGTCTCAGTCTATATATCGCCATCTTGGATCATTCTTTCCATAAGATTAAAATAATCTATCCCTGCCGTTCTGAAACCCTCCTTGCCATATTTCATATTCGCCTCAAGGACATATAATTTATTGTTGTTCATCAGGATATCAATACCCACATCGTCCCATTGGCACGACAATGCAATATGAAGAGCAAGATCAAGTATTTGCTGTGGAACACGATCTAAGCTGATAGTTGCACCCACTGCAACATTACTTCGAAATTCGCCTTGAGCCGTAATTCTCCAGTAGGCAAGAACAATTTTTTTTCCAATAATAACTACCCGCACATCTCGATCTGCCGGCAAATATTCCTGAATATAGGCTGTTGCTGTTAAGTCACAATATGCTGAAAGCTCATCTTTGTCTCTGATAAGATATACTCCTCTACCCATCGCAGATCCCCTTGGAATTTTACCGATGAACGGAAAGTCAAAATAATCGTCAATTAAGGTCTTCTGGCGATTTCCATAAAAAACTTTTGTTCTGGGATGCGGTATCTTGAGTAAATCAAACAAGGCGGTCTGTTTTATCTTATCCTGAACACATTTATATGTATGATAGCTTGGAAAAGTGCGTTTGCCCATAGTATCAAATAGATCAGCGTAAAATGTGGTAGGATAATATATCTTTTCTGCATCCCGTATCATACAGGCCTCTTCATAACCATAATCTGAAAAATTTGGCCGAACTCCTAACGTCACAACATTTTTACAGTTTCTAAGGCGTGCTTCAAGGGCAACAACTCTTCTCGATTTTGGATTGTTCTTTTTCATCTTTTTCAGTAAACCGTTCGAACACTTTCTTTATTATTTCCTTGCAATTTCTTGTATGGCTACCAGGCCAGTATATTCTATGACAATCGTTGCACATTTGAAAAATATCATTGGTTTCCCAGATATAGTCAGGTACTTTACCGCGTATGGAATTTTTTTCTGTCTTGTTTAAAAGCGTGTTGCACCTTGTACATCTAGAAAACGGCTTTATATCCGGTGGATTTAGATCAAGGAGTTTGATTACTTCTTTTAACTGTTCAAAGGGATCATTTGATTTAATAAATATAAGTTGATGCGAATTATATTTGTTTTGATAAATACGCTTGGTTCGAGTGAGCAGTATACACTCATTTTCCCAAGATTCTATAAAACTGTTTCTTGAAACTTCAGGTTCGTAAATTGTATTAAAGCCCAGTATCCGCAACCATTTTGCCAGCTTTCCAAGAGTCCTTTCCACTGTAAAACATATTTCAGGCGCCTTTTGCATTTTCTTATAATTACAAATCATTTTCTTACTCTGATTTAGGAGGCGCCAAAACAAACATCGACGGTAAAACATTAACATCGGTCCAGTATTTATCAATACTAAGTGAAAACACTACATCATCATTTAAAATCATAAGTTTTAGAGGAACCCTGTATCCATTAATATTTTGCATTCTGTCAAATAACGCCCTGTACACAAGAATGCCGGATGAGTCAAACATCTCAACCTTGTAAACTTTTGTTTTACTCTCATCAAGGTATATCCTCTCTATTATACTTGCCCTGCTGTTTTTAAGTATCAGAACGTATCCCGTTCCAGAATCATCCCTTTCTATACCAACGCTATTATGTTCATAAACCGGCGTGCGACCAGTTAACAAAGAAATAATATCAATGGATTTAACAGGTATCAAAATGATTTTTTCCAGGCCAGCATCAGTTGACCGCTTTTTAAAAAATCGATGTTTGGAGTGTGATATTAAATAGAGGTGTTTTCCATCACTTGAAAGACTTACGAAAGGTTGTCCCGGAACACTAAAAAGATCGATACGAAGTTTACCCTGCCTTGAGCCTATCCATGCCGCACGGGATGTCTGGAGTTTACCCTTGTTCCATAATTTTATCTTACCAAGCCCTTTAAAGGTCTTAAGTTTATTGTTTGTGGTTTCAAGCTCTAAAAGTATTTTCCGGGCTTCTCTCAGGGTTTCTGCTTGCCCGGCCGTGCCCTTTAAATCGTAAGGTTTTTGGGTTACCTTGTCGGTGAGGCTGCTGCAAGCAAAAAAGTAAAAAACGGAAACAAACGCAAGCCACGATACCTTTGAAAAATGCTCATTTTTGACAAATCTATAATTCTTCCTCATTTAACGCCTTAATCTTTTTTTCAAGCTCTTCCTTATCCTCTTTTTTTTGTTTGAGGGATCGCTCATAGAATTTAAGAGCATTTTTTTTATCGTTAATTTTTAAATACGCATCACCGAGATGCTCTAATATGATAGGATCATCCGGGATCAATTCAACCGCCTTTTTTAATAACTTCAATGCCTTTTTGTAAAGCCCCTTTTTGAAATAAACCCATCCAAGACTATCAGTGATATAACCGTCATCAGGTTTGTATTGTAATGCTTCTTTTATCAAATTTTCAGCCTCATCAAGATTACGTCCTAGATCGGCATATGTATATCCAAGATAATTCAACGCATCTGCATTTTTGGGGTCAAGCCTTATCACCGCCTTCATCTCTTTAATAGAACTATCTTTCTTCCCCCATTTATCATAAACAACACCTAGACGAAAATGAAGATCTATGTTCTTAGAATCAATTTCGATTCCCTGTTTGAGTGCTTTTTCAGCGTGTCCAAACTCCTCAACATCTTCATAAAATGATCCGAGATAGTTCATAAACTCCGGATTATCAGGAACTTTTTTTATAACGTCTTGTAAAAAATTGATTGCATCTCTTATTTTTCCCTGTTCTTGATATATAAAAATAATATGAACAACAGCGTTCTGATAGAATCTTGAGCCTGGAACTACTTTTTTTAGGTGAGACATGGACATGTCCATGTCTTTGGTTCCATCAAAAGCTATACCGATAAGATAATGAATATCTGAACTATCCGGTGCGCCTCTTAACAAGTTCTTAAGGACTATTATGGCAGCTTTATATTTTTTTTGATCTATATATGTTTGATAAACTATTTTTATTACTTCCGGGTTATTTATACTCCTTTTGCCTAAATCCGTGAAAATTGTTTCAGCTTCTTTCACTTTGCCGCTCTTATGATAATAATAGCCAAGCTCCATGGCTGCCCTTATATTGGCGGGATTCCGATTAAGAATATCTTTGAATATTCGAACAATATTTTTCTCTTTACCAAGGGTTTCGTAAAGTTTTATCAGTTCAAATCTTGCCTCATCAAGGTTGGGATCCAGTTCCAAAGCCTTTTTAAATTCCTTTTCAGCCTTTAAATGATTACCTTGCTTAATATGGGCCTTACCAAGAAAATAATGCCCTACATACGATCCGGGAAAATGTTCAACAAGCTGATTGTATATCTTCTGCGCTTTGTTAAAATTACTTTCCTCCATATACAATCCACCAAGTAACAAATAGATATTTTGTTGTTTCGGATCACAGGTAATAACCTTTTCATATGCTTCTTTTGCAGCATCATTATTCTTCAGAATCTGTTGGATTCTTCCATTCATAATAAGTGTCTCAACATCATTTGGATCTTTTTCCAGAATCTTTTCTACAATACTTAATACTTTTTGATTGTCATTTTTCTGCAAATAAAGAGTCGCCAGTTCTCTTTGCAAGTATGAAGATTCGGGATCTTTTTCGATGGCTTTCTCGATGTGTAAAATAGCTTCATCTAGCTTGCCCGCCTTTTTTCTTAATTGGGACTCTGTAAAATGGTAATAAGGACCCGGAGGTTTAATTAAAATAGTAGGCTTCTTTTCAGTCGTTATAGTTGCCGTTTTATTAAAAGTACAACCTGAAAATAATAATATTATCATTATCAAAATAAATAGTTTGAAATGCTTTTCTTTCATTTAGTTAAATCCTTGTACTGTTGGATTGTAGGTTGCAGGTAATAGTTCAGCCACAAAGACACGGAGACACAAAGATTAAAATATAATTCTTTTTTGATAAAGGTTTAAATTAATATCTCCTCTTTGTGCCTTAGTACACGTATTCTTAAATACGATATCGTATTATAATTGGATAATTTATATTCACCACAAAGCCACAGAGATCACAGAGATAATTATTATTTTGCGTTTGCCGGTGAGAGGTCGGCAAATGCAAACCATCATGCCTTCGGCAAGCTGTTGGCAGTTAAACCCTGCCC
>CAZLRK010000264.1:0-4208 GCA_964561845.1 uncultured Desulfobacterales bacterium | reverse complement strand
CGGTATTTTTGAAAAAATATGCATTTTTTTTGATCCTTATATCGGAATTCAAGGAAGTTTTTGTTCCATTTGATACCTCCTTTGATTATTATGTACAAATGAGAGTATCAAATTAAAAAATAATTTGATAGGGTCAGCGATGTCCTGAACCAAATGACCCTTAAGGTCAGCGATGTCTTGGACCTTTTGGGTCAGCGATGTCTTGAACCTTATCAATTAATTATTAACAATTGATTATTGATTATTTTTTCCTGCGTCTTTGAGCTATCTTCACGCTTGAACTTAAGATTCTAAAAAGTTCACCACACTCTTTAGTTAACAATTAATAATCAATTGCTAATTGTGAATAGTTAATGTCTCTTTGTTTATGCTATCACTTATGACAAAAAGGGGACTTTTAAGAAATCTGGCACTTTTCGTTCAGACACTAAATATTTAATTTTAATTTTACCACGAAGATCACGAAGAAAGAGAAAAAAGGATCGATTCTGAAAATGAGCAAACTCCCTAAATGCTATGGAATCATTCCTGCGCGTTACGGATCCACACGTTTTCCTGGCAAACCGCTGGCAAATATTCTTGGGAAACCTATGTTCTGGCACGTTTTTGAACAGGCAAAAAAGTGTAACGAGCTGTCACAAGTCATCCTGGCAACGGATGACGAGCGGATTTGCTTAGCTGCAAAAGAGCTGGAAGTTCCTGTTGTTATGACCAGAAATGATCATATAAGCGGAACAGATCGGGTTCTTGAAGCAGCGAAGCTGCTTCAAGTGCCGGAAAACGCCATTATCGTGAATATTCAGGGAGATGAACCTGCGCTTGAACCAGCAATGTTATTGGAGCTTATCACCCCTTTCACATCGCAAAAAGTACAGGTTACTACTCTTGCAAAAAAAATCGATAAAGATGAAGCTGCAAATCCGAACAGGGTTAAAGTAGTTTTTGCTAAAGAAGGCAGGGTTCTATATTTTTCCCGTTCTCCGATTCCCTATAGCAATGATAGTGGAAAAAACGAGTTTTATGGACACATCGGTCTATATGCTTTTCGTATGAATATTCTAAAACAATTTGCAGCTCTCGGCCCGAGTCACCTTGAAACCACTGAAAAACTTGAACAACTCCGTCTCCTTGAAAATAATATCCCAATCCATGTTGTCTTGACAGAACATAAATGCTTTGGTGTAGACCGACCCGATGATATTAAAATTGTAAGCAAAATCATTATGGAAAAAACATCTTAATTTATCCAAGTGCAGATATCGTTAAGTCGTTGAGCAGTTGAGTAGTTGTAATGATAAAAATATATCAATTCGAAGTTCTTTCAACACTGATAAAGCGGCTGGGGATTGCCTTCATTGCCTTTGTATCTTGCCGTGTTCTTTTTTTTCTTTTCAATCAACACCTTTTTGACCGGATGAATACAGGAGAGTTAATAAAAATACTCATCTACGGTTTGAGATTCGATCTAGTCGGAATGGCGTATATTAACTGCTTGTTTGTCATTATCGCTACACTTCCTCTACCCTTAATATATTCATCCCTCGGCAGAAAGCTCATGTTTTATTTGTTTATTCTGACCAACAGCCTGGCACAACTTTTTAACTGCATTGATATAATTTATTATCGTTTTACGCTCAGGCGTTCGACAAGCGGTATCTTTTCCATGTTTTTTCTTGGCAGTGATATCCCGACTTTATTACCTCAATTTATCGCTGACTATTGGTATATATGCATTACCTGGTTGGGATTAATCATGATGATGGGATGGGGATATAAACGAATCCCGTCTCCCGAGCCTCCTGCTAAAAATCGTCCGTTATTTTATCTTTACCATTCACTGTTCTTTATTTTTATCTCAGGACTACTGCTTATAGCAGTTAGGGGAGGCATACAACTAAAGCCGGTCGGCCTTCTCACTGCAAACAAAATGGTAGGTTCAAGAAACGTCGCTCTTGCCACAAATACACCTTTTACTATGATAAGGACTCTGAAAAAATATCATTTGGAAGAAAAAAGCTATTTCTCGGAAAGTCAACTTGCAAAGAATTTTTCTCCGGTTCACTATTATTATAAAAACGGTGATAAATTTAAACGTCAAAACGTTGTTGTGATAATTCTTGAAAGTTTTAATAAAGAGTATATGGGCAAACCCTTTGGCAATGAAGGCTTAACTCCTTTTCTTGACAGTTTGGTGAATGAGGGTCTTTTCTTCATCCATGCTTTTGCCAATGGGAAAAATTCCATGGAAGCCGTTCCAAATATAGTTGCAAGCCTGCCCTCTCTTATGCATGACCCCTTTATTATCTCTATATATGCGGGCAATAGAGTTAATAGTCTTGCATCAATCCTGAGTAGGGAAGGTTACCATACGTCATTTTTCCATGGAGGTAGGACCGGAACAATGGGCTTTGACGACTTTTGCAGGGCTGTTGGGTTTCAGGAGTATCATGGACTCGAAGATTATAACAACAATGATAACTATGACGGAAAGTGGGGGATTTATGATGAACAATTCTTTCAGTATTTTGCAAACAAATTAAATGAAATGCCACAGCCGTTCTTCAGCACGTTTTTATCATTGTCTTCTCACCATCCTTACAATATTCCGACAGAATACAATGATAAATTCCCAGACGGAAAACATTCGCTCTTTAAAACAATTAGATACACAGATTGTGCGGTTGAAAAATTTTTTAAAACAGCCAAGAAAATGCCATGGTTCGCTAATACGCTTTTTGTTATTACAGCCGATCATACGGCACAATCATTCTCACCTTTTTACAAATCCCGAGTCGGATCTTATGCCGTACCATTATTATATTTATGCCCTGCAGATAACAATCTAAAAGGAATTTCAGGACATACTACACAGCAGATTGATATCATGCCGACCATTCTGGATTATCTAAATTACGACAAGCCTTTTTTCAGTTTAGGTGAAAGCTCTTTTGCCCCAAAATCTTTTCACTTTGCAATAAATTATCGCGAAGGCATTTACCAGTTTATCCAAAATGGCTATGCATTACAATTTAATGGAACAAAAAGCATTGCTATCCACAATTACTTTAAAGACAAAACGCTTACTAACAATTTTCTGAATACTAAAAGTAAAAAAGATATATCAGCCAAAATGGAAGAAATCTGTAAATCTTTTATCCAAGTGTTTAATAATTCCATGGTTCGAAATAAAATGACCTTGCCACAATAGGTAAAAATAATATGCGAAAAACTGGTAATAAAAAACTCAGATATAGTTTGTTATTTTTTGTCCTTATCTCTTCTATTGCTTTTAAGTTTTATGATGCAATGATAACGGAAAAGATAACCCATCTGAATGTGCATCAGCTGACAAAGATTGACCAATCTTTAAATGAATTTTCTTTTATAGTAATGGGAGACAGCAGGAGTTCAATCAAGACATTTAATAATTTGATTATTAAAATAAATAAAGAAAATTCATTATTTACCATTAATTTGGGTGATTTTGTTTATAACGGAGATGCATTTCGATATAAATTCTATCTAAATCAGATTGAAAAATTTAAAAGACCGTTGCTAAATGCCATTGGCAATCATGAAATCAGGAAAGCCAGGGGAACCGGAAGAAAAAATTATAAAAAATACTTCGGTGAATATTATTATTCATTTGCAATCAGCAGTACATATTTCATTGTTCTTGATAATGCCGACTATACAATTGATTCAAAGCAAATAAATTGGCTTAAAAAGGAATTAAAAATATCCAAAAATTACAAGTATCGCTTTGTTTTTGCGCATGTTCCACTATTTGATCCTCGCAAGGGGATTCACCAAACGGGGCATAGCATGGTTGACATTAAGCAAATAAAAGAAATGGTTAATCTACTTGACTACTACGATATTACAATGTTTTTCACATCGCACATACATGCCTATTATAAAGGAATGTGGGGTAAAACCCCCTATATTATCACCGGAGGGGCCGGTGCGAGATTAAGAGGAACTGATTCGAGCAATAATTTTCATCATTATATAAAAGTGAACATTTCAGATACTAAAGTTCAATTTAATGTCGTTAAAGTTGAAGGTCCCAAATTAAAAAAAATGGATAAAGTGATATATGAACTTTACATGTTTATATATGGTTATCTCGTCGATACGCTAATAATATTTTAACCAGCATCAAGCGTTGGACGCGCTGTATGTCGGGATTATGACAAAGAAAGTGA
>CAZLRK010000263.1:0-4208 GCA_964561845.1 uncultured Desulfobacterales bacterium | reverse complement strand
CTTGCCTACACCTTCAATCAACCTTCAACCAAACTCATTCCTGATTTCAGTCTAAACTTTCAATCGGCATCAATTCAAAATTTTGCTCGATTTCTTTTCTCAATCTAAACCCAGACCATACTAATCAATACATAAAAAATCTCAAAGAGCAAATCATGTTTTAAAATGGATATCAGTTGAGATAGTGCAAGAATGCCAGATGAATATTCCCGGTCAATATTCAGAATGGCAAAAAAATGTGCACTCTTGCCAAAGTGCGCAGTCACTTCAAATCAAATTCGAGTATAGATTGTAAATGATATTTTTCAGTTTTTATAAATAGCATTCTGAATCTGATGTTTTGAATTGAAGTGATATATCTAAATTTTCAGATACTTTGCCATCCCGCATGATAATTAGATATCCAGTTCGTTTATAGTTGGCAATCTTTTCGGCAACAGCTTTTTCATTGCCCCCCCGGCACGGATTTCCTATGGAATTTCAAACAATGTCTTCCATAGTTTCATCCTTTTGTCATTAAAGAGTCTGCCCTTGACTCTTTTGAACTGTTCTTTTCCTTTTTCGCTTTTTGCCGTAAGCTTTTTGTTTCTCCTTTACCGTGAATTCAATTTTCTTCTTGTCCCTTTTGTCAGACGGTGCCATTAGCTGTCGGATCGCTTCGCATATTGTCTGAATGTGATCATCGTGTTTTTCCAGACGTTGCTCTAAATCATAAAGTTTACGAGCAAGTTCTTTATGTGTTGCCAATATCTGGCGGAGCCTGACGAATGCACGTACGACAAAGATGCTGGATTCAATAGCGCGTGGGGTATTAAGAACACTTGCGGCCATAATCGCCCCATGTTCTGTGAAGGCATGGGGTAGCGCCGGTGAGAACTTAAGACGAGAGAGGTGGTTGCAATTTGCAACCACCTCGTCCTTTTCTTGTTGGGTTAGTCTAAACATGAAGTCTTCAGGAAATCGGTCGCTATTGCGTTTGACCTGTTGATTAAGCCGCTTTGTAGCTACCCCATAAAGTTTTGCAAGATCAGCGTCCAGAATGACCTTTTGCCCCCGGACCAGTAAAATTGCCCTTTCCACACGTTCAACAGGGACCAATAAATTATTGTCGATCATACGATATTTATTTATGGACAAAGTTTTTGGAACCCTCGGGACATTCTATGACTAATTTGACTTAATCCCACCCAACTATTTTTGTGCGATCCACTGAAACTTGCGTTTAAGCCCGTTGAAATAGTTCCATTTTTTAGTTAGATGCTGGAAGCGTCCTGCGACAATTCCCGGGGAAATCTTAAGCTCATCCGCCAGACGGATTACATCTGCTTTGGCCCGCAATGAGGCAATTTCCAGATCACGACTACGAGGGATTAGAAGTTCTGCTGCAAACTCATTTGCTTTCTGCTCACGAGGATCATCTATGCTGCCATCGTTGATATAAAGATCCTTCTTGCTGTCGTGAAGAACATGGCCGGCTTCATGAAAAAATGAAAACCAGAATTGATCCTCCATTTTGCCGCGAAGATTGAGCAGAATCATTGCCTTGGACGCCGACAGCCATTTTGTTGCTCCATGCCAGGGCACTTTTTTCATTTCCGGAACCAGCGCCAGGGCAACACCGGCATCTGCGCAAAGCCGAATGGTTTGGGGAATAAATTCTTCGGGGTCCTTGACGGTCAGCAAGCGAAATTTTTTTACGGTCCGGATGAAAGCATTTTTATCAAAAGGCAGACAATCAATCTGGCGTGCCTGGATTTCTCCCAATCTGATCCAGGCGGATGCTGGCCCCGGGCAGGTCTCAAAACATTGCGAGCGCCGCGCCGCTACGGCCGGTTTTGCCCAGATATTTCTCCATGCCGACACACTGCTCAAACCGTAGAACTTGAGTGTCTCTCTTAAAAGAAGCACTCTGTCCTTTTGGGATTCAATCGCGTTACGCTGGATAAGTTCTTGGGTGGGAATTGTCTTCAACCACTCAAGATCGGTTTCAAGCTGCTTTCGCTCCTTATTTTTAGCCAACTGCTCCCGATATTGTGCCTCCAGATTGTTCCACATGCGTGCCGGAACGCCGGTGGCCAGTTCAAGCTTGTTGGCGGTTTCATATGAAATGGGCTGATCACCTTTGAAAATACGATTGAGCGATTGGACAGTCAGGCCGGTGCGAATGGCCAGTTCTTTTTGTGACATATTCAGCGATTCCATGACTTCTTTAAGTGTTTCTCCCGGAGGAATCGCATAATCAGGCTCAAACCCGTAGTTTTTTTTTGCCGTCAACATAATATTTACTCCCTTAATTAATGTGTGTCTACAATCTCGACAATTTCAATTTCCGTGACCTTTGCCCAATCCAGCCCTCCGTCTTTTTTAATCGGTATTGGATCATTTGCAGGGATAAACAGAAGCCGATACGGATGTTCGAGATCGACGGACAACTGCCCACTACGATCACTTGACAACTGGTGACATCGCGGAGGCGGCACCTTAGAAATGTCAGCCAAACAGGATGCGGCCTTTAACTCCATCAATCGTTGCTGTAGTTTCCGCGCCATCTTCGAACCAAGCTTTTTAATGGATTCGTTTTTATTGCTGCAGATTTTCTGCAACCTTTTTGTTTTAAAGTATATTACCATATCGAATATATTGCAATAAAAAAGTTAACACAACATGTTAATATTTTTATCTGCCCGATAGGGCCTAATTAGTGCTTGACCGAAAACCCAGGTTTTCTGTCAAAAACTCGAAATACGAATTTCGAAATACGAAACAATGACAGAAATCAATCCGCCTCCGATAGCGCCATATGTCATATGTTGTACTATTTTATAGCATATGACATATGGCCCAATTAAAGGCGGACCAATGTCAAAAACGTTGAAATTTAAAAGGTTTAGTTTCGATCATTTTGTCATTTGGTATTCGAATTTGTGCCGACTTCGCCATAGTAGCCGAAGGCTACGACGGCTGAATTCGGATTTCGGATTTAGATATTCGAATTTTGCATGAACATGACTTTTCGTTCAGGCACTAAGTAGTATGATATCTATAATAGGCTGCGCATGTTCCTTCACTGGAAACCATACAAGGGCCTACAGGGTTCATGGGGGTACAGGTTTTTCTATAAAGCAGACATTCAGGCGGAATTTTTAAACCTCTGAGGATATCGCCACAGGCACATCCTTTTGGGTCCATGGAGTCTGAAATATTAATTTCAAACACATTCTCCGCATCATAATTCTCAAATTCTTTTCTGATCTTGAGACCGCTTTCGGGAATTGAACCGATTCCGCGCCAACTAGCATCGACTATCTCAAAGACATCCTGCATGATTTGTTTTGCCTTTTTGTTTCCATGAAAAGTCACTGCCCGTTTATATGCATTATCCAGCTTTGAAGATCCGGTTTCTATCTGCTCGACAAGTACGTATATTGCCTGCAGTATATCAGACGGTTCAAACCCGGCGACCACGGATGGTATATGATATTTTTTAAAGAGGGGGAGGTAAGCTTTTGTACCAATAATCACGGAAACATGGCCCGGAAGCAAAAAACCGTCTATTTTAACGTCCTTTGATTCCATTAAGGCAAGAAGTGCGGGTGGAACCAGTTTATGAGCTGAAAAGACAAAAAAATTTTCCATCTTCATTTCTTCTGCAGAAAATATGGAAGCAGCAATCGTCGGAGCCGTAGTTTCAAAGCCAACACCGAGAAATACAATTTGCTTTCCCGGATTCTTCCTGGCAATCTCGAGTGCGTCAAAAGTGGAGTAAACGACTCTAATATCATGTCCGTTAGCTCGCTCACTTTGAAGAGATGATGAAGTGCCGGGAACTTTCATAAGGTCTCCAAAAGTGGTTATAATAACATTATCTATTCTGGATAATGCTATAAAGGCATCAATTTCATGCTGGGACGTGACGCAAACCGGACAGCCCGGGCCTGATAGGAGAGAAATAGTTTCAGGCAGGATATCCCGAATTCCACTTCTGAATATTGACATGGTATGAGTGCCGCATACTTCCATCAGACGAATTTTTTTTTGACTTATCTTGTCGATATTGTCGATGATGATTCTGGAAATCTCTGGATCTCTAAATTCTTCTAAATATTTGATAGTCATCTTTTTTATCCTATTCACGCAAATGCGAAGTTTAGCACGCTTTTCTTGTATGGTTAAATATTATCATAATTCTTTCAAAATTCGGTAAAATC
>CAZLRK010000262.1:0-4268 GCA_964561845.1 uncultured Desulfobacterales bacterium | reverse complement strand
GGACTTTTAGTCCATTAAAAAACCTATGCACTTTCAGTGCATAGTGGTTTAGTTGTAATTTGGTGCTTGTAATTTGTTATTTCCGGTTTATCCGGGCTAGGATAACTTAAAATGAACCGTTCTATTTTAAATGCAATCGGCAATACTCCACTTGTTGAAATAAAGAACCTTAACCCGAATCCCAAGGTGACTATTTTAGCAAAGCTTGAATATTTTAATCCCGGAGGTTCCGTAAAAGACAGGCCGGCTCTTTTTATGATAGAGGCCGGAGAAAAAACAGGTGATTTAACACCGGCGAAGACAGTCATTGAAGCTACAAGCGGAAATACCGGGATTGGTCTCGCGCTTGTGTGTACAGTAAAAGGCTATAAACTTTTATTGACCATGTCCGAAGCTGTGAGCATGGAACGGCAAAAAATTCTAAAGGCTCGGGGCGCGGATATTCTCCTTACTCCGGGCCATCTTGGCACTGACGGCGCCATAGAAGAGGTATATCGCTTGGCACGCGAAAATTCCGAAACCTATTTTATGGCGGATCAATTCAATAATGAAGCAAACTGGCGTGCCCATTATTTCGGGACAGCACAAGAGATATGGGAACAGACCAAAGGGAGAGTTACTAAGGTTGTTGCTACAATGGGCACAAGCGGAACGCTGATGGGAGTTTCAAAAAGGCTGAAAGAATATAATCCCGATATCCAAATAGTTGGTGTAGAACCGTATCTGGGCCATAAAATTCAGGGATTAAAGAATATGAAAGAGGCCTATTGCCCTGAAATCTTTGACAAGAAGCGTCTTGATAAAAAAATAAATATTGATGACGAAGATGCTTTTGAGATGACAAGACATCTTGCAAAAAAAGAGGGCATCTTTGTGGGCATGAGCAGCGGAGCTGCCATGGTCGTTGCGCAAGCAGAAGCAGAAGCCATGGATGAAGGTATAATTGTTGTAATATTTCCGGATGGTGGTGAACGATATTTGAGCACACCGCTTTTTACTGCCCGTGAAAAGGTTGAATTAAAACTATTTAATACATTAAGCAGGGGCAAAGAACCATTTGAACCGATCCATACCGGAAAAGTCTCCATGTATACTTGCGGTCCAATAGCAAATGCCAGGATGCATGTGGGTGATTGCCGGCGTTTTGTATTTGCAGATCTGGTATGTCGTTACCTTGAGTATAGAGGCTATGCAGTCACACACATCATGAACATTAGAGATCTGGATGACAGAACAATACAGGGATCTGATGAAGCTGGCATGAAATTAGCTGAATTTACAGAAAAATATATTGAATATATTAACAAAGATTTTGAACTTCTTAAAATCAAACCTGCTTCAAAATATCCTCGTGTCAGCGAACATGTTGAAGATATGATTCAACTTTCCGAAAAGCTTGTAAAAAAAGGATTTGCATACGAAAAACTTCGTTCTATATATTTCGATATATCACGCTTTTCCGATTATGGGAAATTATCGGGTGTTGATATCAACAAGATAAGGCTTGGAGCTACTGTCGACCTTGATGAGTATGAAAAAGACAACCCTCGGGATTTTACATTATTAAAAAGATCAAAACTATCGGAATTAAAAAGAGGGATATATACCAAAACAGATTGGGGCAATGTACGGCCGTCATGGCACATTCAGTGTGCCGCCATATCCATGAAACATCTTGGAGAAAGTTTTGATATACACACCGGAGGCCGGGAGTTTAATTTTCCACATCATGAAAATGAAATAGCAATTGCTGGCGCTTTTACGGGGAAACCCCTTGCAAAATACTGGATGCATTGTGACAGGGTCCTGGTTGATGGTAAAAAAGTTGATGAAAAAGGAGATCAGTTTACTCTTGAAAATCTTTTTCGCAAAGGATGGACCGCAAGGGAAATCCGATTTTGGCTTCTTTCCACACATTACAGAAAACCGACTGTATTTTCCGGTGACAGGCTTGATGATGCCAAAAATTCGCTAAATAGGCTTGATGCATGTATTCATACTTTACTGAATGTTCAGAAAGGGCAATCTTATCCTGAGCTGGATCAGCTTTTATATGATATAAAGAAAAGTTTTGTCAGCGCAATGGATGATGATTTTAATATATCAGTAGCCACTGCCTCGATATTCAGAATTATTAAAAAGGTAAACATTCTGATTCAGGAAAAACAGATAAATGCAGATGATGCTGCAAAGATAGTAGATGCCTTTCGTAAGATAGATTCAGTGCTGAAAATATTCGATTTTGGAGAAGCATTTTCCGACCCTGAGATACAACGTCTGGTGAAAGAAAGAGAAAAGGCGAGGTTGGATAAAAATTGGGATCTTGCGGATAAGATTCGCGATCAATTAAGGTTTCGGGGAATTATCATCAGAGACGGGAAGATCTGATGAATTCGTAAAAACGAATTCATCAAGTGTTTGGTGTTTAGTGTTTAGTATTTTGTTTGGAATATATGCTTTTATACCAGCGTATTAGATCGCCAAACACAAAACACCAAATACAAAACACTCTTGTAAAAAGGTCACTTTTTTAATTTTTACAAGAATATCGGATCTATAAAAAAGAATAATGAATCCTATTTATTTCCCATTTACATATACTTCAAAATCGGTTCTTGAAGCTTTTGGAGCATGTTTCAATCAGGTTGTTGCGTATCAACCTTCAAAGCAAAAAGTTCCTGATAAAATGCAAAAGTGTGCAGAAGAAGGCATGCTCGATATACGTATACCGGTAAAAGGGGATGAAAAGAAACTTGATGCAATTTTAAAAGATTACATAAACTGGGCAAATCTTCATCAAGAGAACAAGGGATTGCACAAGTTTTTTTCCAATACCGGGAAGAATGCCATTCCATTTTTTAATGAAACTTCCATGTATCATATTAAGACAAATATAAGAAAGAAAATGGAGGCAAAACAATCTCAAGAAAAACCAGATCCACTTTTGTATGCAAGAATATTTATGACAGCTGCCCAGGAATTTGACATTCAAAATATGGAATTGTATAGAGAGTTAAGCTCTGTTCAAAAGATGGAACAAAACTTATTGGCAAACCTTAAAGGAGACAATGGAACTCCGTATCAAAGAGCTATTGGAAAAGACATATTATTCATGGATGATCCTGGTGATTATATGATTTCAGAGCGTTTTGAAACCTGGACTCGTCTTTATATGCATGATCAAATGCGAAATTATCAGGATGTATCATCCCTGTTTATTACCAGCAGCAAAACTGCCTTCCAATATTTAATCGATAATGTTTCAGAGGCAGAGAAGATAATATGTTTTGACTCAATACCGGTGTGTGAAAAAATGAATGAGGAGCATGATAATTGGAAAGAGAGTTTAATGGAATATCTTAACAATGTGGCGAAAAACAGAAAGCCTTTATCAACAGATATTGTTGTTAATCCCCCCGTCAGCAGTAAATGCGAAAAAAATGTTACTTTTACACTCTACTTTGTTCCGGATTGCGCGCCAAATAACATCTTTGCCCGTTGTGTTGACCCTAACTTGCTTCAAATCGAAGAAGAAAATGAGATAAATGAATTTAACAATACATTACTTGGACTTTTTGAAATTTAGGACATCGTCAAATGGTTGAGTGGTTAAGTGGTTGAGTAGGAAAAGATTTATAGTAACCGTTCACGGGTTTGGGGCTCCGCCCTTCGGGCTTCGACCCCACAAGCAGGGTTCAGGATTTAGGACTTACAATTTTTTCATATATAAAGACGTATCTATTTTTTATTGAGAAAAATTGCAAGAAGACTTGACTCGCTTTTCCAACTAGTATATGGGATTTGCAAAAAAATGGAATTAGTCGGTTAATTAAATTATCATATTGTAATAATTAGAAAGGAGGCTATAGCTCATGTCTTTTAATCCAATTGTTGACGAAGAAAAATGTGAAGGTTGCGAAGAATGTGTGGATGTTTGCCCTGTTGAAGTATTCGAGATGCAGGATGGCAAATCAGTTCCAGTAGAAGCTGATGAATGCCTGGGCTGTGAAAGTTGCGTTGAAGTTTGTGAATCAGGCGCAATTACGATTGAAGAAATATAAATAGACCAAAATGTACTTGTTCTCCTGGACTCTATAAGTCCAGGGGACAGTGCGACGAGATCATTATGTACCCTTAAAAATGTTCAAATCATATCACGATAAATAATAGAATATTTTAAAAGAAAAATGATTGAACTCGAGAAAAGACTTATCCCAAAAGTAAACCGGGGTTGATCCATAGAATCAACCCCGGTTTTTTGTCCAAAT
>CAZLRK010000261.1:0-4290 GCA_964561845.1 uncultured Desulfobacterales bacterium | reverse complement strand
GAAATACAGGCTGACAGATAAAGGAAAAGCGATTTGTGAACTGGTAAAACAAAATAAAGACGTAAAGCCAAAAAAGTCACACCCTGAACATGATCCCTATTTGATACGAATAAAAAAGGGGGAAAGACTGTATAAATTCTATTATTTCCGTCCCATCGCAGGACTTCAATATCATTTTGAATATCGAATTTTAACAAAGGAAAAGATCAATGGAATGTTAGAAATGGTGAGCTACAATTTCAAGATCGAAAATGGTGTCCCACAAAAAAGCTCTATTACCAGAGTTCCCAAAATTTCAAAAGAACAATTAGAGGAAATTGTTCAAAATGTTATGATAAAAACGAATACCGGTCCTGATGAGTTTGAAGAATTGGATCTTTCCAGATTTTCGACAATAGATGAACAAATTGAATTTCTAAAACGTCAGGATAGGGTAGATACAATGTATATTATGTAAATAACAGGGAAAATTCAGTATTGGATCGATTGGGAAATAAAAGATGTCCTCTTCAAACGAACTGCCCTCTAAATGTCAGAAATGTGCGAAAATAAAGAGATCGAATGTACAAGATAAGTGCGATATTTGCCATAAGTTAGAGTTACAGGAATCGGTTTTGTGCGATCTAAACCGGCGTATACAGGATATGACAAACTTTCAATGTCATGCTTTTAAACCTATTCTTAAATTGGTGGGTTCTTTTGAAAACAAAACAACCGGGCAGCTTGATCGTCCTAAAAAACACCTCAAGAAAGAATCTTACCTGAGATTATTTCATTCAGATAAGATCAAATATGAGAGGGCATTAGCTTTGCAGAAACTGGGTTGTGACCCGGATGGTGTGTATGTTCAGCTCAAATACCATCTTTCCTGGAATGTTTCCTTGAGAAGAGCTGTTTTTATCCCAGCTAATGAATTTTTTGATTTTGTGTATGATACATTTCTTAGATGTAGCGAACTGACAAGAGGATTTGTTGACCTGCTCTATCTAGCGCCGGATCATATACATTTATATATGGAATCGGATGGAGAACTTCCTATAGAGGAAATTGTCCATAAAATTAAGCGATTTTCCAACAATGCCATACTGGACAAATTCCCCCTTATACAAGATAAACTTAGTGGGGATGCTGAAATCTGGGATGAAACGTATTTTGTAGAAACGATAGGGTGATGTAAATGAATGAAAGAATATCTGAAAAAAAGCAAAGACTCGAACAAATCAAGGATCTGATACTTGCCTTTTGCGAAGAACACTTGGATGATGAACTCTACGGCTACGCCCTTGAACTTTGCGATATATTAGGACGAAAGCGGAGGATTTCCATTACCCGAGGTAAAAAAGAAATATGGGCTGCCTCAATAATTTATGTGATTGCCCGTCTTAACTTTTTGTTTGACTCGGAAAGTGAGTTTTTCCTTTCGGCGGATACTATTTGTGATTTCTTTGGGACGAAGAAATCGACTGTCGGCAATAAGGCCACTCAAATTGAGAAAATCTGCAATCTCGGACTGGAGGCTGAAGGCCTATGCAGCCCGGAGATTGCTGACGCTCTGACCCTGGTTGAGCTACCCAGTGGTTTGATAGTCCCTAAAAACATGTTGCCGAAATTTGACATTGTATATGAGGTTGCCAGCGATGAAGAAACTGAAAAAATGGAACGTCTGTTGACTGAGAAGAAACAAAAAGAAAGATCCGCTGCCAAAGAAAGACGTGAACAAAAGGCGGCTATCAAAAGGAAGCAAAAAGACGACAAACAGCTCAATCTGTTTGAAGATTTTAATGCTTGAATAGGTTATTGCCTAGCTCAGGAGGGGATTTAATAATGGATAAAAAAATCCTATATCTATCTCATAATTGTTTAATAATAGATGAATCGGAGGTGAACCGCCGGACCCTCCAAAGGGACCTGAAAACCATGGTGGAAAAGGAGGTATTCATCCCTGAAGGGGCAACCAACCGTCTTTTTATCGACTTGGGATCACGGAGAAAATCGGCTCTGGCATTGCCAGGATGCGCGAAGCTATGGCTGAAAGGGGTATTGAAATTGCGTTCGATACAGGGGACTTTTTTATTGTAACCTTAACAAGACCGGAAACTGCACGAAAAAAAGTCACCGACCAAGTCACCGACCAAGTAAAAAAACTGCTGAGAGCCTTGAAAAAATAGAAGAAGAGCGGCAAAGAACTGATTGAGGAGTTGAAACTGATAAAAAACAATCCGTCTGCGGCAAAGGGAAAGACGAATAAACTTCAAAGCTCATCGGCAAAAGTGCATAGAGCATAACACAGGCTAAAAAAGAGATGAACTGATAACCATTCGGCATCCCTCTATAACTTCCTCAAGCTTTTCCTTGCTAAGAGTACCTACTTTTTCAAGGAGCCTGCTTTTATCTACAGTGGCAATTTGGCTAACCACTACAACGCTTGTTTTCGGTAAGTTTGCCGTGCCTTTTTTCAAAAACAAATTCCCCGGGACCTTCGATAGTTTCTTATTAGAAGTAAGCAAGGTCACCACTGTAGTCTGGATATTGCTTCTATTCAGCAAATCATTCTGAACAACAACAGCAGGCCTTCTTCCAGACGGCCCGGAGTCTCCCGGCAGTCCAAACCTGACCCAATAGACATCACCCTGTCTTGGTTTTACCATGGCAATTCTTCCACATCAGTGTTATCAGCAATTGTTTCGGCCATGAGGGTTTGTTCTTTAGCCACTTCAGGATCTTCAAAGACCTCATTAATACGCTCAATAAATTCCTGTTCTTTCATTTTTTTAGCCTTCTCTGCAAGGGCATCAGCGACCAGGTGACTCAATTTGATCTTCTTCCTTAAAGCAAGCTCCTTTATTTCCCTATACATTTCGTCCGGAATAGTCACACTCATTTTAGAATGTCCCATAATTTTTTCCCTATAGAATCTTATTAGTTTTATTATATTATCATGTTGATAATATGATTGTCAATCATATTATTTTATGTATATTGGAAAGAAGGAGTATTCAAAGAAAAATTTGTGGTTTGACCCTGGATGATGTGTATGATATTGAAACAGAAATATTATTTCACCACGGAGACATTAAGAACGCAGAGTATTTGTTTTTTATTTTGATTTTAGTTGAGAGATGCCAAAGAAAATGGCAAGGACAAAAGGCATTACTTTCCTGGTCATATATGGCACACCACAGTTAGATATGCTTCGCATTTAAAGGGAGTAAATAACGCATTGGTGTTATAAAAAAGATTTTATTTTATATCTGCTTATAAAAATTCAACATGATTAATTATATCTTCTCGGGTCAGGATCGTAACCAATAATTTCAGCCTACGTATACATTCTCCAAGGGTATAATCCTTCTGATGACAATAAATAATCCCGTGATGGGTCCTTTCTTCCTTAATCCACATAGTGGCGATTCGCAGGAAATCGGTATCATGGCTGAAAATAGCTGCCTCTTCATTATTGGCAAAGATCAACTGTTCCTGGTCAGTCAATCCAAGGTTTCCCACATCTCTTGCAGAAAACGCGTCCACCCCTCTCCTTTTAAGACCTTCAATTACGGCGATATTAACGCTCTCGTTAGTGTAAATCCTAATTTTGCCCATGGCTCTGTATCAATTTGGAGGGATATATCTTCTTTAACTGCCCGATGAACTTTTGTTCCTGCTCAATTTTACTATCCATTTCATCCCTATTTTCATAATAATAGGAAAGAGCATCATGCACCTGGGTTAGATTAAGATGGGGGTGAGAATTTATTATTTCATCTGGAGAATAGCCCAATATTTCATACTCGATTGCAATATCGACAACTCGGGTCCTTGTACCTTCAATAATGGGACTTCCGCTGCATGTATCCTCTTTTTTCACAATAAAAGGATGGTTGGTAATCACTTTTTTCAAGGCATGTTCACTCATAATTGGTCTCTTTCTAAGGTTATTTATATGCTTTCCTACTTTGTATCATGATACACATTAAAAATCAAAGTTTATTTCTGCAATTGTTACCTCAGCTTTGCTGCGCGACAGGGGTCGGGCCATATGAAGAGGTGAAGAGGGTCGGACCTAGGGCCTACACCCTCTCTGAATAAGCGGGGTGTGTTAGAAAAAGGAGTATCTAGTGCTTGACCGAAAACCCAGGTTTTCGGTCAAACACTCGAAATACGAATTTCGAAATACGAAACAATGATAAAAATCAATCAGCCGGCGGACCAATGTCAAAAACGTTGAAATTTAAAAAGTTTAGTTTCGATCCCTGGCCCAGACCGTACACCAGCTCTTTTATAAGCATCAAC
>CAZLRK010000260.1:0-4292 GCA_964561845.1 uncultured Desulfobacterales bacterium | reverse complement strand
CTATTGAAACGACAAGCCCTTCCTCCTGAGCAAATGCCTTTATCGCTTCTTCCATATAAGGTTCGCCTTCTTCAACAATCAGCACCTTTTTACAACCTTTTATAAAGTCAATAATGAGTGCTTTAGGCATGGGGTGTGAAAACCCGATACGTAAGACTTTGGTTTTATCTTCTATATCCAGATCTTTTATTGCGTCAGAAACATAATGATAACTAACACCATTACATATGATGCCCAGGTTTCCATTGTCTTTTATATAATTATACTCGGATTTTTCGGAAATCTTTTCAGCCTTTTCAATATTTTCTAATAGCTTCACATGAAGATTTCTGGCAACAGCAGGTACTGGTACCAAGTTGAAAGGATTTTTTGTAAAGTCTCCCTTTATTATACGCTTCTTTATTTCACCCAAAGTAACTACTGCGGTGGAATGGTTGATCCTGGTCGTGGTTCTTAAAATAACCGGTTCTTGAAGTTTTTCAGAAAGTTCGAACGCATATACAACCATATCTTTCACTTCACTTACTGAAGAGGGTTCAAGAATCGGAAGGCCAGAAAGTTTTCCATAATACCGGTTATCCTGTTCGTTTTGGCTTGAAAACATGAATGGGTCGTCTGCCGAAACAATAACCATCCCACCCTTTACGCCTACATAGGCCAGGGTCATAAGGGCGTCTGCAGCAACATTTAATCCTACATGCTTCATCATACACATGCTGCGAATTCCGGAATTAGCAGCGGCGGCTGACACCTCAAGGGCCACCTTTTCATTGGTGCTATATTCGAAATAAAGGTCGCTCTCTTGTGACATTTGAAAAAAATTGAGTGATATTTCAGAAGACGGCGTTCCGGGATATGTGCTAGCAAAGGCTACGCCCGCCTCTATTCCTCCCCGGGCAATAGATTCATTGCCGAGAAGAAGCATTTTTTGACCTGGTTGATCTGTAAATAATTTGTGCATTTTGTTTTCCTCATTAAAAAGCTCAGTTTTTTTTAAAGCTACATTACAGCTACATTTATATTTAGTCAAGAAAAAATATAACTATAATACAATCTTTAAAACAACCTTGTTTATCTATAAATATCTTGATATGGGGAAATTTTTTATTTAAAAGAAAAATGATTCATGCTATTAAAAGATAATCTTTGCGAAAGATCAACCTAGATTTAGGCAACAAAGCTTTAAGAAGATGATGGAGCTACAGCCATGCCAATATATGAATATCAACATATTGAAAAACCCTGCTCCCTGGGTAGAATATTTGATATAAAACAATCTATTAAGGATAAAGCAATAGTCCGATGTCCCGAATGCAAAGGGCCTGTTCGAAAACTAATATCAAAAACCTATATCAGTTCGCCCAAAACAAACAGCGAGCTTCGCGATCTTGGATTTACCAAACTGGTTAAAAGGGATGACGGGGTTTATGAAAACGTAACTGCCCGTGATGGGGATAGCAAGTTGGTTCTCCGCGATAAACCCGAAACCTTGCCAAATTTAAAGAAAACAATACGTGACTAAGGGTTCACGCAAAAATAAGTTAACAATTATGGCGTTCAGATTTAGGTTAGGTTTAGTAGATCCGACTGAGTAAAACCACAGGAATAGTCGCTCTATTTCGAGGATTTTGCGAAGGAGAATCTGCTAAAGATAGCCTGAATATGAGATGCAAGAATGTTAAGTTATTTTTGCGTGAGCCCTAAGGAAACTAAAAAAAAAATAAGGAAAAAAGGAGAAACTTTTTATTATGTATGAGAAAGAAATAGCCGAAATCGAACACCTAATCCAGAAGCAAAACCAATGGCGGGACCAGTGTATTAACCTCATTGCCAGCGAAAACGTCATGAGTCAAAGGGCAAGATATCAAGCCGGTTCCGACTTCGTCCACCGCTATGCGGAAGGACATCCTGGGGAAAGGTATTACAGGGGGACATCATATATTGATGAAATTGAAAATCAACTCAAGACTAACTTGAAGATTCTTTTCGAATGCGACCACACCGAGGTCAGACCCATCAGCGGAACAAACGCCAATGAAGCAGTTTTCAGCCGTTTCATAAAACCGGGAGACGTGGTGATGGTCAACTCCACTCCTGCAGGCGGTCATATCAGTCATCACAAGGAAGGATCCATAGGAAAATTTACCAGGAATATCATAGATCTCCCAATGACCAAGGACGGTTATCATCTCGACTTGGAAAAAACGATATATTTGATCAGAAAAGTTAAGCCAAAAATAATTGTCCTTGGCAAAAGCCTCTTTCTTTTTCCTGAACCGATCAGCGAACTTTCCGATGTGTGTCGGGAAAATAACGTTCGAATTCTCTATGATGGGGCTCATGTCCTGGGACTTATTGCTGGAAAACAATTTCAGAATCCATTAAAAGAAGGTGCTTTTTTGGTAACGGCCAGCACCCATAAGACCTTTTTCAGCAGCCAGCGCGGTCTCATTTTAAGCAATATGGAAGAAGAGTACTGGCGCAAGATCGACAGGGGCGCCTTTCCCGGATCATCAAGCAATCACCATCTTGATACTCTTGCTCAAATGGGCATATGCACTTACGAGGTTATGGAATTCGGTGAACAATACGCCATTGAGACTATCAAAAATGCTAAAGCCCTTGCCTCTGCAATGGACCAGCTCGGATTTGACGTTCAGGCCAAGGAGTTTGGATTCACCGAAAGCCATCAGATCGCTGTTAACATGAAAGAATTTAGCGGAGGTGAAAAAGCCTCCAGAAACCTTGAGATCAACGACATCGTTCTGAATATGAATATGCTGCCGCATGAACCGCTCAGCTCCCATGACCGCCCGGAAGGCATCAGGATTGGAGTCCAGGAAATGACACGGTTCGGAATGGGTGAAGATGAGATGGTCCGCATCGCCGAGCTTATCAAGGAGTGCCTGATAGACAAGAAATCCGTAAAGGAAGAAGTTAATCGGTTCAGGTCGGAATACCGTGAAGTTAAATACAGCTATGATGCAAACAGTTGCCCGGTGACCGGTGATCAGGTGATCAGTGACCAGTGATCAGGTGATAAGTAATCGGTCATCAGACAAACACCGATCACTGATTACTTGATTACCGATCACCACGACGCTTAACATAACTTTTGAGAAATTACAGCGAATTAATTTAACTTAATTAAAAAAACAACCGTCCATTCAATTTTCTGGTGACCATATGAACTCTCTTTATGTAATTTCCGCAGTCGGAAAAGACCAGCCCGGGCTGGTTCATTCAGCAGCCAAAATTTTAGGTGAATTGAGAATAAATATCGTGGACATAGAAGCCCGTTCTATTCGAGGGCATTTTATGATGTTTCTGGTTGTCGATTTAAGCACCTCATCCTCCAGCTATAAAGAGATGATGACAAAGCTTTCCCCCATAAGTTCATATTTTGATCTTGGTTTACGGGTTGAACCATACGAGGCGGGTCGTCGTAAATCTGGTAAACGTTTAATGATATTAACGGTAATGGGAATTGATCGACCCGGAATTGTTGCAGAGCTTACAGGACTATTTGCTGAAAACAGTGTAAACATAGAAAAAATCAAAATGATTGCCCGTGGAGAATATATAGCCATGGAAATTGCGGTTGATACGTCTGAATTTGATAATATTTCTATGTTCAGAAATATTTTATATAATTTTTCAGATAGAACAGGACTTGATGTATCCTTACGCGATGACGATATATTCCAGAAACCGAAGAGGGTTGTGGTATTTGATTGCGACAGCACAATCATTCAAGCGGAAGTTGTTGATGAATTGGCAAAGGTTGCCGGTGTTGCTGAACACGTGAAAGAAATGACCACCAGGGCAATGAATGGAGAACTCGATTTTAAGCAAGCGATCAAGGAACGCGTCCGTCTCCTTAAAGGACTGACGGTTGAACAACTTAAACTACTTTCCAAAACTATCCGCTTAACTCCAGGGACTGAAGAATTAATTTCAACGCTGCACTTTATGGGTTATAAGATTGCTGTAATATCCGGAGGATTCTCCTTTTTCACAGATTATTTAAAAGAAAAGCTTAAACTTGACTATGTATTTGCAAATGAGTTGGTAATTGAAAACGGAATAACAACCGGTGAAATCAAAGGCAAAATAATTGATGCGGAACGCAAGGGCAAAATTTTAAAAAAGATAGCAAAGCTCGAAAATATATCCGTCAATCAAGTAGTCGCAGTTGGAGACGGTGCAAATGACCGTTTCATGTTGGATAATGCAGGGCTTGCAATTGCCTTCAGTCCAAAAGAAATTCTTAAAAAACACAGCAACGGCAT
>CAZLRK010000259.1:0-4303 GCA_964561845.1 uncultured Desulfobacterales bacterium | reverse complement strand
TCATGTACGGATCTGTGCGGGGGGTGCGGGGTAACCCGCATTCCTACCGCGACCGATCACGTAATGCAGCAGTAAGTGAAGCCAGAGCCATTATTTCTTTTCTCGGTACAAGAAAACTTGGTGAAACTCAAACGGAAATACAGAGGCATTTGAACATAAGCAGAATAGGGGTTAGAAATTGCATCATCAGATGTGAGAAAATTACCTGTGCCGTGAAATTATATCAAACTTTGGGTTTATTATATCTGAAACAATTCTTTCTATCTGCTTGATAACCATTGAAAGTGTCCATATTTCACTGGTATTGACAAATGTGATGAGATTTGGGATAAGTTAATATAAGTTACATAAATTACCAACGTCCCCGATAACATTAATAAAGATGGAATCATTAAAAAAACCAAGAAAGATAGAAATGGCAAAAACCGCTTTGGATTTATCTCCTTTTGAGTGGAAGCGATACCATCCCTTCACGACAGGTGGCAGGCGGAATTCCCTGTTCTTAACCCGTGGGCAGGATAGAGCACGAAATGTGGCAGGGCGCATTGCGCAGGAGCTTGTCAAACACTTTGGCGCGCATAGAGTTGTGCTTTTTGGTTCTGCAGCCCGAGGAGATATCCATAAGAAGTCTGATATTGATTTAGCAGTCTGGGGCATTTTGCCGAAAGATTTCTACCGAGCTGTTGCATTTGCCAGTGGGTACAGCAAGGAGTGGAAGATCGACTTGGTAGATGCGGAGGATTGCCGTGAGGCTCTTCAACGTTCCATATTGAAGAATGGAGTTGAATTATGAGTAAGATCGGAGCAGTACTATCCGGACGCATTCGTGATGAGCTATCGGAGTTGATCAGAGTGGTGGATCGGGCTGAACAAGGATGGAAAAAAGCGAAATCCCAGCACGATGACTATTATTTAGACGGTGTTGCATTGAATCTGCATAGCTTTTATTCCGGTTTGGAACATATATTTGAGAAAATAGCCTCATTGGTGGATGAGAGCGTTCCGACCGGTTCAAATTGGCATCAGGAGCTGATCAGACAGATGAGCATAGAAGTTTCTGGTGTTCGTCCAGCGGTTATTTCAGCAGAACTGCGCATAGCATTGGAAGAATACCGGGGGTTTCGGCATATTGTGCGTAACGTATACACATATCAGCTTAATCCGGAGAAACTGGAACAGCTCATTTCATTGCTGAGAGAGACGTTATCGAGGGCGGAGAGAGAGCTTTTGGCGTTTGCAAAATTTATAGAAAGTACAGAATGAATAGTGGCAACATTCCCCATTACAAGGGCGTCCAACAGATCAATATAAGTTACATAAATTACCAACGTCCCCGAATACACATTTAAAGAAATAACTGCATAAGTTACACTAGTTGCCAACGTCCCCAATTATCTGATCCTGTAACGGTGTAAGGAGGTGATCAAGATGCAGCCAGGAACAAAATATGAAAAAGAAATACTCAGAGAAATAAGTACATTACCTGAGCATCTTCAGCATAAGCTATCAAAAATCGTTCTTTTCTTAAAAAAAGAAATGATTAATGATAAATTAGATGAATTAAAAGCAACTGAAGATTTTTTGTCTGTATGCGGAAAGTGGAAAGATAACAGGTCTGTTGAAGATCAGATTAGTGATATTCTTAATCATAGAAAATCTACCGATAGATCTGAAAATATATTTTGAAATATTTACTTGATACAAATATCTGTATATACTTGATCAATGGGAATAAACTCTTGATGGACAAAGTAAAGGAGATTGGTATATTTGCACTTGGGATATCTAATGTGACATTGGCTGAGCTTTATTTTGGAGCATATAACTCAAAACATACTGAAATAAATTTGCAAAATATTTCAAATTTTAAAAAGAATTTGACTATCTATTCAGATGGTGGCGATTCCGCTGAGCTTTTTGGAAAGATAAAGTCGAATTTAAAAAACTCAGGACGTATGATTGAAGATTTTGATATTTTGATTGCTAGTATTGCGATAGCAAATGATTGTATTTTGGTGACGAACAATATCAACCATTTCGAAAGAATTGATGAAATACAATTGGAAAACTGGTTAGAAAAATAGTTGAAAAGAATAAATGGTTAACAATCTCTAACTGCCCAGTTTATCACGCCCAGCAGGGCGGAGCATGGTTCTTTTCCTGATCGGTAAACCCCGTGGAAAAATTATTCCATTCTGAGGCTCTGATCTCCGATCTCTGATTTCCGACCTCCGACTTCTGACCTCTGATCCCTGTGAACTCTGTGCGCTCTGTGAGAGATAATAAAATGGAGGTTATGCACGTTCTGCATCAACGTCCCCTATTAATACCGGGGGTTTCGGCATATTGTGCGTAATGTATACACATATCAGCTTAATCCGGAGAAACTGGAACAGCTCATTTCATTGCTGAGAGAGACGTTATCGAGGGCGGAGAGAGAGCTTTTGGCGTTTGCAAAATTTATAGAAAGTACAGAATGAATAGTGGCAACATTCCCCATTACAAGGGCGTCCAACAGATCAATATAAGTTACATAAATTACCAACGTCCCCGATTGTATTGAGACCATAAAAAAAGTCGTTGGTTATCAAGGTGATGTTACATGGGATCAGACAAAACCGGATGGCATGCCAAAGAAGTTATTAGACGCTTCTAAACTTAATAGTCTCGGCTGGAAACCAGAAATATCATTGACCGAAGGTATTAGAGTAACATATAATGAATATTTAATAAAATAATTCCACCGGTGTTAATTGAGATTTAATAATAACAATATGATTTAAAGGTTAAACAGGCGATGAAAGAAACAAATCAAGAGTTGTTAGGCAAATCAAAGCAAAAGATTGATATTCTTTTATCATTAGGAGCGGGCAGGGAACTTGATACCAGCTTGACAAAGTTAATATACTTCCAAATTGCCAAATATCGACTCAATATAAATCAAATACAGTTTGAATTGAGTCGTTTTGAGGACAAATATAAGATGTCTACCGAAGATTTTTACAGGCAATTTGAATCTGGAAAGATAGGGGATGCTGCGGATTTTTTTGAATGGATTGGACTGTATGAAAATATACTCTTGTATAATGAAAGAATTCGATCTTTAGAAGTTGCCTTAAGAAGTGATTAACAAGTACCTAAATAATCTCGATGCATTGATAAGCGCGTCTCCAGCAATTATTGATGTTGATATCATACGGCGGGATATTCGCGATACAGGGCTGGAAAAAATTGCCCTTTACTGTTACCGGATTAAGCTCAAAGATGGATCAACGATTGAAATCACAGAAAGGCTTTTGGAAGAAAGAAAAAAGCTTGATACAACCAAGTATAGATACCACTGGCAAACCCAATCTGGTAAATTGATTAAACGGTGGGATAATGCACCACACCATCCTGAAATCGATACTTTTCCTAATCACCTTCATATTGGCACTGATGATTACGTATTGCGCTTCAGCAAGATCAGCGCGCTGGATATACTCATAAGTGTTATTGATACACTTGAGGCTCAATGATTAAAATCGAGAAGTTAAAGATCTGAAAAAAACGCTATGCTCTTTGCTCTACGTTCTTAGCCCTTTGAGCGGTTCCAAATACCAATGTCCCCCCATTACGTTGACCCCTTATACTCTATGCACATGGAGGTAAATATATGGAAACAGAAGAACTAAAGATGAGATATCCAAGCGGATTTGAACTCGCTGTTCATATGACAAAGGAAGAGATGGAACACCATATCCGTTTAATGGCTGCGTTAAAAATGTTTGAGCTCGGCAAGGTTTCATCCGGAAAAGCTGCTCAGCTGGCTGGAATGTCACGTGTGGAGTTTTTAGAGACTTGTGGGAGGTATCGGATAAGCACTTTTAATTATCCTCCTGCAGAGGCTGAACGGGAAATAAAAAAGGATATAGAGATTATAAAAAAACTGAGTAGCTAATGAAAATTATTTGTGACACAGGGCCGATCATTGGTTTAGCAAAAATCGGCAAAATTTCCTTGCTCAAGAGTATTGCTGAAGAAGTTCTCATCCCTCCAATGGTTTACAAAGAGCTTTTCGGAAAAGTTGGAGACGAATCAAATCAAATCGAGGGGGCTTTGAATGACTTTATACGGATAAAAGAAAGTGATGCTTTTGACCCAGCAGCTGAAACGGTTCTTGCCGGCCTAGGCGAAGGAGAAAAACAGGCACTTGGACTTGCATTTAGTATTGAAAAGGATGTCCTTCTATTGCTCGATGACAGGGCAGCAGGAGAGTAACACAATGCCTTTAACTCTTTATTCTATGCTTCCTGCGCTGTGT
>CAZLRK010000258.1:0-4330 GCA_964561845.1 uncultured Desulfobacterales bacterium | reverse complement strand
AGTTCGGAATCGCCGCTGCCATGGCTTTTCTGATGATTGTGATCACCTTTATCCTCCTGCTGATCATATCAAGAATCGGCGGCGGCATCCTCAAAGCCGCCTGGGGTCCAGAGGGTAATTAATAGTTTAGAGGTTCAGGAATTGATGGTTCACATAACCCTTAACTGTGAACCTTGAACCTGCAAGGAGACTAAATAAATGGCATTCATTGAGATCAAAAACCTGTTCAAACGTTTTAAAAAGGTTGTGGCCATAAATCGCATCCAGCTTGAAGTGAACAAGGGCGAAATGTTAACGCTGCTTGGACCCAGCGGATGCGGTAAAACAACTACCTTACGCTGCATAGCCGGATTGGAGACCCCAGAGGAGGGGGACATCGTTATTGACGGCAAGCCGATGCTATCTCAGGGATTTGTCCAACCTTCACAAAGGGGAATCGGTATGGTGTTCCAAAACTATGCCGTTTGGCCGCATATGAAGGTATTCAATAATGTCGTTTACGGCTTGAAAATTCAAAGGATGTCCAGGCAGAGGATCCAAGAAAAGGCTCAACAGGTATTGGGATTAGTGGGTTTGGATGGCCTGGAAGATAGATACCCGGGGCAATTGAGCGGCGGACAGCAGCAAAGGGTGGCTCTTGCGCGGGCTCTCGTTAGAAATCCCAAAGTTTTGCTATTGGATGAACCGCTGAGCAACCTGGATGCCAAGCTCAGGGAAAAAATGAGATTTGAAATCAAGAGCCTGGTAAGACGTATGGGCATCACATCAGTTTACGTCACCCACGACCAGGCAGAGGCGATGGTTATCTCTGATCGAATCGCCGTCATGGACTCAGGGAACGTGGTGCAACTTGGCACCGCGCAGGAAATATATGAAAAGCCCGCCAATAAATTTGTCGCAGATTTCATAGGTACCATGAACTTTATGTCCGGGGAGGTCGTCCAGGTCCTCCAGGATACAAATGCGGTTTTTGGGGACAAATTGGTAACTACTGTTCCATCAAATGGGGTCGTCCAGGTCCCCCAGGATACGAATGCAGTTTACGTACGCACCAAATTCAGCGAAAAGATGCTGTGTATGACGGATGGCATCACTGCAATAACACCGGGACAAAAAGTATATGCCTCTATACGTCCCGAGGATGTGGAAATATTTACGGAACCACCTCAAACCATGGAGAATCTGTTCAAGGCTACCATTGCCCATAAGGCATATTTGGGCAACTTTCTGTACTTTTTCGTAAACGTAAATGACACAATGATCAGGGTGCAGGTTCCACATCACCTGCCACAAAAAGAAGGACAAGAGCTCTACATATTTCTAAATCCGCAAAAGTGTATGATCCTATTCTAACCCGTAAAAACTCACAAGCCTGATTTGCCCATTTGCTGTGTTATAAGGGGTTTGCGGTAGAAGGACTACAGCTGCACCCCTTATGCCTTGCAAATGAACAAATCAAACTCGTGAGAAAAGCGGGCTACTCCAATTCTTTTCCTTAAATATTTGTTTAAAAACAACTTAAGTCTTGATTTAAGAAAATAACATACTATATTATTTGCTTGTTATATTAAAAATATGTTTTTATAAATTAAGACATCTCACTATAACTACCTGACTACTCGATGACTTAACAAGATCGGAATTTTTGCCCTGAGGAGGAATAAATGCAACTAACTATTACAAAAGCAGATCAATTAAAACCAAAACCGGATGATTCCGAGCTCGGCTTCGGAACAATATTTACCGACCATATGTTCAATATGAACTACAATCTTGAAAAGGGATGGCATAATCCACGCATAGAGCCGTATGCTTCAATCGATCTAGATCCATCAACCATGGTGCTTCACTATGGTCAGGGTGTCTTTGAAGGTCTTAAAGCTTACAGAACAGACTCCGGCCCCGTACAACTTTTCCGACCAAAGGATAACGTCAAGCGGCTAAATCGATCTTCACGTTCTTTATGTATTCCTGAAGTAGATGAAGCTTTTACGTTCGATGCGCTTAAGCAGTTAATAAATATAGAAAAGGACTGGGTCCCAAGCTCCCCTGAAACTTCTTTATACATACGGCCTACAATCATTGCAACAGATCTTTTTTTGGGTGTACGGGCTTCTCACACATATCGTTTCTTTATTATTCTTTCTCCGGTAGGCGCATATTATGCCGCGGGCTTTAGCCCGGTTAAAATATGGGTAACCAAAGACCATGTTCGCGCAGTGCGTGGTGGAGTTGGGGAAGCAAAAACGCCGGGTAACTATGCTGCAAGCCTCTTCGCAGGCGAAGAAGCCCACAAAGAAGGTTATGCACAGGTGTTGTGGCTTGATGGTGTTGAGCAGAAATATATTGAAGAAGTCGGAGCCATGAACATCTTTTTTTTGATTGATGATGAGCTCATCACACCCATATTAAACGGGAGCATCCTTCCCGGTATTACCAGAGATTCCGTCATTTCCCTGGCAAAAATGTGGAATGTAAAGATGACGGAAAGAAAAATCAGTATAGACGAAGTGATAGACGCAAATGCTTCCGGAAAACTTTCCGAAATTTTTGGGTCCGGAACCGCCGCGGTCATTTCTCCGGTTGGAGAACTAAAATATGGTGATAAAGTTATAACCGTCGGCGACGGCACAGTAGGTCCCATGGCAAATAGGCTCTATAAAGCCATATCTGATATTCAGTACGGTAAGATGGAAGATCCCAATGGATGGATAGAGCCGGTTTCTTGATTTTAATCCACAGATTTCGCAGATTACACGGATTACTCTAATCATTTTTTTTTAATTTTCCGGAGTTTTATCATGAAAGAGTCGGGTTCTCTAAAACATCTGCCGTCTTTTATCTCAAAGATGGAAAAGGAGAAACTCCCGCCTGTTGTTATTGATACATTCTCTTATTATTATAAAAAAATTTTAGCCGGTGAAACAGGCCTGTTGTTTGATAAAAACATAAGGCCTGTTGATCCAGGTGAACTCGATGATTTTACCAATATAAAAGAGTTTGCGTCCGCCGGAAGAAATGTATTAAAAAATGCCGTAATAATTACATTAAACGGTGGCCTTGGCACAAGCATGGGGCTTACCGGAGCTAAATCACTTTTAAAGATTAAAAACGGTAAAACGTTTCTTGAAATAATTTTAAAACAGGCTGAAAAATATGGCGTAAAGCTTGCCCTAATGAACAGCTTTAATACTCATCAAGATACCGTCTCCTCGTTATCAAACCTAAATCCCGCCGATTCTCCGCTACTTTTCATGCAGCATAAGTTCCCCAAGATACTGCAAAAAGGATTTGTCCCCGCTTCCTGGCCCGAAAACACAGATCTTGAATGGAACCCTCCAGGGCATGGTGAAGTATATACCGCACTTGATACATCCGGAACACTTCAAGAACTCCTTGATAATGAAATTATCTATGCTTTCATATCAAATTCGGATAATTTAGGCGCAGCAATGGATGAATCTCTCCTGGGTTACTTTTCTGAAAACAAGCTTCCTTTTATGATGGAAGTCGCAGAAAGAACACCTTCAGATTTAAAAGGAGGACACCTTGCAAGGTATAAAAACGGTAGACTTATTCTGCGCGAAGCAGCACAATGCCCCATTGATGAACTGAATGCTTTTAGAGATATAAATTGTTATGGTTTTTTCAATACCAATAACATTTGGATTAACCTAAAATCTCTAAAGGATCTTATTAAAAAAAATAAAATAATACGTCTTCCATTGATTCGAAATCCAAAAACACTGGACCCAAGAAATGAAGAAAGCCCGGCCGTATTTCAGATCGAAACCGCCATGGGGGCGGCCATATCTCTTTTTGAAGGCGCTACTGCTATTAAAGTCCCCAGATCCCGTTTTTTCCCTGTAAAAAAATGCATTGACCTTTTAGCTGTCCGATCCGACTGTTTTCTCCTTTCAAAGGAAAATAATCTAATTTTGAACCCTAAAAGGAAATCAGCTACAGTAAAGATAAATCTTGACCCAAAATATTACGGAAAAATTGATCTGTTTAATGAAAGATTTGCTGATGGTGTTCCATCGCTGGTTGATTGTGAATCTCTTACCGTAGAAGGGGATGTACGGTTTGAAAAAAATGTAAAAATTAGTGGTAAAGTTACAATAAAAAATATCGGCAAGTCCCAGTCTGTCATAAAAGAAGGTATGCTTGTAGAGGGTAGCGTTATCCTTTAAAAAACCGTAACATTTTAGCTGTTTGAAAACAAAACCGCTTCCAAGGTAATTAAATTTTGAATGTGTAAAACTCGCGTATAATTGAGAGTAAAGAAAGAACAGTGCATGACATATTAATAAAACAAGTAAGCAATAAA
>CAZLRK010000257.1:0-4359 GCA_964561845.1 uncultured Desulfobacterales bacterium | reverse complement strand
TAAGTCGTCGAGTAGTTTAGTAGTTAAGTAGTTGTAATGATAAAAATAATAGCCGCTTGTCAAAAAATTGGACATGCAACCCCAATTGAGTAAAACCCAATTGGGAGTTATTCGTTATATGTTATTGGTTAATCGTTTAATATGAAAAAATCGTAAGTCATAAACCCCGCCCGCCTCGCCTGAGTGAGCACAGGCTCGCGATGGCGGGCAGGCCTGAACCCTGAACCTCTGAACCGTGAACGGTTTCTATAATTCTTTTCCTACTCAACCACTTAACCACTCAACTATTTGACGATGTCTGAATTAAGATTACGATCAAATATCTCTTTGCTTTTCATAGGCTATCGCTGGATTAGAAGTAGGAAAAACTATGAGTTTATCTGAATCCAATTTTTCTAAAATACCACGGGCAACATCATCAGGAGTATCCATAAATTTTTTGTATTTTTCTATAACCGGGGCCATTTCCTGCGCCCCTGGAGAGAATGTAAAAAATTCCGTGTTTGTTAAATGTGGACAAACTGCCAGGACCCGGATGTCTTTTTCAGCCAGATCCCGGGCCAAACCCCGCGAAAAGCCAACCAGAGCGTGTTTGCTGGCCACGTATGAAGTTACTTTGTCCGAATGCGCAATAAGCCCCCCGATTGATGCTACATTGATTACAAGTCCCTTTCCTTGAGCCTGCATAATTGGTAAAACAGCTTGGGTGAGAAATACGGCGGAAAATAGATTAATCTCGAAAAGCTGCCGCCAATCAGCTTCGGTGGTAGTCATAAAGTGTCCATACATTCCCAGACCGGCATTGTTAACCAGAATATCGATTCTGCCCCATCTATTTACGGTCTGATTAACTATGGTACGGCGATCTTCATCTTTAACAAGATCAGCTTTAACAATAAGAGACTCGCCAGGGCAATTTTCAGAAACCTCATTAAGACGGGTTATTCGACGAGCAACCAGCGTTACTTTGGCCCCCTGCTTGGAAAAAGCTTGAGACAACGCAGCACCAATGCCGGAACTGGCACCTGTTATCACTACCACCTGGTCATTTAAATTGGCCATAGTAGATACAATTCCTGATATATGACTCAACTGTCAGTTTTATACAAAAAGCATTTCTCATTGTCAAGGAAAAAATGATCATATGTTTAATTTTGGGATTGATTTAAGGCCTGAAAAAATAAAATCTATATTATCTTTAAATATTTGAGGGGAAACTTTTGCTTGAGGATTGTTCACCCAAATAATCCATTTCAGACCGATAAAATGTGTAAGTCCCATGAGAGATCTAACTAGAAACATGGAGGGAAGATCGCGAATTTCTCCTTTTTCAATTCCCATCTCTATTCCTTTGATATAGCCTACCGCCATTTTCTTATAGTACCAGAGACCAACTTCGCGTCCAATCATCTCAAATTCCGGAACGATACGATAAATTTCGCGGTGTTGGCGAAGGAATTCATAAAAGGCCAATATACCCACCCGCTCTGCATCCCGCCGATCTCGGGTTCTGGAAACAAATCTCTGTATTTCCTGTCGAAGCATGTGGTTGATATACTTTACAAATCCCTCAACCAGGTCTCTCTTGCTGTCAAAATGTATATAAAAAGTTCCCTGAGCCACACCTGCCAGTCGGGTAATTTCTGCGATATTAGCCCTGTTTACACCGTGTTGACCGAGAACTTTTTCCGCAGCATTGAAAATCGCCCTGCGAGTCTTTTCTCCCTTTGCAATGGGCTCACCATTTTTAGGACTAAGAGGCAATGGTTCCGGCAGAGAATTAATATCCCATTCAGGGGGTCTGTTCCAGGGAGAAGATCCGCTGATTCCGTTTAATGTAAAATCAGTTATAAGGTCTACAATCTGTTCTGACGACAGACTTTCACCTACTTGTCCCAGGTCTAATGAATTAAAATAGCAAATACCAATTAGCCCATAGGCAACCATGTTGGGATCCAGTGAGCGAATATTTCCGAGCTGAGCCTCCTGGCGAAAAAAATACCGGTAGAATCGTGCAATAGACTCGTAATAACCGATGGTTACATGGTCGATAAGTTCGAATTCTCCTAAAATTCGATGAAAAGCAAAATTTTCTTTGCAATGATGGTAAAGAAGTCGAATCGCTTGCCGTAACCGATCTTCTAAATCAAACCCTTTTTTGGATAGGATTTCGGTTCGATTCATAAACCGGGATATAACCAGATCATTGAGTTCTAGAAAGACCTGTTCTTTGTTTTTGAAATACTGGTAAAAGGTTCCCGTTGAAACCCCGCAGCGCCGGGTGATTTCCGAAATAGAAGAGCCATAATAGCCCATTGTTTTGAAAACTTCGTGGGCTGCGTCTAGTATTGCCGCTCGCGTTGCCATGCCTTTAGCCTTTAGCGACCGACCAACACTTAGAGTATCAGATTTTTTTGACATAAAAACCTCATTTCTGAATCAGGTATCAGATTTTTTTATATCGTAATTTTATACAAAATGCAACCCATCATTTTCTTGGTCCACAAATTATTTTTTTAACAATAAATTATGTCCTTGAAAATTTCGATTTAAGGCCTCAAAATGCCTGCTTTTGGAATGTTAACACATGGATCCACAGATTACCCCAGTACCATCTACCGGAGCTACGGGGCAGGCGCAGATTGCACAGATGATATTGAGGAGAGAATTTCACTAAAAAAAGGATTGAAACGTCGATGTATCCTTGAGTCTTAGTGGCTGATTTAATTATAAATCTTTTCCTACTCAACCACTTAACGATTTGACGATGTCTGTGCCTCAAACAAAACACGAAATGCTAAACACCAAATCCCGCAAGGCGGGAATGAATTCGATCTTTTACGAAGCCATCAACTTTGTTTGGCTAAATATTTGTTGATAAAATCCTCGCCCTGGGCCATCAAATCTGCATGATCAGCAGGTTTGCCGAGGTTGTTTATCATCTCGCAGGTATGGCGTTTTAACAAAATGTCGGGTTGCGGAAAGCCTCTGTCCTGCCATTCTTCAAGGGTTAGTTGCGGCGGAAAGAAATCACTTTGGTAATAAGCCTGGCGAAGGTGCTTTAGGGTTTGATCGGAAGTTAAGAAATGTCCGCCCGGCCCTATATGCGCTATTTCATCCATTGCAACAGCGGCATCATCAAGATCAAAACCTTTGACAAAGATACGGGCCTGTTCAATTATCTCGTTTGCATAGACGGGAATGGCCGGAGAAAATGCTATGCCCCCCAGGATGTCTCCGACAAAGGGCGCCAATCCAGCCTTTCCCATGCAACTTATAAGGTGATTAAACCACTGATGCCCCGCTGAAATTAGATCCGGGCCCCATCCCATGCCGCTTCCGGATGTGCCGGAATGAGGAATACGATAATAAGACATCATTTCCGCACAGGCAAGGCTCATGATGTAGCTCTTTGAATCGTAAAAATTTCCCATACCTTTCATGTCAAAGAAACCAGGCATGCTGCCGAGGATTACGGGAGTTCCCTCTTTTATCAATTGGCTTAGGGTTAGCCCGGCCAGTAACTCCGCGTTCATAAGAGTCATCGTTCCGGCGGGAGTGATCGGTGTGGTCGCGCCTGCCATACCGTAGTTGGAGAAGATAAAGGGCAGGCCCCTTTCGATAGCTACAAGCATCTTGTCAACGGTGCCATCATTGATCACAAGGGGGGTAATGGGGTTAAAATAGGGAATAATAAATGGTTTCGTTTTCAAATCGCCGTGCAAGTTCTCTAAAAGATCCAGAACATACGGAAAGGACGGTTCATCGGATACCAGCATCAAAAGCGACTTTACAGTGTTGCTTGTCATTTCCAAAGCTGCATAAAGGTCGGACACTTCTACGGGAACATCCTGGATGATTCCTACGGTCGAAATAACATCGAAGCTGGGCAATGCCTCCCCCAGCCGGACGCAGATCTCCATGTGCTTTCGTGTGAAGGGCGTTATCTTGTCGGTCTCGGGATCCTGGTAATTGAGGGCGGTTACCCCAATGCCGAAACGGGCTCTGTCAGGAAGGCTGAAGGCAAAATCACCTTTACGATTGTAAATGCTTAATGAAGAGGGTGCAGTTTTTAATGCGTTTTCAACCAATTCCCCTGGAATGCGCACAAGGTCGTTGCCGGTTGTTTTCGAGCCTATAGCCTTTTCAAAGATGTGTTTGGCCTTCTCTGAGTCAACACGAACTCCAACGGTGGATAGAATGTGCAGCGAATCATTGTGGATTTTCTCTTTTTGAGTATCGTCCAAAAGTGTTATTTTAGGTCGAATAATATTGGCTTTTCCCATTGGTTTTTCCTCCCGGATCAGAAATTTCGTAGAAGCTTGTTGTAATTATTCTTGCTCAAGTCATTTGTCAAGA
>CAZLRK010000256.1:0-4398 GCA_964561845.1 uncultured Desulfobacterales bacterium | reverse complement strand
TTTCTTTGGCAAAAGTCGCTTAACTGGGTGTCCATTTTTACTTGACCAGATCACTTTCCCTGAACTGAGATAATCTCCATACATCACTATTTCCGGTTTGAAGACTTATTAGCGTAATCAACGGTTTTACCAGATATCCCTTCATATATTGTGGTGCGGCAGTTTGATGGTGGGCATCGGAAATATCCATATGCCTTGGAAATGACGGGAAGATTCATCTGGTGAAATTTGACTGATCATGGTATCTGCAATTTAATGTCAAGAATAGATCAGGACAAATATGACCACTACTACTGCAAGCTATGATAACCCTCTTAAAAGTATATGTTGCCTGATCGGTGGTGTGTTTGTTATCTCACTTCAAGACGTCATCATCAAATGGATAAGCGGCAAGTATCCAGTACATGAAATCGTATTTATAAGAAGCTTTTTTGCCATTATTCCAATTCTATTTATTTCCTATTTAGAGGGCGGATTGAATTTATTGCGAACTAAGCATCATGTGGTACATATCATTCGTTCCTTTTTAATGTTTGGCGCCTATATGAGTTTTTATTTATCTCTGGCTGTGCTTCCGATGGCTGAAACAGTTAGCTTATTTTTTTCAGCTCCGATTCTAATAACGATTCTATCTGTTATATTCTTGGGTGAAAAAATCGATTTTGGAAGCTGGATAGCGGTTTTAATTGGATTCTTTGGTGTTATTATAATGTTGGGACCTAATTCTAAAATGGTAGAGTCGGCAGGCTTTTTTGCGTTATTAGCCGCGTTATTATACGCTATCGTTCAAATCATTACCAGAAGGTTAGGAAAAACTGAAAACGGTGCATCGCTGGCTTTTTATCCTACAGTCATGTATATTATATTCTCTACGATTCTTAGTATAGGATTAAGCAACATTGCTATTACCCAAAGATCTCATTCCAGTTTGGTATTCCTTTTTCGAGAATGGCAACGCCCATCGCAAGGTGATCTATTCTTATTCATTATAATAGGTCTAACTGCGGCAGCGGGATTTTATTTCCTCTCTCAAGCCTATCGATTGGGGCAACCATCAACCATTGCCCCTTTTGAGTATACTGCCGTTCCTTTGAGTGCCTTATGGGGTTATATTATTTGGAATGACATTCTTGAACCTCAATCAGTTATAGGCATGGTATTGATTGTTGGGAGCGGGCTGCACATAATTGGGAGTAAAAAAATATTAACAAACAAATACGTGTTAAGTATATTTAAAATAAAGAACAGAAGATAATCTCGTCATCCTTCATTTTGACAATGATAAGGGGGGTGCTTACTCAGATTCCTCCAACATATCTGAAAGAATTAGGAGCCATCAAAACCTGTGATATCTCAGTTCCCCATTCGGAAGGCTACTGTTACGTTTTACTGCTATATATGGCAATGCGCTTGATTTTTGTGATATCATATGGGTGTCTCTTAATAGGTTTTCACGGCAAAGGCTCTAAATTATATTAACGGACCACAATATATAGTATATGCTCATTTCGCTGATTTTTTATAGCGCTGATTGATGTCTGCCTTCGACCTGGAAAATTTAAGGGCCCAAATTTGCGAGATTTAGAAACGAAGTTCTCATATTTCGCCTCGGATTTAACTGATAGGTTTGGACCAAATCCCTCTCTCAATCCCGCCTTTTTGGTGTTTCTTGCCTTTCATAATTTGACAACCTGAACAGATATTTGTTTATTTCGCAATTACGTCCATCAAACCGCTTCGATCGTTGAGGGGGGCTTCGGCGCTATGTTGTACGTGACGCTGACAATGCCAGGCACCTCGCGGATAATATCGCTGGAGAGCTTATCAAGGATTTCGAACGGGAGCCGTGTCGGTGTTGCGGTTCTAGCGTCGACGCTGTCCCAGCAGCGCACCTCGATCTGCTGACCAAAATCACGCTTGCCGTCACGCATGCCGGTTACGCGGTCTTTATGAAGGATTGCCAGGTACTGGAATGCACCGGTGCCCTTGAGCAACCGTTCGACAACAACGGTTGCCTTGCGAACCGTCTCGATGCGCTCCTGGGTCACCTCTCCTATCACACGTGCCGAGAGCGCCGGTCCCGGGAACGGGATGCGGTCGAATAGCTCGGCCGGAAGCCCGAGTGCCTTACCAACTTTTCTAACACCGTCCTTGCGAAGCTGAATTAGAGGCTCGATGATGCGGTAACCGAAAGCCTCTTGAGGGTCGATCCCTAGCTGCTCGAAGACATTGTGCTGCCGCTTGATCCCTGCGATGGTCTCGTCGACATCGGTCAGGATAGTTCCCTGGAGAAGATACTTCGCTCCGCTTTCCTTGACGATGCGTCCAAATACGTTTCGGTAAAAGGCCTGGGTAATGGCCTCCCGCTTCTCTTCCGGGTCCGTGATCCCCTTGAGCGCCGCGAAGAACTCTTTGCGCATATCGACTATTTCGATCGTGATGCCGAGATTTTGGAAAAAACCAGCGACCTGTTCGGGTTCTCCCTCGCGCATTAGGCCGTTTTCGATGAAGACTGTCTTAAGGCCATTGCTCAGGGCTCTATGACCGAGCATCGTGACCGTAGACGAATCGACGCCTCCCGAGAGGGCGTTAATCGCCATTCCGTCCCCAACAGCGCCCTTGATCTCTTTGATTTTCTCATTGATGAATCGATCGATGTTAAGCTCCTGCGCGGTGATTTCCTTAATCATGTTCCAGACTCCTTTTCATTTGATAGTTTTTGCATACCATTTCAATTAATCGTTCTGCTCCTTTCAAATATTTCCCCTTTTGCAGATTTTCTTAACATAGAAGGAGGCGAATTGCAAATTTTTATGGATGGGAAACCGACAAGAGGTTTTGATTCTTAATCTATATCTTTTGCCTCAAGTTGAATTTTTATTTTTGGGATCAAACTCCTCTCTCAAATCTGCTTTTCTGGTTTTTACATTTCAGAATTTGACAACCTGCACAGGTATTTGGTAATAACAAGGTTACGTTATCAAATCGCATAGCTTTTGCCGTTCTCACCAGCATAAAAGGAGGTTTAGCTCTGGATTTATTAAATATTTTAAAGCTATGCAAAAATCACAAAAACATCACATACACTACAAAAATAATATTCATATCGTTAATTGAACGTTTCTATTTGTATGTGACAAACAACATATATGCTGTTTTCCTCTCTCCTGCGACATTACTTTACATTTTCATTACAATTTTCCTTTTTTATTCAAACCATACCTGTTCTTTGAGAGTTAAAAGCATTATAATATCAGAGGCTTGGGCACAATCAGAAAATCCTGATATGCTTGTAGAACATGAACAAGCTGAGGAGATTAGCACAGAGGAGGAGCGTAAGATAGATAAAGTACATAAACGGATATCGAAACGCATTCTTGTTACCGCCAACTGGCTAGATTCCTTCTTTGGTGATGAACTTTTTGAAGCCGAGGAAAACAGAACCCGCGTAAGAATCAGATTTGACTCGTTTACCGAAGATGGGGAGGAGACTGACTTAGATGTCAATTTCAATCTTAGCATTGCCCTAACCCAGGCTGAAAACCGATTATACTTGATAATTGCCGGAGATGATGATGATCTTACTGTTGATGATACCCTGGAAGATGTCATCGAAGGAGAAACCGAAAATTCTGATTTGACCACATCCCTCAAGTATTTTTTTAAATCCACAGTGCGGGAAAATATTAGCATGAGAGTCGATTTCCGGTTTCGTGAGGAACGTTTTGTAACTACTCTAGAACCCCGCTATAGATATTTATTAGATAAAGATCCATGGTCCGTCCGTTTCACTCAACGTGCCAGATATCATACAGACAAAAGGTGGGATGAGAGAACCAGTATTGACTTTGAAAGGAATTTGCAGAATAAATATTTGTTCCGAACCACTTTACAGGGAGAATGGTTCGAAGAGAAAGATGGTTTTTTTTATGCTCTAGGCTTTTCTCTTTTTTGCCCTTTGGATATAGATAGAGCGCTGCAATATGAGTGGAATAATGCCTTTCAAACAAACAGCAATAATATGGATGTATCCATTTTCAAGGTTCGGTACCGGCAGAGGTTCTGGAGGGACTGGCTATTCTTTGAAGTGACCCCTCAAATCTCTATACCAAGAGAGAGGGATTATGAATTGGTTTCCGGAATCCTGCTTAGAATAGAAGCGTATTTAGGAAAATACAAGAGATCTAATAAATATCCATCCAGTCCAAGCAAAAATAGCGATTAAGGTAGTTGTAATGATCGCTGATTTAACAATTTGACTTCTGTTTCGGATATTTGATATTAGTGTTGTTCGTTTCTAACCCGCATTTCTCATGAAGAATTTATCATCTAATTAATAAATTAAACTTGTGAGTTTTTACGGGCGAAGTCAAACACTTTTTTGAGTCCATAAGCTCT
>CAZLRK010000255.1:0-4455 GCA_964561845.1 uncultured Desulfobacterales bacterium | reverse complement strand
GAATGGCTTCAAACCATAACCATCCTTTCTCAATTTAATGCCAAGAACCCACATCGAGCCTATCGGGTAAAAATGCAGCAGTATTCGGGTGAGGAAAAATCAATAATTGAAGATATTCACTATGGTCTTTTTGTTGGAACGACAGAATTTGCTGATAAACTCAAATCCCGATTTTTAAAAGAAACTCCGCATCCAGAAATACCGCAACAAATCAAGTTGTTGAAGGATCACGACCCAAAACAACTGATAAATAGGATATCAAAGCTTCTGGGATGTAACCTTGAGACGTTTCGGGAGTCTTTAAGAATATCTGAGACAGATAAAGCCGATAGAGATTTAATGATTTATGTTCTCTGGAATACGGGGCGTTTCACAAACCAAAGGGTGGCAAAATTGTTTGGTTTATCATACTCTTCCGTAAGCAGGCGGGTCAGTATCGTTAGAAACAGGCTCCGTGAAGATAAGATATTTAAGGCTAAGCTAGATAGGCTTAATGCATTAATCAAGATGTGACCCCAATATGGAAAGACTCAACTACTTTTTAAGACGATTTTTACTCATAATCCCGACTTTTTTGGGTATTACAATACTGTGTTTCGGGCTAATCCAGTTTGTTCCGGGCGGCCCTGTTGAACAGATTATAATGCAGATGAAAGGTATCGGCGCCGGCGAATCAGGCGGGGGCGCCAGTGTTTCAGGATCGATTTCCGAGGAGCAGCGCAAAGCCATAGAAGCACACTTTGGTTTTGATAAGCCCTTTTACAAGCGATACTGGAAATGGCTCGTAACGGACAGAATCGGCATGAAGATGGAGTCATACAAATTTCCCAATAAAACCGCCTGGCAGCTTATCAGCGGGCGATTTAAGGTTTCACTTGTTTTTGGGTTAACGGGTTTTATTCTTTCATATCTGGTGTGCATTCCACTTGGCATAATTAAAGCTCTCCGTCACGACAAGATGTTTGATCTGGTGTCGAGTATAACCGTCTTTGTGGGATATGCGATTCCGGCCTTTGCATTCGGAATGGTCCTGAAAATGTTCTTCTGCGGTACAGTGGAAGGCCTCTGGGACTTTTTTCCCATATCCGGATTTTATTCAGACAATTTTTTTGACATGACCTTCTGGGGAAAAACAAAAGATATTTTTATGCACATGTTCCTTCCTGTTTTCTGTTATGTGATCGGTAACTTCGCGGTATTAACCCTCCTGATGAAAAATTCTCTTCTTGAACAAATCGGTAAAGACTATATACGAACCGTCCTGGCAAAAGGGGGCAGTTTTACACGAGCCATCTGGGGACATGCCCTCCGCAACTCTTTAGTACCCATAGCAACCGGATTCGGTTCCATTTTAACTGTTATGTTTGCGGGATCAGTTATTATAGAACAGGTTTTTGAAATACCGGGAATGGGTCGGTTGAGTCTTGAAGCAATTGTGGGTCGCGATTATCCCGTATTCATGGGCATTCTTTCTCTTACCGCCATACTGGGACTTATTGGAAATATCATCTCGGACTTTTTATATGTCCTTATTGATCCCCGGATAACTTTTCAGGAAAACGTATAAAAGTAAATGATTGTTAAAGCCTTTAAAAATCCGATTGCAAAAAAACGGTTTCTGCGTTTCAAGGAAATGAAACGCGCCTATTTTTCATTATGGATTCTATCAATTCTTTATCTTGCAAGTTTCTGTTCAGAGATTATCTGTAACAGCTCCCCTCTTTATGTCAGGTTTCATGGAAAATCATATTTTCCCGTATTTAAGTTTTATCCCGAAGACGAGTTTACAGGGAGCGGCAAAAAAACAAGACCCGATTATCATAAGATCAACAACAACACTGCATTTAAGAATGATCATGACAATTATATGGTCTTTACTCCGATTCCATACGGTCCTTACGAAAGTATTGATCCGAAATCAATAGCGGTTTCAGATTTCATAACTCTCAAGATAATCCCTTTGCCGATGATAGGTACCGTAAATGTAAAAAAAGATTATTCCATTGTAAGATCTGTGCGTTTTGGGTCTTTTATAGATAAAAAAGAGAAAGAAGTAAAAGGTCTTTATCTAACCGAATACTTCTCTATTCCCCATGTTTTTAGAAAAGCTGTTGAAATACGATTTGCCAACCAAAAAGCTCCTTCATTTTTATATAAAACCAAGCGCCATGACGGCAAAGAAGTAATTATCAAACTATCCACTTTTTCTCAAAGAAAAAGGCCTCCAAAAACAGTAAGAATTACATTCAGAGAGGTCGAACCGGAAGATAAAGCAAAAGTTCAACAGGCCCAGGAATTTGTCTTTAACAGGCAACTCGAAATAATTAAAGAAAATATGGAGCGCGACGCGAACCTGTGGAACGATATTTCAGATCAAGACAGAAAAGAACTTTTAGACCTTGTACAAAACCGTTTTTTCAGTCCTATCGATAACCTTTATTTCACCATTGGTGGGAGAAACTATACCGCTGCTTTTATAAAGGAAGATGTTCGCTTTCCTTTTGGACCTGTTAAATGGCACCTGATGGGTATCGACAGCGCAGGGAGAGATGTCTTTGCGAGAGTCCTATATGGCCTTAGAACATCAATGACATTCGGGCTGATGCTTGTTGCCGGTTCCATGATCCTTGGTATTGTCGCAGGTTCTCTACAGGGATATTTTGGCGGGGCACTGGATATAACCGCACAACGATTCATTGAAATTTGGAGTGCACTTCCATTTTTGTATATCATGATTCTCATGGGATCGACCTACGGGCGAAGTTTTTCTTTACTTCTTTTCTGTTACGGACTTTTTAACTGGATCGGCATTTCCTATTATATCCGGGCGGAGTTTCTACGCTTACGGAAACAGCCCTTTGTGGAGGCTGCAAAATGCATGGGATTATCTTCAATTAAAATCATATTTAAACATATTTTGCCAAATGGCATGGTGCCTGTTATCACTTTTTTTCCTTTTTCACTTGTGGGCGCCATCGGGGCACTGGCCGCTCTTGATTATCTCGGATTCGGACTTCCGCCGCCCACACCAAGCTGGGGTGAACTTCTCTTTCAGGCCCAGCAATACAGGTGGGCATGGTGGCTTATCCTTTATCCGTCACTGGCGTTGTTTATTGTTATGATTCTCGGTGTCTTTGTCGGTGAAGGTATTAGAAACGCTTATGACCCGAAAAGATATACCAAGCTGGAATGATGAGTACACAACTACTGAAAATAAATAACCTTACGGTAACTTTTAGAACAGACGAAGGTGCCTTTAATGCTGTTGAGGATGTTTCATTTCATATCGGCAGAGGTGAAATTGTCGGACTGGTAGGCGAATCAGGATGCGGCAAATCAGTGACAGCACTAAGCATACTTCGCCTTATTCCCTCACCGCCGGGCGTCATTGAAAAAGGAAGAGTTGCCTTTAATGATATGGACCTTTTGAAATTGGGTGCGACTGAGATTCGAAAAATCAGGGGCAAGGCAATTAGCATGATCTTCCAGGATCCTTCAACCGCTTTGTCGCCTCTCCAAAGAGTCGGTAAGCAGATGGTTGAAGCCCTTCTGCTTCATCGAAAACTGACAGGGAAGGAAGCCTGGAGTATCGCAGAAAACTGGTTGGAGAAGGTTAGAATTCCGGATGCAGGTGAAAGGATGTTTGCATATCCTCATCAGCTTTCCGGAGGCATGCAACAAAGGATTATGATTGCAATGGCGTTGATGATGGAACCGGAGCTTATTATAGCAGATGAGCCTACAACCGCTCTTGATGTAACCATACAGGCCCAGATTTTTGAGCTGATTAGGGAAATGAAACAAGAACAAACATCCATACTTTTAATTACTCATGATATGGGGGTTATCTGGGAAATGTGTGATCGGGTTCTTGTTATGTATGCGTCTAGAATAGCAGAGGAAGGCACAAAAACCGATATTTTTTCAGAACCTGCACACCCTTATACCAGGGGACTCTTAAAGTCGATACCTAAACTTTCAGATGTAAAAAAGAGATTAAAGGCGATTTCGGGTCAGGTGCCGTCACCTTTGCATTATTCGTCGGGCTGCCATTTTCGGGATCGATGTCCCCATGAGTTTGAAAGATGCGCAAAGGAAGAACCGCAACTTATTAGCCTTAGAGATGGCCACAGGGCAGCTTGCTTTATTGCCGATAAATTGATTAAAGCATAAGTCTGTAACCGTTCACGGATTCAGGATTCATATGAACGCAGTAGTGTCCGGTTTAATTTGGAATAAATTCAAGTATAAAAATATGCTACTAGTTTAGTTTTTGTAACAAATTTTTGTAAATATCTTTAAAATAGGCTTTTGTTAAAAAAGCGTTTTACTTAAAATGTGTAGATTTATATAATTTGATATTGTTTTTCATTTTCACCGCAGAGACGCAGAGAGCGCAGAGAAAAGATACTTTTCTTTTGCCGTTGAGAGGACGGCAAAAGAAAAAAATCAATC
>CAZLRK010000254.1:0-4481 GCA_964561845.1 uncultured Desulfobacterales bacterium | reverse complement strand
TATTGGTCTAAACTATTATACCATGTCTTGGGGAGGAGGCCTTCAATAGTATCAACGGCATGAAATCCGACCGGGAACCCGGCGTGATTTTTTTTAATAACAACTTTTGAGTAAAACGTGCCTTGAGCGTAGGCATCATTGGATCCCGGCGGCTTATGCCGGGCAGTTAGGGCAATAGAATAAAACGAGGGAATAACTTATGGGACAAGAAAAACCGACAATAAAGGATATAATTTCAGCACAGAAGCATGTATATCGGCATCTTAGACCCACGCCACTGTTTAATTACTCAACTTTAAGTGACTTAGTGGGAACAAGTACATGGATAAAGCACGAAAATCATCAGCCTGTTGGCGCATTTAAAGTTCGTGGTGGATTGAACCTGGCGGCTAATTTGACACGTAAGGAAAGAAATAACGGGCTGTTTACAGCGTCAACAGGTAATCATGGACAAAGCATTGCCTATGCTGCCAGAGCATATGGTATAAAATCTGTCATAGCTGTTCCTGAAGGGGCTAATCCAGGAAAAGTGGCTGCAATGAGAGGATTAGGAGCAAAAGTACTCTTTCATGGTGCAGATTTTGATGAGGCGCGAGAATGGATAAAACAGATCGCAAAAGACAAGGGAGGCAAATTTGTAGGCCCTACTGATGAACATCTTATACTTGGAGTGGGAACATATGCCCTTGAAATTTTAAATGACCTGCCTTCGGTTGATACCATCATAGTACCAGTAGGGGCTGGCAGTGGGGTTTGTGGGACAGGCATTGTAGCAAAGACTATTAATAAAGATATTGAGATAATAGCTGTCCAGTCCGCCCAGGCACCAGCCATGAAGTTAAGCTGGGATAGTGGAACGATGGTGGAGGCAGAAATGAAGACGTTTGCAGAGGGGCTGGCAACAAGAGTCCCCTTTGAGAATACGCAGCGTATTATGCGTGAGTATGTGGATGATTTCATATTGGTAGACGATGAAGACATTAAATCAGCAATCTCAATCCTGTTGGAGCATACTCACAACTTAGTAGAAGAAGCGGCCGCAGCACCCTTAGCAGCAGCCTTAAAGATACAGGAGAGATTGAAAAACAAGAATGTTGTGCTTGTTGTAAGCGGAGGAAACTTATCAATGCAAAATCTTAAAGATGTGATTGCGGGTATAGAATAAAGCCCTACAATGGGATGAACTCGGATTGTAAAAAACTGGCGCTTTTTAAAACCGGTTATCCCAGTCGTTGGGCGCCTGGCGTCGATTTTGTGAAGGGAGGAGATGAAGATGAACCTTGAATCTACCAAGATCATAAGCGGTATAGTCTTGTTCAAAGGGAAAATATCGCGCCATCTCATGCTGCATCCTATGGTAAGCCATACCTACTTTATTGAGGACGGGGATGAGGTGATTATCTTTGATCCCTCTTGCGGAAAAGAGATAGCAAAGAGAGTCGAAACCCACATTCGAGACAGACTCGAGGCTAAAGCGGAATGGAGAAGGGCTATCCTCATTGCCGGTCACTCTCACATGGACCACGCCAACAATTTCTACTTAAGCGATGTGATAGAAGCACGGGAGACCCATATCTACGTCCATGAGAGCGGTTTCCAAGACGGAAAAGTAATGAACGAACCGGTAGCCTTCATCGAAAACCTAATTGAAGAATCCAAGAAATACTACAATCCCTATCTGGCGTTCTCCGTCCCATACAATCTGCTCATGTACCCCTTCGCCGCGCTAGACGTATTATCTCCGGACTTGGCACGCAAAGTGTTCGGCATAATCGGTGGCATTCCTTGGCCAGCACCAATAAACGGATCTGTTCAGCCGAAGCCACTCAGAATGGACGATATAGAGATGATAAATCTTGGAGATGCCAAGATACAGGGCTGGAAACTGGGTAGCAAGATCATTTTGCCTACGCCAGGGCACAGTCCTTGTTCTGTATCGCTATTCTGGCCGGAGAAAAAAGCTCTATTTGTAAGCGATGCTGACTGGATCGGAAATCCCGTCTTCATGTCCAGTTCCCTGAGAAACTGCATCTCCAGCCTCGAGAAAATGAAAGAGCTCACTGAGGCAGGTAAAGTAGAACTGTTCCTTCCAGCCCACGGACAAGTGAAGGAAGGTGGTGAGGAAGTCTTGAGCCATCTGGATTCCCACATTCGACGACTGGAGGTTATGAGGAGCGAGGTTCTGTCAGCCTACCGATCTTGCGATAAAGAGAAAAATGTGGCCAAACTGGTTAGGGTTCTATCTCAGGGTTCTCCTCTTTTCAAGACACTCGAACTGACCAACTATCCCAGGCTTGTAGTCTTTGTCCATAATGTGGTTGCTGTGTGTCTCAGAGAGGAGGGAATATTGGATTAGGGCTCACAGTAGCCACCGCCCAACCAAGCGCTTACAGCCGACGCAAGAGGGCCGAGCGGCTGAAGCGCGGCGTTATATTAAATGAGATAAGAAATGAAAGAAAAAAAAGTTAGTTGGAAAGAATTTCTAAATGAAGCAAAATTTATAAAGGAACAAAGTAAAGAAAGCCCAAAAACTATACGTTTACATCTCGAGATTCGTACGTATGAAGAATGCCCTGTCCCTTTTTTCCGAGGGATTTCAAAATCATATTATGAGTTAGAAACGAGCCTGGATAGAATAAAAAGGAATATGTTTCTATCAGAATATTTTAAAATCATTGGCCAATTATTCAAAAAGCTTAGCGCTGAACATCAAAAAAGTTATTTTCTTTCAACTGGTGATGAGTCGGAAATCCCAAATATTTATAATAACTATCTAAAATATAATAGCTTTTTAAGACATTTTGGATTCCCATCACCTTGGTTAGATTGGACTTCTGACCCTTATGTAGCTTTGTTTTTTGCATTTTCTGATATTTATTCAACGGAGGATAAGGCAATATATTTATTCCGTGCTGATCAAAAGATGCAGCAAAAATATGATTATTTATTCAGTAAATATGATGTTAATCTATTTAAATCCCCTCAAGATCCTTTGAACAACAGAGCAGAAAATCAGAAAAGTTATTTTACAACATGTATCAGCAAGGATAAAAAGCAGTTGTGTTTTGGTTACCATCATGAAGTACTTTCTAAATCAGACGAGTTGCTAATAAAATATATTATTTCAAACCGAGAAAAAGAAGAAATACTAAGTGAACTAACGGTAAAAAATTTAAATTTTTGTTTTTTCTATGGCGAAACTGATGAAAACCAATTAAGGGATTATGCCTTGAATGAGTTCTCGGGGAAAATATAACCTTTGCTCTTTCAGCCGACAGCTGAAAGCTGCGGCTGAAGCGCGGCGTTAGGAAGATGGAGGATGGTTTTGACATGAGCAAATTTCTACTTACAAGAAAGCAATCACTCATCTTCTTGATCATTTGCGCAATTATTACAGCTCCGTTCGGTCTCTTGACGGTGATGGGGCAAATAGAAAACGAAGCTGGCTTAATTATGCTCTTCCCCATGTTGGCTGGGCTTCCATGGGTACTACTGTATCTTCTTTTCGATATCCCTGGATTCACATCGCCTGGGTTATCTGGCACTGCTAACATTCTATCTGTATTTGGATTGATGCTATTTATGGTGCCAGTCTACATCAATGTCTATATAGTGTTCCTGGTGGTACGGTTGCTAAGGAGGGTCTTCTGTCCCCGAAAAATGGCAGAATGAGCAAGAAAGCCAGATGAACAGAATCTACCTAACGAATCGAGCACGACTTCGGGTTAGCCTCGCCGCTTCGCTCTGTGGCCAACCCGAAGCGGCTCATTCGAAACGTTGGAAAGAAAACTTCATGAAAAGATTACCTGTTTTTTTGAGCATCGTATTGTTTTCGGTTTCGTGTGCTACATCTGCCGAAGATACTGCCAACGATGCGGGGGCTATTAGTGGCCGCATTTTTCCAAAGGATGCCTCAGTCAGAATTATTGCAAAGACAGCGGGCACTGAATACAAAATCAAAGAGAACATCAAGGGCGAAGTCACGTTGACCAAAGGAGGGGATTTTACCATAAAGGGGCTTCCACCCGGCAAGTATGACCTACTTTTCTTCCTGCAGGGAAAATCGAAGAAGAAATACTTCGCAACGCGTTGGAGTGAGGTCGTTGTTCAAGCAGGCAAGACCACCTCGAGGATCAACTATCGTCTTACGCCTCGGGGCTCGAAATATCTCATCGACGAGATCTTGGTTGCATTCAGGGAGGAGACAAAGGCAGAGGAAGTTCGAAAGATAATCCGATCGGCAGGTTGTGTCATCAAGGACACGCCTCTCCATATAGGCACGACCATCTACACACTGGATATACCCGACGACAAGAGTATCGAGGAAATGATCAAGGTCTTCAAAAAAGACAAGAGTGTAGCATATGCTGAGCCAAATGGAATTTCTACGATTGATGCCAAGTGAGGTGTGGCAGTACTGACTTTCCAACAAATGGCTGCACTGGACGCTGTGCTCCTTGAAAACCAGTGATCCAAACGTT
>CAZLRK010000253.1:0-4489 GCA_964561845.1 uncultured Desulfobacterales bacterium | reverse complement strand
AAAGAATTTGACATATTTGCAGGTTGGAATATTATATATGGATTTCCCGGGGAAGATCCTTCAGAATACGAGGAGGTAATAAAACTCATACCGCTATTTTATCACCTGGAACCGCCATTTGCCTGCAGTCATGTAAGATTTGAGCGTTTCAGCAGCTATGAAAATAATCCTGCTTCTTTCGGAATAAAAAGCTTAACTCCTTCAAAAGCATACGATCTTGTCTACCGTGGGCTTGACAAGAATGACATCAATGACATTGCATTTTATTTTGATGCGGAATATGAAGATCTTTCAGGGGGATACAAGACTAGACTTCTTGAAACAATTGAAGAGTGGAAACTGCGAACGGATGCGGTGCTCGATGTTTTTTCTTATGATGATTCAATCAAAATTGTTGATACCAGGGACAAAAAAAACAATCGCGAACTTTCTTTTAACGGACTCAAGTCACGGATCTATATGTTTTGTGATAATGCAAGAAGCATTTCTTCATTGTTAAATGTGCCTGAAATTAATCAAAATGCCGGAGAAGAAGAGGTTAAAGTAATTCTGGAGGATTTTGTTAAAGAAGGCTTGATGATAGAAAGCAAAGGCAGATACTTAAGTCTTGCTGTAATGCGACAATTGAATATCCCCGATAATCGAAATCAGCGGGAAATTCGGTAACATACCACGAAATTTCGCGAGTCCCCGAAATCAAATAGTTAAGGGTGAACGTCCACTAATTAATTATGTCGGTTATAACGCTGTGGTCATGTAACAGGCTTGGGATCCGTAGTGTTCAACAAGAGATTGTTGTTTTTTGGGATCAAGCCGGATTTCTCCAAATTTATATTTCTTCCAGAATTCATAGGTGTTCATAGCCGCAACCAGTGAGATAACCGTATAGCCTTTTTGTCCGGCAAATTCTTTAAATTTCATGATGACTTCGCGTCCCACACCTTTTCCAGCCATTCGCGGAACCACCCCTATGTCGTGCAGATAAAGGCAATCTGGCGCTTTGGGCAGGCTCTCGATATACGTTCCCAGCATCGGCGGACAGGAAAGCAGCCACGGATGGGATACCAGATATCCAATGACTTTGCCTTCGCTTTTAACAACCCAACATCCTTCGGGAAAGAGCTCGCATTTTCTGCGTAGTAGAGAAATGTCTTCCTGTAAATCCGAAGTGAAGAGTTCTGCCTGGATTTCTATCACTGCCTTAAGGTCTTTCTCTTCCATCCTGGATATTTTTACATTTTCCATACGATCTACTCTTTTAAAGATACTTGTTTTTATTAGTTGACGGGTATGGTCAGTATGGGTACAAATACCTTGACCTGCCGGGCCGGGCTTTGAATAGCGAGGTGCCACTCCTTCAGCCAGATGCTCCGGCGGAATCTTCCCCCCTTATTTTGTATTACTTTGTAAGGTTTCAGAATATTCAGCCATCTCGGTTTCAAATTTTGCGAAGCGAGCATTAAGAGAATGGATTAATAAATCTTTTTCATTTTCGGAAAGAAAAGAATATTTAATGCTATTGTATGCATACTTCTTCACCGTCTTATAACTTGGTTTATATCTTGCGGCTAATAAAACGTATTCACTGCTTAAATTGTTTCTAGAAACTCCCGAATCATCCGTGCATATCACTATTGGAACATCATATGCCGAATATATTAAATAAGGATGATCCCGGCCTTTGACGCCTAATATAAATTCATTGCTGGTGAAATTTATCTCTACTGCGGATTTTTCTTTAATTCGCTTTAATAGGTCAATGGCTCCTGTTTCATAAGGTAAATCCACACCATGGCCAATCCTCTGAGCGCCAGCGATATCTATAGCCTGAGAAATATGGAATTTCAGGTTTTTCAGGCGTACCATGCCAATAGTAAGTTCACCAGCGTGTAATGCTGTGTTAACGCGTGGAAATTTCTTTTTTAAGTAAGCAAACATCTGCATATGCAGATTGTAATCCGCGATTGCTACCACACCGTTTTCAGGGCCGACAATATTAACGCCTACTAAAAGTTTGGATGCTGCAACAGCCTTAAATGCTGCATATAGAGCTGAAAACACTACGCTTGGCGGATCGTTTCTGGTGGCATATGTTTGATAACGCATCATAAATTCAGCATCGTCGATATCTTTATGAGCTTTTTTAACTAACCTGACAAAACTATCAATTTTTTCTTGAAATACATTATCCTTATCTATTTTTGACGATAGTTTATTCAAAAGCGATGAAATCGTTTCAGCGCTGCCGGTTTCTCTAATATTTTCATCAAATGATGTGTCTCGATATGAATAATCAACCGACCCAAGCATGGTCTCAATATAGCTGACATTTTCCTTTATAGCCCGTTCTTTTAAAATCATTAGTCCTTCGGTGTAGTTTGTAGAGATGGGGCCAAAATAGCCGAATGTATTAAAAAAGTTAACATCCGGCGGCGGTTGCAAGTGGTAATGATTTTGATAATCTTTATCAGACCAAAATGTTAACAGTTTTCTATAAAGTTCTGTATCAGAATACAATTGTTCAATTGAAATACTATTGTTCGACTTAACTTTGCTGATTTGAAACGTGTTTTTATCTATCCAATAACCGGCAGACTCCACCCAATCTAAGAAAGTTTCCGCATAAATGCTTCCCGAATAGTGATGGTGAATGTCTCCTCCCTTTGGCATTTTAGAAAAGAAAAGGTTAAGTTGAGCAATATTCGGTGATTTACCTCCAATAAATTTATTGTAAAGCAATGCGGTCTCGCGTGTATTATCCAGGCCAGAATTTGATTTTATGCCCTTGGTTGAACATCCAACGATTGCGAAAATCATGAGAACAAATATGGTTAATTTAAATTTCATATTCTCCTTCCCCTGGTTCAATTATTTTAGCAACAGCTATTGAAGAGGCACACTAATTTTTATTTTATACGCTTCTTAAGTTTATCTGTAAGCCTTCTTAATCTTTCAGAGCAATCATATTTTTCCAGCTGAACATCGATGAGTGTAGGTGAAGATTGATTCTTCTTGGCAGTTAAAAGGGCGGTTAACAATTCATCTTCAGTTGAAACTGTGTGCCCTTGGACTTGGCCAATAACACGGCCAATCTCTGCATATTTCCAAGGCTGAACGTCATTAAAGGTTCCGTCTAGCATAGGGCGAAATGTGCCGTATCCGCTATTATTAAAGACAACTACGATCGGATTGAGGCCGTAACGAACACTGACCGAAAGTTCTATTCCTGTCATTTGAAAAGACCCGTCACCAACTAACACCAGCGGCCGCCGGTCCGGCGCGGCAAACTGGACGCCGATTGAGGCCGGCACCGCAAAGCCTATAGAAGCATAATATGCCGGAGAAATAAAGTCAGTCATCTCATGGACACATAAATCAAGTGAAGCGAAAAGCGGATCTCCGGGCTCGGCAATTACCGTAGTCTTATCATCCAAAAAGGTATTGACGCAGGCAATAAGGCGGTTCACGGTTATCTTTTTGCCTGTCTGCGGGACAAACGGCGCAATTTGATGTTTTTTTGGCGGAACAATTATTGTTTTTGGAGCTGTGATAGATTTATTCAAACATTCAAGAAAATATTTCATGCCGATGTCCGAATAACGATGGTGCTTAACCGAGATACTATCCGGTGCCATTACAATGCTCTGGCTGATATCTATATGGTGTGTAAATATACCCGTAGCAAGATCTGTGACATAAGGGCCTATCGCGATAACGCAATCAGCATTTTCTACAGCCTTCCGGATATCATCGGGACTCATACCACCGGCATATACACCGATATATTGCGGATGGGTTTCCGATAACACTGACTTACTTAAAACTCCGGTTACAAACGGAATCCCCGAACGCTTTAAAAATTCAAGAAACAGCGGTTGTAAACCGAACCGATGTACTTCAGCGCCGGCTATTACTATCGGGCGTTTTGCAGTACTAAGCATATCCAGGACTTCGCGAAGGGCTTCATCAATGGCAGCCTGATTCACTGATAAAGATTCTTCAGAAGCGGCTATCTGCGGTTGGCCTATTTCTACATCCACCATATCGCGGGGCAATTCAATATAACCCGGCCTTTTTGTTGTTTTTATTTTATCTATAACACGGTTAATTTCAGAAGCGGCAGTTTTAGCATCGCATAGCACTGTCTGTGCCGCGGTCATTTCCCGAAAAACATTGAGTTGAGTTTCAAAAGAACGTACCTTGTGGTGAAGAAGCGGGTCGTGTTTACGTTCTGCTATTCCAGGAGCTCCGCTGATTACAAGAACAGGTGATAGTTCAGCAAAGGCCTGAGCTGTGCTGTTAGCAAGTTTAAGTCCCCCGACGCTATAAGTAACACAAACAGCGCCAAATCCGGTTACCCGCGCATAAGCATCTGCGGCGAAACCAGCCCCTTGCTCATCACAGGTGTTGATTAGTTTAAGCGGGCTTTTGTAAAGTTGAGCGTAAAAGGATAATACATAGTCTCCCTGGATGCCAAATACATGCTTTA
>CAZLRK010000252.1:0-4501 GCA_964561845.1 uncultured Desulfobacterales bacterium | reverse complement strand
CCGGGAAATCTGGACCTCTTGTGAACGGATATGTTCTTCAAAGAAATGTTCAACTTTCATTTTTCTTTACCCTCTCCATCAAAGGGCTTATATCACCTAATTTAGAATCGAGTCTATCGCCAAGGAGTCTATTTATGCCCACCCCCTTTAAAGTGACAAGTTTTTCCGCGATAACAGCTATATCTTTCAGTTCAGGAATAACGCTTCCGTGCTGAGGGGCAATCATGGTAAAAGGGATCTCAGCGATCTGTTCTAAAGCATACCTGAGAGATGTTTCAGAGGTCATGATTCTACGGTGAAAATTAATGATATCAGAGAGTGGACAATGAGAGCTGCCCTTTTTGCAATCCTTATCCGTATAGTCGGTGCAAACACGACAATCTGGTTCCAGTTCAAGGAATAGATCCCATTTCTTTCCCAAACTCCCAAATAGATCACTCGTAAATAAAACACCAGTCTTAGAGTCGAAAGTCACAAAGCTACCAGCAGAATGGGAATATGGGGTATTAAAAAACTGAAGTGTCCGGCCAGAGGAGAATTCAAATTTATGGTTTACACCTTCAAGAGATCGTAACCGGGAAGATACAGAGTAATGTCTTATAAACATATTATTCTCTTTATCAGAGATGATGGTCAAGTCTTTTTTACCAATGATGCTTTCGAAGTTGGGAATACTTCCGCAAAGGTCAGGATCATAATGTTGATAAATTAAGGTTTTTATAGAAGAGGGGTGGATTCCGGTTTGTAGAATTTTCATCATAACTGTAGAAAAATCAGGACGACTCCCCCCGTCTATTACGACTGCTTCTTCGCCGTCTATGATGATATACGGATTACAATATAGACCAGATTCGATATCGTAAAATCCAACCCAACAAATGTCTTCGGCTATCTTGATATCCCGATCATAATTCAGATTTATGTTTCTTGTGTTTGACATGTCAGATCCTCATTCAATGGTTAAAAATAGCCTGAAAAAACATGAGTTATCATAAATAGCGCAACTCTAGCGTTATATATTCAATCTTTTGGAAGTATGATCCTTCATTATTTCTCTCCATGGGCATGTATTTCTTACTAAATAATTTCAAGACAAACTGGCTAAAATGAGTTATACCACAACTTATAGATAAATAAAACAAGAAGATGAAAAGAATTTAAGAATTTGTGATAACCGTTCATCGTTCAGGGGTTCAAGGTTCACCCCAGTTAAATTTCCCAAAGGGAACCCTATTTAACTGGGGTGAACCTTTGAACGCTTATCTTATTTCCTTTCAGTCCCCTTGGTTCGGTTAGGTAACCGGAATCACAAAACTAAAGGTGCTCCCTTTTCCTTCCCCTTCGCTTTCTACCCAAATCCTTCCCCCATGCATCTCGACCAAACTCTTTGTTAAGGGGAGGCCCAATCCCGTACCGGGGGTTTTGGCTGTAAGACTGCTCCTGACCTGATGAAATTCCTCAAAGATCTTTTTTTGATCCTCAGGAGCAATGCCGATGCCCGTGTCTGCTACTGAGATTTCGATGAAATCTCCTGTTACGAGTTACGAGTTGCGAGTTGTTTTGAACCCGAAACCCGATTCGCCTCTAGTGTGATCGTACCACCATCAGGGGTAAATTTTGCAGCATTGGAAAGCAGATTGAACATGATCTGTTTGAGTTTACGCTCATCTGCCTGGATTTTAAGCTCTGACATTTCTTCCTGGACCTTAAGATCAAGACTTATTCCATGTTTATGAGCCTTCTCCTTGATCATCACCAGGCTGTTTTTCAGAAGGCTTTTAATGGGCACCTGGGAGGGTTCAAGCTCCATCTTACCGGCTTCTACCTTGGAGAGATCCAGGATGTCGTTTATCAGGGAAAGAAGATGCTTACCGCTTTCCAGGATATCATTAACATAATCCGCCTGCTTTTCATTGAGTTCGCCAAAGTATTGGTCCCGCAAGACTTCGGAAAAGCCGATGACAGCATTGAGCGGTGTGCGCAATTCGTGGGACATGTTGGCCAGGAAAGCGGATTTCGCCTGGCTGACTTGTACAAGTTCTTCATTCATGGCACTGATCTTTTTTGTTCTCTGTTTCACTTTTTCCTCTAATGCAATATTGTAGTTCTGAATTTCTTTAAAGAGTAGGGCATTTTTTACAGCCATACCAAGCTGGCTTCCTATAGAGACGAAGATATCCCTTTCTTCCGCTGAAAAAGCTGTGTCAGCCTCTTTATGCAATAGTAATATACCCACTGTTTCTTCTCTGGATATCAGGGGCACGACAATGTCCGCGTGAATACCTGTGTGTGGTATGCAATGAGTATGTTGTGGGTTCTTTTCGGAGTTTGGAGAGAACAATATTTCCCCTGTAAGTGCAACCTTTCCACAAAGACACTCTCCCACGTTGACTCTCGCCTCATATTGGATTGCATCCTCCGAAAGACCACGGTGTGCAGTAAGCACAAGTTCCTGTTTTTCTTTGTCAAAGAGAAAAGCCCGAGCCGCCTCTTTTAAATTTAGAAAATCGCTTTCAAATATAGCGTTAAAGGCTTGGTTCAGTATCTCTCCCGGTTCCAGGGATTGGGAAAGAGAAGCGGCCACTTTCAACAAAGTCTCCAGCTTCTTATTTGTGTTCATTATTTGACTGAGGTAGCTTTCCTGCTCCCATTCAAAAGCCATTTGGCGGCATAGTGTATAAAGCAGTTCCGTATCCTCTTTTGAAAATTCTTTTTCTCTGCTGTCCATAACATCAATGACGCCTAACACCTGACCATAGCTTGAGATGACCGGCGCTCCCAAATAAGAAAAAACTTTATTCTCTTGCAAAAAGGAATCATTTGGAAATTTTTCGGCGGTATCATGAAACTGGCATGCTTTTTTTTCCTTTTTAACATTTTCAGAAGTGGTGCCTTTTAGCGGAAATTCCCCTTCATGGAGGATATAGTCATCATTGTAAAAGGATACGATTGAGATTGTATCCTCTCCGATCTGCTCCACGGTTGCCATCTTCACATCCATCACCAAGGCCATTGTTGATACGATCTCGTCGGCAATCTCTGTGGGAGTCTTTCCCGTCGATATCCCGAGTTCATAAAGCTTGGTTAACCTTTTGGTCTTCTTTTTCAATGCATGAACCATGGAATTAAAATCATCCGCAAGTTCCTGTATTTCATCGTTGCTCACCGTCTCTATTTCTACTTCAAAATCTCCCTCGGCAATTTTGGCAGTGGCTGACCGGAGATTTTCAATAGGATTGAGAATCTTCCGCTCAAAAAGAAATGAAAGTATCCCTGTTATACATAAGATTCCTAAAATCACAAAAATTAGAAACATTTTAAATCGATGCAAAGGGGCTTCCATGATTGTTCTGGGCATAACAAGCCCAACAACAACAGGTAATTTATTAAAAATTTTTAGGGTGGAATAAAAGATATTCCTTTCTTTTAAAAATACTACACCTTCTTGCTCTGACAGAATTTCGGATATCACATCAGGAAAATCTTCCGCCAAACCTTCTCCTGTATTGAGATCACCCTTTCCTCCCCATTCCTTTGATGGGTCTATGCTGTGATAGAGATAAAAACCTTCTTGATCTGCTATAAAAATATGACTCTCCTCTTCTAACTTGAACATGGGTCTAATTTTGAGAAAGTGATTGGCAAAAGCATTGATGATAAGGATCGCACGGCGATTCCCTTTGGTGTCAAAAACCGGCTCAGCATATCGGATGACGGGTTTATAGGGAGCTTCGATCTTTCCATGCTCTCGGTTAAGATCTATTTTGGATAAATAGATCTCTCCCTCACTCAGCCTCATGGCTTCTTTGAAGTAATACCGGGAAGATTTGTCTTGGAGTTCCTGCTCCGGGACATGGCGAGCATCCTCTCCATCATGATTAACCCGAACTAGTTCCATCCCCGATTCATCAATAAGCCGAATTTGCATGTAATGGTCTTGGGCTTTCGCAAACTGCTTAAATAAGCTCTCTAAACGCTCTATCCATTGACGGTAGGTACTTTTATCAATGGGATCGTAGCCATTATTGTCCTTGGCACGGATGATTCCCTGAATCGGAGGTGTCTTAATTAAAAAACGGGTGTCGTGGTCAACATGATCCAAGTATGCTTTTATATCTTTTATCATTAGTTTCACCTGGCTCATATATTCAACATCCACCATTTCCCGGATATGTTCTTTGGCCGTGAAGAAGGCAAAACCCCCAAGAGAGCCCACGCATAAAAGGCTTACAAATAAAATCAGAGTGGCGATTTTATATTTGAGTTTGAATCGAGCCTTTTCTTGTTTCATAGTTTTTTCTCCCTGTTATCAAAATACAGTGCCCTGCTCAAAGCGGCACGAACCTATTGACGCTTCATAAAGCTCACCCGAGGTCATTATGTCCACTGTCTTTCCCCAAACTCGCCAGTCTTTCCTTGTTGCAGCATTACCAAATATCTATGCCGGATGTCACCCATTAAAGGGGCGAGTCAAGAGAAAAAACATCTCTCCTATCAAAAA
>CAZLRK010000251.1:0-4541 GCA_964561845.1 uncultured Desulfobacterales bacterium | reverse complement strand
TATAATTTAATGGAGCGAGCAGACTTCGCCATAGTGGCTACGACGGCTGAAAGCGGTATCCTTATTCGACGTTCGATGTTGAGCGTTCGATGTTCAAATTGTTGCATCTGGAATTACGATCGAGCTTGCATAATACCTTGAAAATACATACACAGGTCAGGATTTCTGAATTTTTGTAGATTGCCAGGTTGCATGTATCTTCTCAATAAGTTCAGGTAATAATCGTCATTCCAGTGAAAACTTGCCCTCGACCGGATCGGGGGCGGGAATGACGATAATAATTACATAAACGATTTCTAAAAGTTACCCAAACTTATTGAGAAGTTACACCAAACACTAAACACCAAATACAAAACACTCTCGTAAAAAGGTCTCTATTTTGACTTTTTACGAAACCGTCAACTTTAAATATTTCACTTTTTATGACTACTATAGATGGACATCTGGAACGTATTACATATTATAACCGAGAAAACCATTTTACCATCGCAAAACTTCGGACCTATAAGACCAACAACCTTGTAACAGTTCTTGGCTACATCCCCAACCCTAACCTTGGTGAATCCCTAAAAATATATGGAAGCTGGGAAACCCATGCCAGATATGGTCAGCAATTAAAAATCGAAAGCTTTAAGGTTGTGCTGCCAACCACAGTTGAAGGTATCAAAAAATATTTGGAATCAGGCGCCATAAAAGGACTGGGCCCAAAAACAGTAAGCAGACTGGTTGATCATTTTCAAGAAAAAACTCTGGAGATTATAGAAAAAGATCCTGAGGAACTATCAAAAGTAAGAGGAATAGGAAAAGCTACGTCCAACCTGATTACCAAAGGTTGGAGAGAAAACCATGCAATAAAAAATCTGATGCAGTTTCTGCAAGAAAATAGAATCAATACATCTTACAGCTCAAAAATATACCAGAAATATGGTTCAGATGCCTTAAGTATCATACAGAATGATCCTTTCAGAATAGCAAAGGATATTCCTGGAATAGGTTTCATTATTGCAGACACTATCGCACAAAATATGGGGGTCTCTAAGGAGGAACCCAATAGAATTAAAGCATGTATTATTTATCTTTTGGATCAATTCATTTCTGAGGGGCATCTTTTTGTATATGAAGATGATCTGATAAAACGCTGCATGAAAATGTTTCATGTTGAGCAAGATACAGCCGCAAGCGCTATTGTTGCTCTTGTTGATGAACAGGAAATTGTTATAGAGCAAGATGAAGAAGACTCATATATCAAGAAAGCCGTATATCCTAAAATTCTTTATGAGGCTGAAACAGGTATTGCAAACCGGTTGAAAGCAATGCTATCTGTTCCAAATATTATCCCGGATATTGATCAGGAACAAATCACTGCAACAGTCTTAACAAAACTTGCTATAAAACTTTCTTCTGAACAACTTGCAGTCCTTGAAGGTATACTTTCACACCGTGCGATAATAATAACCGGCGGACCCGGAACCGGCAAAACCACCCTGATACGATCTATTAGAGCCGTTTTTGAGCTCCTTGGGAAAAAAGTTATTCTTGCTGCACCAACCGGTCGGGCAGCCAGGCGCCTGTCAGAAGTTACCCAAAAGGATGCTTCAACGATTCACAAACTTCTCGGTTTTAATTTGAGAGATGGAATTTTTACCAAAAATCGGGACAATCCTCTCAATACAGACGCATTGATCATAGATGAAGCATCAATGGTAGATACGCTTTTAATGTACCATTTGATAAATGCTGTTCCCTTGACCTCCGTAATTATCCTGGTTGGTGATGTTTTTCAACTTCCTTCAGTAGGCCCTGGAAATATTCTCTCCGATTTGATTAAATCAAATAGAATTAAAACATTCGAACTTAATCAAATATTTAGGCAGGACCAGGAAAGTCCAATTATCATAAATGCACATAAAATTCGTAGTGGTGAGCTACCAGATTTTATGCAACATAACGACCCTGAAGATTTATCTGAATTTTATTTCATAGAACAAAATAATCCCAGTATGGTTGTTAACATGATAGTTGAATTGTGCAGCAAGAAAATTCCGAATATTTTCAACTTTGATAGTATTAATGATATTCAGGTGTTAACTCCCATGCATAGAGGTAAAGTCGGCACCAGTAATTTGAATCAGGTGTTGCAAAAGGTGTTGAATCCAAATCCTGTCATAATGAGTAGCCAGGGCAGTACCTTTAAACTCGGTGATAAGGTTATGCATTTAAAAAACAATTATGAGAAAGAAGTTTTCAATGGAGATATAGGAATCATAAGCTCTATTAACCTAAAAAAAGACAAACTTTCAGTAAATTACTACGGCAGTGATGTAGCTTATAATTTTTCGGAATTGGAAGAGCTAACTCTGGCATACGCCATATCGGTTCATAAGTCACAGGGGTCGGAATATATTGCGGTAATAGTACCAATAATGACCCAGCACTTTGCACTCCTTCAGAGAAACCTTTTATATACTGCAATAACTCGCGGTAAAAAATTGGTAATCCTGATAGGTACAAGAAAAGCCCTTGCCATTGCTCTAAAAAACGACAAGCCCCGAAAACGTCGTTCAGGGCTTGCAAAAAGGCTTATGGAATAATACTCAGATGGTATGACTATGTATCGGTTTCGGGGGACGCCGGCATGGGAATTTTAAAAAACTTTATTCCTTCATCCTTTAGCGTCTTTTCTTCTTGCTCGGTGCTGACACCCCTTATATTTCTAGGTTCAGAGACTCCGTAATGTATTTTCAAGGCTTCTTGAGTAAAATCACAGCCGACATCATCAAAATTCTTCTCCACAAAATCGACTATCTTCTTGCCAATTTTTAACAGATTTGCGTCATAACCGGAATAATTTTGTGCTGCCTGAGGGGTTTTTAGTGCAAAGCTGGAAGGAATTTTAGAAACAGACGTATCGTTACAAATCGGACACGCAATTAGTTCCTTTTTCTTCTGTTTCTCATAAGCCTGTCCATCTTCGAACCAGCCTTCAAATGTATGACCGTTAGCACATTGTAAATCAAAAGCTATCATAAATTGTCTCTTTGAGACCTTTGCAAAACGCCCCCTTTTGCCCAATTTCTGTGTTAGGCTAAAATTTTGGCACGCAGTGAAGCTTTAGCGCTATCCTCGAAATACTCAATGTATGCCTGCCTGCCCCGTAGATCCGGCAGATCGTACTGGGGTGGTTAAAATTTTAGCCCGCCTTGAACTTGAACAAAATTGAACATTTTTCAAAGGTCTCTCTTTTGGTATGTCTGCTGAGAATTGAGTAATGACCGCTTATCAAATCATTGGACATACAACAGTTTATAAATATTAATATTTTTACTTAACAACTTAACCACTCAACTATTTGACGATGTCTATAAAAGAAATTATTGACAGATTACTTTTTTTCAACAAAGAATACATACAATTATTTTACCATAAAGGGAAGAAAAAAGAATGCATTGCAAAAAACAAGTAAAACAATAGTATCATATCATCTTGGTATCTTGGTACATTTATGATAAGACACATTAACAATAATTACATTAATAATAACAACTATTATTAATATGGTCAATTTTTATTTTTGGTCAACTTTCAACACTTATAGGGAGTGATCTATGAAACGTTTAGTATTTATTGGCATTTTTCTAATTGTATTTTCTTCGGTTGTCAAGGCTGAAACAGCGTATATCACCGATATGGTAAAAATAACGTTGAGAACAGGACCGGGAATTGATCACAAAATAATAACGATGGTTACTTCCGGTCAAAAGGTTGAGGTGCTTTTCCCGGATCAGGAATGGTCAAATATCAGGACCGTAGGCGGAAGGGAAGGATGGGTTTTAAGCCGTTTTCTTACACCCAAAAAGCCGAGTGTTCTTTTACTGGAAAAATTGGAAAAAAAACATAAAAAACTTAAGGATGGCCTTGAATCTTTAATTAAAGAAAATAAAATGCTTAAAGATGAAAACAAGAGATTGAACTTAGAACTTTCCGATAGCAAAACAGATCACAATAAAATTAGTGAATCATATAAAGCACTCAAAAGGGAATCGTCTGGATTTATCAAACTTAAAACAAATTACCAAAAAACAATGTCAAAGCTTTCCGATCAGACAAAGAGGGCAGATAAATTCGAAGATGAATTGATACAACTCCAACTGAGACAGAACATCAGGTGGTTTTTAACAGGCGCGGGGGTACTTATATTGGGTTTTCTAATAGGATTCAGTGCCAAACGCCAGAAGCGCCGATCATTATTATAAATGTCTCAATCTTCATTGACAAGCGCTGTATGTGTATTATTTTTCTTTATGATTTGATGGCTTCATAAAAAGTCCATTTTCTGTGTTCCGCTTCATTTCGTTGTCATTGCAACGTACTATAAGTACGCCTTATGACACGAAATTTGCGCGCCCTTCTTGCCTCGCTGCTTTTTAGCGGGAGAACTGAAACTTTTTACTTTGCCATCCCAATTTTGACATTTTACGAGTTCATCATAATTTCAGAACTCCTGATCTCTGGCGAATAAATATCTGATTTTACTTGACAGG
>CAZLRK010000250.1:0-4553 GCA_964561845.1 uncultured Desulfobacterales bacterium | reverse complement strand
GTGGACTGAACCGGAATGGGCCCTGGATGATCGATCTCTCAAAAGTGTGCGTTCATCAAATTTTTCTTTTCGTCATCAGCCGTAGAAATCAAGCGAGGATATGAAAGGATGCCGGGGCGCAGGGGGCATGGATTTGACCTGGCATTTCTGCCCATGACTTTTGCCGATTTTTGCCGGGCATTCAATCTGACACCGTCTCAGGCCGCCCTCACCGATATCCTCGCTGATGAATCCTCTTTTCGCATGTATGAGATGGAGATTGCCGGTGACAAGAATAAACTTGATGAAAATGAATGTGGGACGCTGGTAACTTTGGAAATGAATGTGGGACGCTGGTAACTTTGGTAACTTATAAATTGAATTTAGGCCCCTGTGGAGTAGGTTACACCACCACCCGGTATAAGGGTTTGAGATAACAACAGATTGTGTAAAAAGAAGAGGGGAGATATTTGAATCCTACCGAAATGCGCATTGACGGATATACAGAGAATTGAGTTTATGCCAGAAGCAGCTTATGGGAGGTGCAATCGATGGCTTACAGTGATCTTGATAACTCCGGAGAAATTTGGAGCGAACCGGGAGGAAGTGCGGTTGGCTCTTGAAGGGGAAAATATCGAGGCGAGGCCGCGGTGTGGCCTCCGGCTCGCCTACGCCTCGGAGAGAAGCCGATGCATATGCAGCCAGTCTTCGACTGCAGAGGTCAGCCTCCGGCCCATAGGGGCTTTCCGAGACGTAGTCTCTATGAGACGGAGTCCTACGCCCCGGTGGGAGGCCACCCCGGTTGAATTTCCCTGGGGGAACCCTATTCAACTGGGTAAAGAGATCAGAAGTCGTGAAAAACAGAGGTCAGGGGTCAGAAGTCAGAGATCGGATGACGGAAAAGCAGACGTCGGAGGTGGGGTGACGCCCCAGTTGAACACCCTAAAGGTACCCCCAGTTAAATTCGCCTTCGGCTGAGCGCAGAGCGCTATTTAACGGGGCAGGGAGATCGGATGTCGGAGGAAAGATAAAAGAGGAAAGAACGTGTAAAGGGTGTATGAACGATTCGTTACGAGAACACTTGTTTATGTCATGTTTTATTTAAATAACTCACTATGAGACCCAATATCAATAAGCTGAACCTCATCTCTATAGACCCGGTAGATAAGTAATAAATCTGGTTTTAAATGGCATTCTTTATATTGCTCAGGATTGCCTTTCAAAAAATGATCCTTATACTTTATGTCCAAAGCAATGTCGTTTAAGAGCTTCGAAACTACATCAATATAGATAGCTTCATCGTTATCTTTTAGGTGAAGTTTCTTGAAAGATTTTTTAAATTTCTTTGTTCTTGCCAGGCCAAATTTCATGATTTCAAATCGTTCATCATATCTTCAATGCTATCATATCTGACTAAATCATTAATATCAGCCTCTCCCATAGCTTCTCTCAATCTTTTTGACGGTACTTTTACTGAAAAAGGTAATCCGCCCTCAATTCGTACACGGTTCAGAAAAATATTAATGGCGTCCGTTACTGTTAAATTGTACTCTTTAAAAATAATTTTGGCCGCATTCCAAGCTATTGGGTCAACCTTAATTGATGTCTGCCTTCTCGTGCTCATAACCTCCCCCTTTGGAATTTATTCTTTTAAAAAGATACTTCAAAAGAAGTTTGTTGTCAACTGAAAAAGATGAGATGATAGGGAAAAGTCAGAGGTCACCCCAGTGAAATGCGCTCCGCTCGTCATGGACATGAATTGCACGGGGTAAAGAGGGCAGAAGGGAAGAAGGTGAGAGAGGAAGAGGATGAGAAGGTAAGGAGGATGATCGGGTCGATTGGGGATGTAACATGTTTTAGTTTCTACGCAAACAAAACAATTACAACTGGGGAAGGGGGAATGCTCTGTACCAATGATGATGAGATCGCTAAAAGAGTAAAAGTAATGCGCCTGCATGGTATCAACCGGGACGTCTGGGATCGTTTTTCAACAGGTGCCTCCTGGGAATATGATGTAGTAGCACCTGGATTTAAATATAATATGTCTGATATTAATGCCGCCTTGGGAATACATCAGTTAAAAAAGGCTGAAAAATTTCGTAAAAAACGCCAGAAAATAGCTGAAACATATTATGAATTTTTAAAAGACATTCCCGGCTTGATCCTTCCCAGGATTCATTGCGCTATGGAAGATCATTCCTGGTATTTGTTTAATGTACTCATTGAGCCTGATAAATCTAAAAGAGGCATTGACCGGAATGAATTTATAAAAGAGATGACCAAAAGGGATATAGGCACAAGTGTGCACTACAAACCGCTCCACAGGATGACATATTATAAAAAGAAATATGGTCTAAAACCTGAGATGTTTCCTAATGCCGAATGGGTTTTTCAAAGGTGCGTAAGCCTTCCGATATTTTCGGCCATGACAGATAGCCAACTTGAGTATGTTATAGAGTAATTGCCAAAATAATGTTCCGTTACAAAGACTGTATGCAGCGTCTGGGCTTCCGAGCGAATCCATTTGGGGTCATTTGATTCAGCGTTCTCGGTGAAGCGGAGCGTAAAAATTGAAGCTGTTTGAGTCCCGAGCTTTGCGAGGTCGAGTTCTTTAATTTTAGCTCAGCAAGCCTTAGAACGCTTCAAATGAACCCAGGAGGCGTTCGGAAGTTTAGACGCGATTCAATCGGAACATATTTATGACAACCGGTATAGAGGCGGTGAAGGACCTTTTTGGAAGGTGAGTGGATGAGGGGGTTAAAAGAGGAGATGGTTAGAAGGTTAGAAAGGGAGAAGGTAAGAAGATTAGAGGGTTAGAGGGGGAATGGAGAGGAAAAAGAATATACGACATTTTAGAGACCTTGAGGTGTATAGGCGTTCATTTGATGCGGCAATGAACATTTTTCATATGACAAAAGAGTTTCCTTCTGAAGAGAAGTTTTCCTTGGTGGATCAGATTCGAAGGTCATCGCGTTCTGTTTGTGCCAACTTGGCCGAGGGCTGGCGGAAAAGACGTTATCTTGCGGTTTTTAAAAATAAGATAACAGATTCAATGCCTGCCCTGTTAAATAGCTTGAGGTAATCCGTGTATTATACATATGTTCTAAAAAGTGATGCCGATGAAAATTTCTATGCTGGTTTTACCAAAGACCTCAAGCTACGATTTGAGCAACATTGCAAAGGTCAGGTTGAATCTACGAGAGATAGGAGACCATTGCACCTTATTTACTATGAAGCATGCCTAAAACAGGAAGATGCCTTGAAAAGAGAACGTTATTTTAAAACCTATAACGGCAAGCGATTTTTACACAAAAGGCTCAAATCGTATTTAACAGGGTAAAAAGCATCGGAAACTCAATGTTGGTTGGAATTCAGTTTGGCCTGTCAATATTTAAACCAAAGCGAATTTGATAATCTTGATACTGAGTATGAGCAGATAATTGCAATGTTAAATTCAATGGAAATGAATGCCAAGAAATTCTGCTACTAAACGTTTAATTCCTAAGCTTCTGATCTTCTCAACTTCTCATCTTCTTGCCCTGCGCTATGCTAAATTCAATGGAACTCAATGCCAAAAAGTTCTGCTTCTAAACCCACAGTACTAAGCTTCTAATCTTCTGATCTTCTCAACTTCTTGCCCTGCGCTAAGTTCTTACTTTCTAACCTTCTTTCAGAGCTAATCTGTGGATTATTATTCTATTTTCAAAAGGCTATTAGACATAATTTTTTCAACTACTGCCGTATTGGTGTTTTCTCCGCTTTTCTATCTTGCCATTATATTCATTAAAATAGATTCAACTGGCCCTGTATTTTTCAGGCAAAAAAGAATCGGACGACATTTTGCTCCCTTCTATCTTATAAAATTTAGATCTATGACTGTACTTCGGAATCCAGAGCAAGGGGAGTTTGATCCAGGCGATAAACACAGAATAACAAGAGCGGGATCTTTCTTAAGAAAAACCAAACTTGATGAACTGCCTGAACTTTTTAATGTGCTCAATGGTGATATGAGCATCGTAGGCCCCAGGCCGGAAGTAGAAAAGTACGTAAAGGTGTATCATGAAGATTTCAAAGAGATTTTAAAAATTAGGCCCGGTCTTTCCGACTATGCATCTGTCAAGTATCGCGATGAGGAAACAATTCTGGCTAATCAATCTGATCCTGAAAGCTATTACCGGCAAGTAATTCTGCCTGACAAGATCAATTTAGCAAAACGTTACATAAAAGATATCTCCTTTAAAACAGATATGCAAATTATTGGAGAAACTTTAAAATGTATTGTGCGAGGTAAAAGATAATAATATCCGCACCCCGGTGGAATACGCTCCGCTGTCACAAGTAAATTCCACAGGGCAGGAATTTCGCAGATTACGCAGAAAAGTGAATTGATAAAAAGGTACGAAGCGCGCCCCAGTGAAATACGCTCCGACAAGTTAAATGCTACACGCCATTGTTAAATACGCTTCACTGTCACTGCGTGAATTTAACCTGGTAAACCTTTGTTAAATACGCTTCACTGTCACTGCGTGAATTTAACCTGGTAAACCTTTGTTAAATACGCTTCACTGTCACTG
>CAZLRK010000249.1:0-4600 GCA_964561845.1 uncultured Desulfobacterales bacterium | reverse complement strand
CCCCAACATTTCAGCCTGCCCAGGGATAGACAAGTCCGCTTCAATGGCTATGGCGCGGGTTTTTTCAGGAAGGTTGGAGATCAGCTCATTCAGCGCTTTTACGGACCTTGTGGAAACCACCAGGTGAGCACGCATTTCAGCCAAATCACTCACCAGTGCTGAACCCAAACCGCCGCTGGCACCGGTCACCAGAACGTGTTTTCCGCTAAAAGAATATTTGTCCATAACCGATTATTGAGTCATTTTGATTTAGGGAATTTACGAGAAGACTCCAACAATGGATGGGCGATATTTCTGCCAATGGATTCTTGGTATTTGATCTAAATATCGAAAAGGTAGTGACACACCTTACACCCCATCGGGGCTTCAGGCAGATGAGATGATAGGAAATTGCCTTTCGAAACTGTAGAAGCCTTAACACAGCAATCAGGCTGAAGTCAACATTTTTTTCTATTTTTTTAATCCGAGATTGATCTTAACCGGTTAAGAGAGTAATTTTGGAAGCCGATGTAACGATAGGAGGTAAGTAATTGAGGTCACACCTTTTATTTATCATAATAGTCAAGTAGGTATTATGATAAATTTTCGTGATTATTTAGAGACAAGAAGAATAGTAACAAAGAAAAGAGAAGTAGCGCTATTATTACTTATCAGTGCAGTTAAAAATCGAGGTTCCTGGCCTCGATCGACACCCAATCTCAGACAAATTTTGATCTTGATTTCAAATAGAAAGCAAGCATTGGCGGGATGTGTTGCTTAGGTTGTGATTCAGGCAGATATCATCAGCCTGACGGTTGAAAACATAAACGCAAATCAACATTTTTAAAAGGGAAGCTTGTAAACTCTATACATAACTTTTCGGAGGGTATCCTGAATAATGTATTATGCAGTAAGCCGTAATCCTAATGGATTTTAAGATACATAATGTATTCATAGGCTTTTCAAAGGAGGCTGGCTCATGACCTGATAATACTGTACTCAAAGTGTAGCCGCAAGAAAAAGTAACCCGAATATCATTACCATCAGGCCGGCAACTGCCTCAATCACATATTCCAAAGTTTTACCCCAGCTTTTCCTTTGTTTTATGGAATCAAGAGACAGTTTCTTACTGGCAAACGCAGTAGCAATTACTGTTGAGATAGTAACAGACATCCCTAAGGTTTGAAAAAATGAAAGCATCAGTCCCAGCCATATCATGTTTAAAGAAAGGGCAAAGAGCATCACAAATACGATTCCCGGGCAGGGTACCATCCCTACGATCAGGGCCATTACAACTGGGCCCTTTTGATTTTCCACAAGAACTTCACTGTTTTTCGGTCTCTTTATAAAATTTTGTTGTTTCCGAAGAAAAAGAGTTTTGATAAAAAGAATTGCACCCAGCAATGCGATAAGGCTGTAGCTTATCAGTTGTATCGTTCGAGATACGCTTTCAAAGGGTCCTGATATTCCCTTCTGAATAACCAAATGCAAGATAAGTACAATAGCAACTCCAGAAAGCCCATGGAAAAAGGCGATTAGGTTGCCAAACAGAATGCCGTCTCCTAACTTTTTACCACGCGAAATAATGTATGACATAGCTATTACTTTGCCGTGACCCGGGCCTGCAGCATGCAGCATGCCATATGTAAAGGCAATCATTATTAGCAACAATAGAGGCTGAAGACTTTCAGTTTCTTTTGCCTCTCTTGTTAAAGTGGCCATCTTCTGATTGAGTTGATGCTGCCAGAAAGCAATCTTTGCCAGAAAAGGATTTGGAGGGATCATGTCAGGAGAATCTTGCGATGGACTTTTTTTCGAAGTGAAAGGATTTTGCGCAATTGCCGGAAGTGTAACGCACATCAAAAGTAATCCTATTAAGATAACCTTATTCAATTTACTCATTTTTCAACCGAAATTTTAACATTAGTTCCCAGGGATGTACCATTCCATAATAATAGGTTTCTTTAAGATTCTGGGCGATGGAGCTTTTTATTTCAACCTTTAAATCGTTTTTCAAACTTAAAGGTTTGTTTTTGGCGAAAAACACTGCGGTGTAATAGGTAGAATCGTAAAATGCTATAGTCAGCTCCTTAAAAGTAGAAATGGCTTTGATATGACATGGGATTAAAAATTCATATATAAGCTTTCCATTATTATTTAAAGATGCTGAAAAGTCACGAATATATTTGACCTTGAACGGTTTTCCATCAATCTTGATAAAACAGAAATAATCATAATTCGCCAGATAGCTAAACGCCTCCTTACGAATTTTCTTTATCTCAGATTCCTCAAATTGACCGTTATGGTTTTGATCATAATCTCCGCTAATCATGCTGCTGAACATCTCGTCAAAAAGCCATTTCACCCTGATTCCTGCGAGCCCCTCGTCATTAAAAACAACTGTAAGCCTGTTAACAATAAAAATGTGAGGGTGAGGAAAAGTAACAGGAGGAACAACAAACAGAAAAATAACTGAAAATATTAAGATTATACTTATATTAAGTTTCATAATTTTCAACTTAAAAGAATCGAGAACGCTTATTGCATCCCGGGGTATATGTATATTATAAAGCAAGATGCTTAAACCGTTTTCACTAAGGTACAAATTGTCTACAGACTTTTCCAGGTTAATTTAAAGGCCAGGTCTAAAAGCCATACTGGCTTTTAATTTCTATTTGGACAACTCGATTGTCCTACCATGAAACCTGATTTAATCCGACATTTTACGATGCTTGCGCAATTTTACAAGCTTTTTTTGACATCATAACGGTCACCGTCTGAATAGGTTATAGTAGTTGCCATAAATATGTTCCGTTTTAAATGAGGAAACTGTCTGAGTGTATTAGAGATCGTTAAGAAAGAACTTGAGTGTAATATTGTCAATTTGTTGAATAGTTATAATACCATATTCAATTATTATATAGTCGGTCTGTTCTTTCTTTACGATCTCTTATATACGAGTTTTTCATCTATTAAAACGGAATATATTTATGGCAAACATTATAACAAAAAATCACCAGATTCATGAATACTTAGTCTGGATTAAGCACGAACGGTTTTTCCCATTGTCACAGGAAGTATGGGATAAGGGGGCACAGAGGGTCTAACGGCAGAGATATACACCAGCATGTTCATGATAATGTTTGATTTTGTTGACTCATTCTCTTCTTTCAAGAATCTCTAACAGTGCTCTGGGGATATGTTGAACGATCTCCATCACTTGGGTTGCAGGTGTTGGCCTCGCGTAATGGCCGGCGAGTCTATTGGCTTGAGCGGCAAGAGTCGCAGCCTCACCAACTTCAATGCCTGACTGGATCAAGGCCGAGACTATACCGGTAAGTGTATCTCCAGTACCTCCTATGGCCTCCATGGCATCCTCTACAGGAGTATCAATAATAGCCTGGATCCCTTGTGGGGCGGCAACATAATCCCTTTCCCCTTTAACTAGGATACAGCGAGCGGCATTATTGTACTGATATGCCCTGGCAATCAATTCCGGCAACCGTTTTTCTTCGTGCAGAATAAAGCCTCGTGTATAAAAGGGATGTGGCGCCTCTTCATCTGCAAGAAACGCCAGTTCGCCAACATCTGGGGTGAAAAGATCATAGGCCGTTGCCTGACCGCTCATCTTTGCCACATACATGAAGCCGGCATCAGCAATCAGAATCGGCCGATGTGCCATCTCCTCTATGGCGAACAAGACCCGATTATGCCAGTCCACATCAGGTTGAAGATAATGAAATGTGGTTGTTTGAAAATCCGATTTTCTGAGATGTTTGCTCGTAAACTCATATAATCGGCGACTGCCATCTCCCAGTCCAATGTCTCCCACAAGATACCCAAATGGCGCCGGTTGGCCAAGCACTTCCCCTGTTTTGATGGCTGCAGCTAGTAGGGCGGGGGTACCCCGGTTTACATAAACCCGCTTTCCCTGAATGCAAATAGCATTATTTTCCAGGCTGACTTCGCCGGTCACCAAAGGAAAGTCTATATTGGGAACGGTCCCCACTACCGCGAGCATTGACGTCTCATCTCCTCGTAAGCTAATTGAAGTGCATAACCGCAAAGGGTGTGGCCGATTTCTCGCGGACTCAGCGCTTCAGTTAGAGATTTACCCACCATCTCCTGTGCCAGATAAGGGACATCCGGACAGCCACCCCCAGAGATGTTCACGATGGTAAGCGTCTCTTTCTCGACAGTCAATTTCATATTAGCTGCCCGGATCATCAGATACTTGCCAAAGTCTTTTGCATGGAAGAGATTCACGGGTTGTAAAAGAGGACTATTGACCGGCACTATCTCTAAAGGAATAATTGCAGCCTCCTGAAGCGTTCTTAGTATGTTCAATTCTTCGATGAGAGGGAATTCAATGGCCAGATCACAACCACTTCGGATCTCAGGTGGCGGCCCCATTATCCGGATCTTCCACCCCTTAGTCTTAAGAATACTTTCCGCCCGGATAACTTCACTGGTGTTTTCGAATACCAGAATCCCACGATCCCAACCCTGGCTATCCGAGTTAGCTTTTGATCCCTTCTTTTTGAAAATGTTTAAGAAAAACAAAGTTAACCCGCATTTCTTGTATGGTTAAATATTATCATAATTCTTTCAAAATTCGGTA
>CAZLRK010000248.1:0-4613 GCA_964561845.1 uncultured Desulfobacterales bacterium | reverse complement strand
CTAAAGAAACAGGTTGTGTTGGAGTTGTTTGTTCAGGACACGAAGTAAGAATGATCAAAGAAAATCTTGGAAAAGACTTTACCGCTGTAACTCCGGGGATAAGACCAAGTTGGGATGAAGTTGCAAAAGATGATCAACAGCGAATTACGACCCCCGCCAAAGCAATCAATTATGGATCAGATTATTTAGTTATTGGGAGACCCATACGAGATGCAAAGGATCCAAAGGAGGCAGCCATACGAGTCGCAGAAGAAATTGAAACGGCGTTGTCAGAAAAAATTAAAAGTCCTATAGATAATGACACCTAAAATTAGTGCACCCAAAACAATCGAAAATAATAATTGATCGGAATCGAACCCTCTCATGGCCGGAACTTAAACCCCCTCATTTGATCGGTAATCAGTTACTGACCACCGATCACTGATAACCGATCACCTATTACTTACCGACCACCACGTCATTCAAGTGCAACCAAAACGCATGGTCAGCAGCGCTTACCACAACTTACATTGCGGTTGCATTATTTTCTTTGTCAAGCCCAAATGCGCTGTGAAGAACACGAACAGCAAGCTCTGCATATTTTTCTTCGATAATACAAGATATCCTGATTTCCGAAGTACTTATCATAATAATATTTATATTTTCACTGGCCAGTGCATTAAACATTATTGACGCTACACCTGAATGGTTTCTCATCCCAACACCGATGACAGACACCTTCGCAATATTTTTTTCTCCAATAACTTCTTCCGCGTTGATTTCTTCTGCCACCTTTTTTTCTATCTCCATTGCTTTTGAATAACCAGCCATTGGGACAGTAAACGTGAGGTCGGTTTTCCCGCCGGCACGAGTGTTTTGAATGATCATATCAACTATAATATCCGCCTCTGCTATGGAATTAAAAATCTTCGCTGCGACACCCGGTTGATCAGGAACCTTTTTTAAAGTTATGCGCGCTTCATCTTTGTTGTGTGTAACAGCGGATACAACGACTTGTTCCATACCGGATTTTTCATTTACAACCATAGTTCCTTCCTCCTCAGAAAATGATGATCTTACGTGTACGGGAACATTATATTTTTTTGCAAATCCAACCGAGCGTATCTGAAGAACTTTGGCGCCAAGACTTGCCATATTAAGCATCTCATCATATGAAACCGTGGAAAGTTTACGTGCTTTGCTGCATATATTGGGGTCTGCAGTGTAAATTCCGTCCACATCAGTATAGATTTCACAAATATCGGCTTTTAATGAAGCTGCTATGGCAACGGCAGATGTATCTGAACCGCCACGTCCAAGCGTTGTAATATTGCCTTCAGGATCACATCCCTGGAATCCCGCCACTGTCACTATATTATGTTTATCGATAAGTTCTCTAATGCGTTTGGCGCCTACTTCAACTATACGGGCATTGCCGAACGCGCCATCCGTGACAACCTCCGCTTGAAATCCGAGCAAGGAAAAGGCGGGATAGCCCATCGATTTTAAGGTCATGGATAAAAGGGCCGCAGTCGTCTGCTCTCCTGTAGCCATGAGAACATCAAGCTCACGTTTGTCAGGTGAATCAGTAATCTGGTTTGCTTGATTAATCAGGTTGTCGGTTACACCTGCCATGGCTGAAAGAATAACCACAACATCATTGCCTTGCTCAAATGTTTTTGTAACCCGTTTTGCAACATTTTGGATCCGCTCAAGGTCAGCAACAGATGTGCCGCCATATTTTTGTACGATTAACCCCATCTTTTCTCCTTATTACAGATCTCGTTAAGTTGTCGAGTAGTTGAGTAGTTAAGTAGTTGTATTGATTTAATGATAATTCTTTTCATACTCAACCACTTAACCACTCAACTATTTGACAATGTTTGTATTAACCGTTTATTCAATCTTCGTAACATTATCAATCTTCTTTATCAGTTTATCTTTGTCAAGTCCATAAGCTTTAATAAAAATTTTCCGTGAATTATCATCCAAAATTTCAAAATGTATCACTATGTGTTCAGATAGAAAATCTTTATGAAGTCTATCCGCCCATTCAATAACGACCACGCCTGCGCCGTTTAGTATTTCGTAAAGACCGATATCTTCTATATCAACATTGTTTTCTATTCGATAAAGATCAATATGAAAAAGAGAATGTCTGCCTGGATATTCATTTATCAAAGTGTAAGTAGGACTCGTTATATAATAATCATCGGGCACCTCAAGACCCTTTGCTATACCCTGAACAAGGGAGGTTTTACCGCTTCCGAGATCACCGGTTAAAGCTATGACATTTCGATCATCAAGCCATAAACCTATCTTTGTTCCAAGCTCCTGAGTTTCCTCTACGGAATTTGTTATTATTTGAATTTGTCTGTTGATCATAAAAGCTCATCGATTATGATATGATGAATTGAGACCTTTGAAAAATGTTCAATTTTATTCAAGTTCAAGGCAGGCTAAAATTTTAACCACAGGCATACATTGAGTATTTCGAGGATTAAAATTTGAGCCTAACACAGAAATTGGACAAAAGGGGGCGTTTTTCAAAGGTCTCTAATTAGTGCCTGAATCTTGCATGATACTCTTAAAAAAAATACCGATTACCGGTTACTGATCACCGATTACATTATCACTCCAACATTTCGATAACCCTTGAATGAATAAATGCGCCCATTATTTATTGGGAAGTTACTAGAAAATTGTACGCGGTATTGACTGAGGGTAAAATTTAGAATCCATCAGATTTCCGATCTGCTTTGGAATCTCTTCCATAACGTCAGATGCCAGAAAGCCCTGGGGCCCACAATTTTTTGCAAGAGAATCCGCGGCCATTCCATGCAGATATACGCCCATACACGAAGCCGATTCCGGAGAATACCCCTGAGTAACCAGGCCTGCTATCACTCCGGTTAAAACGTCTCCCATACCTCCGGAAGCCATTCCTGCGTTACCGGTAGGGTTGATAAAAACCCTGCCATCAGGATAAGCGATTACCGTCCTTGCACCTTTAAGCACCAGATAGACATTAAATTTTTGAGCAAAATCACGTGATAAATTTATTCTATCTTTCTGAATAATACCGGGAGCAGTATCAACAAGTCTTGACATTTCTCCTGGGTGTGGCGTCAAGATAGCCGGAGTTTTTAGGGTTTTTAAAATTTTTGTGTTGCCGATGAGACTGTTTAAACCATCTGCGTCAATTACCATCGGCACCAAACAATCCTGAATAACTCGACAAACCAGGTTTTTTGTTTGATCTTGTGTTCCAATCCCCGGACCAATGGCAAGACATTTTTTGTTTTTTAAAAGATCCAACACTATATCAATTGATGATTCATCGAGCACGCCGTCTCTGGTCTCACCAAGTTGAATAGTCATTGCTTCAAGGACCTGGGATTCTAAAACCGCGTTTAAACTATTAGGAACCCCCAGTGTAACAAGTCCTGCCCCTGCCCTCATAGCGGATATGGCAGTCATTGCTGCTGCACCGGTTTTTCCCGGAGAGCCTGCAATAGCCAGGAGATGTCCTGTATTGCCCTTATGAGCGTCCGATGACCTTTCTTTATATAGAGTGCTGATTAGTTCCGGTGTTATAAGTTGTTGCAATGGGTTTACTTTCTCCACAATATGAGAAGGTATTCCGATGTCAACTATTGCAAGATTACCGGTAAAAGTAGCCCCCGGAAAAAGTAGGTGACCTGTTTTGGGAAATGCAAAGGTCGCGGTTGCGTTTGCCTGAATGCAAGAGCCACAGGGTTGACCTGTATCCGAATTTAAACCGGAGGGCATGTCCACCGCAAAAACCGGTTTGTTTGAATTGTTTATAAACTCGATGACTTCCTTGTAATATCCTCTTACATCTGATTTTAGTCCTGTTCCAAGTATAGCATCAACTATGATGTTTTGATGGAGCAACGACATTTTGTGCTCTGAAAAAGATTTTTTATCAGGAATTTCAAAAATAGGAATGTCAAGAAGGTTAATAAGTTTAAGGTTTGAAGCAGCATCTCCTTTAACATTTTTTTGCTCTGAAAGTAAGTATACAGACACTTTTACGCCAAACTGAAAAAGATAACGTGCAATAACAAAACCATCTCCACCGTTGTTTCCACGCCCGGCTACAATACCCACTCTTGTATTTGCATCACAGTTAAAATCTTCAAATAAAATACGAGTTGCCCCGCGTCCTGCGTTTTCCATTAAAACCCTTCCGGGGATACCAAAATCTTCTATGGTCTGCCGGTCCATTTCACGCATTTCATTTGCAGTTACAATATTCATATATAACTCCGGCGTCTGTATTTAATTAGCCTTCTGAAAACAAGTAGAACTAGCAAGCTTTAAAGGTAATTAAATTTTTAATCGTGTAACTGTCTGAGCGTATTAGTGAGCGTTAAGAAAGAACAGGGGCTTGCATTATGCGTTTTAATGGCTAATCGGCATTTATAACTTAGATGTTTTATTTAAAAGACATGCACTGTTCTTTCTTTACACTCACTTATGCGCGAGTTTTACACGGTCTAAAATTTAATTACCTTTGAAGCTGCTTTGTTTTCAAACAGCCACAATATTACCCTCGATCAATTTCAAAATATCCTTGCTCTTTTCTTCCATTCTATGAGCTTCTTGAT
>CAZLRK010000247.1:3401-4631 GCA_964561845.1 uncultured Desulfobacterales bacterium | reverse complement strand
TGATCTCTGCCTGCCCCGTAGCTCCGGTAGATGGTACTGGGGTGAACTCAAGCGAACATAGAGAGCGGGCGAGAACAAAACTATAATGTAACAGTTTAATTCACTCACTTACCCGCATAGCAAAGCTGGGACCTTCAGCTTAACTGAAGGTTTAATGGATTAATGAAACAAATTACTCATAAGAAACCTACTGTTGGAATGAATGAAGCCTTAGGGCAATCCGAAGCATTCCTTGAATTTCAGGAAAGTCTCTCCAGGGTGGCGCCAATCGACAGGCCTGTACTTTTAATCGGAGAACGTGGTACAGGGAAAGAACTGGCAGCCTCCAAACTCCATTTTCTTTCAAAGAGATGGAAGGAGCCTCTAATTGCTCTCAATTGTTCCGCTCTTAATCCTTCTATCATTGAGTCGGAACTATTCGGTTATGAAAAAGGTGCATTTACCGGTGCAGAACGAAGAAGAACCGGAAGATTCGAGGCAGCAGACGGAGGTACACTTTTTCTAGATGAAATTGGCAACATACCAATAGAAGTCCAGGAAAAAATATTGCGTGTAGTGGAATACGGGACATTTGAAAGGGTTGGGAGTTCAAATAGTATTGAAGCAGATGTGCGTATCGTTGCCGCCACCAATGCCGATCTTGTAGTGCTTTCTGCAGAAGGTCGATTCAAGCAGGATTTATTGGACAGGCTCTCCTTTGAAGTGCTGTTTTTGCCGCCTCTAAGAGAACGAAAAGAAGATATTCTGTTATTGGCAAACCACTTCGCAATAAGGATGGCATCTGAACTTGGCCGGGAAGAAATTCCCCAATTTAATGACGATGCTGTTTCAGCACTTGAAAATTATTCCTGGCCCGGAAATGTTAGAGAACTAAAAAATGTTGTAGAGCGCGCAATATATCGATCGGATTCGTCCATGATCACGGATATTGTTTTTCACCCTTTCCGTCGTTCCTATTTTGAACACCAAGTCACTGAAAAAGAACCTGCTGAAGTTGAGACCGCCCCACCCTCCTCCTTAAATCATCTTATGAATAAACCCTATAAAGAAGCTGTTCGGGAATTGGAGATTTGCTTATTAAAAAATGCTCTTAAGGAATCAAAATATAATCAAAAAAGGGCGGCGCGGATTTTGGGTCTTACTTACCATCAATTCAGGGGGTTATATAGGAAATATAATTCAGAGGTCTGAGGTCGGAGGTCGGAAATCAGAGGTCAGAAGTCGGAGATC
>CAZLRK010000247.1:0-3301 GCA_964561845.1 uncultured Desulfobacterales bacterium | reverse complement strand
GAGGTCAGAAGTCGGAGATCTGAACCGCAGAATACCCGCCTGCCTTATGTATGGATAAAAGTCAGTTCATAAAATGGGGAGATTTTTAGAGTTTTCGTTCACACGATAGATAGAAAGTAACCATGAACGGGGAACGCTGAACCTATGAACGGTTAATGAATTTCCATTGAATTTCATACTCAACAACTCAACTACTCATCCACTTAACTACTAAACTACTAATCCACTTTAGTGCCGTTCCCATAAATTGAATGAAAAGCGCGCTCAAAACTGCAGCTGCCATTATTGTTGCAATAATTTCGATAAGCGTAAAGCCTTTAAAAGAAAAGATAATAGCTTTTCTACTATTCATTGAATAAACCCTGTTTCCGGCGTTATATTAAAGCTTTCCGTGTCGATTTGAATCGATAAAGGGGTCGACACCGGAGTATTATCGCTTTCATCTGTATAAGCCGTATAAGGTATACCGTATTTGTCAAAATAGAGGACAAATGCACCCATGCTCGACATTGGAACTTTATCGCTATCCTCGCCTAAAAAACGGACTTGATTCGATTCAGTATCCGGATCATTGGTCTTAAATAGCCAATAATCAGTCCCATCGCATTTTATGCCCCATATGGTGTTGCTGCGCTTCATAGCCATGGTTTGGGCGTATCGAATATGGGTTTGAACCTTAGCCGTTTGAGCCCCAAGATCAATCTTTTGGATGTCGATCGTGCGGCTGATAATCACCACCGAAAGAACACCAAGAAGGATGAGAACAACAATTACTTCGATCATTGTAAATCCTTTTTCATTTGTTTTCATTCATTGATCCTATAACCTCAATTGAGCTATAACGCTCAATTGAAAGTTAATTGTTATGCGTTATTTGTTACTCGGACGAATATAAATTAATATTCTGTATTTTTATCAAAAGTGAGATTCAATTCTGTTTATCTTTCACCTAAAACCAATAACAATTGGCAAATAACGGATAACGCCTAATTGAGTTTTTACTCAATTAGGGACTTTTTTTATTTGCCGGAGAATTTTTATATGGATGAAAAACTAACCTATAAAGAATTGGAATATCAGGTAAAGATTTTAGCGAGGGAAGGCGTATGGCGAAGGCAGGCAGTAAAAGCATTGGAGGAAAGTGAGGAAAAATATCGCCAGCATTTTGAAAACGCTTTCGATGTAATATTTTCGATTGATCGGAATTTTGTAATCACCGCCATATCACCCTCTGTGGAAAGAACATTAGGATATAGACCAGAGGAATTGATCGGAAAAACGTTCCAGGACCTGAAGATCCTTGCACCGGAATATATGGAAAAGGCTCTTTCTGATACCAAAAACGTCTTAGCGGGCGAACGATTCCCTTTATCAAGATACGAATTTATTTCAAAAGATGGGACAAGGAAATTTGCTGAAGTGAGCGGCGCCCCTATTATTCGTGACGGAAAGATTGTTGCAATGGTTTCCGTTGCAAGAGATATCTCAGAACGGCTCCGCGTTGAGCGGTCCCTAGAGGTTGTCAACCGTTCCATAAATAATTTTGTAACCAGAATGAGCCACGGAATTCGCTCTCCCATGAACGCCGTCATGGGGATGGCCGATCTGCTACGGGAAACACCTCTCACCGATGATCAAAGAAGATTTCTTGAAACCATCATATCATCCAGCAAAAATATATTACAACTCATCAACGACATCCTGGATTTGTCCATGGTCGAGGCCGGACAGATCAAGCTTAAAAGGTCCTCCTTTAATCTTATGAAGATGCTGAAGAATTCGTGTGAAGCCCAAGCCCTCCGAGCTCAAGGTAAGGCTCTTGAGCTGGTGTGGCGGATCGATCCTGATATTGAAATACAACTTATAGGTGATTCGGTCCGTCTGAATCAGATTCTATCCAATCTGATAGGAAATGCCATTAAGTTTACAGAAAAAGGGGATATTTTTGTTGAGGCCAAGCAATATAAGGATCCCCAACAGAAAAAAACAGAAAATACGAATTCTGACAAAAAGCAGGAAGCTGGCAGATCCGTGAAAATTCTGTTTTCCGTAACCGATACCGGTATCGGAATATCACCGGAAATGGAGGAAACCATTTTTGACCGCTTTACCCAGGTTAACACTTCCATAACCGGAGAACATGGCGGTACAGGGCTTGGTCTGGCCATTGCACATGGACTTGTGGAACTCATGGGTGGACACATTTGGGTGGAAAGTAAACTTGGGCATGGAAGTACTTTTTTCTTTACGGCCTCGTTCAAGGTTCAATCCGATGAAAAATCTGAACAGACACACGATATGGATTTAGCCGGTGTCAAGACTCTGATTATCGATGATAACCCTAAAAGTCGCATGGTTCTTTCCATGACACTTTCCACGGCGGGTGCTTTGGTGGAAGAGAAGGAGGATGGTAAACAGGGCCTTGTCGAGATGAAAAGGGCTATAGATACCGGCGACCCTTACGCTCTTATACTACTTGACAGCCAAATGCCGGGAATAGATGGATTTCAAGTGGTAAAAATTATCAAGAAAAATACTGCATTTTCCAGCCCCATTATTATGCTTCTCACTTTGAAAGACCGGAAATCGGGGAAAGCAAAGTGCAAAAGTTTGGGAATAACTGATTATTTGATAAAGCCTGTCAATCGCTCTGATCTTAATGATACGATAATGGTCGCTTTAGGTCGAAAAAAGGCTATTGAACGGAAAATTCCCAAAGTTATCAAGCCAAATAACAGTAAAGACCTAAGCCCATTGAATATCCTGCTTGTCGAGGACAATGCAACAACCCGGATACTTATTCAGACTTTTCTGAAGAATACGCCGTATAAAATAAATATGGCAGAAAACGGTAAATTAGCCCTGGAAAAGTTCAAAGCCGGAAACTATAATCTGGTACTTATGGATATTCAGATGCCGGTCATGGATGGTTACACCTCCACAAAAAAGATACGAGAATGGGAAAAAGAAAACCGTCTAAAGAAGACACCAATCATCGCTTTGACAGCCCACGCCCTTAAAAAACATATCCCAAAAAGTCTTGATGCGGGATGCAACGCACATCTGACCAAACCGATCAATAAAGCGGATCTATTGGTTGCTATCGAAAAGTATACCCAACATTTTGTTGAAAATTCTGATTAAAGATTCAAGACGTTTGCGTCAATAAAACTAAAAGAAGTATCTCAAGTACAATAAAAAGCCCTTATGGAAAAGAGTTGATTCCATAAAGGCTTTATTCTATTGGAGACCTTTGAAAAATGCTCAATTTTGTTCAAGTTCAAGGCGGGCGAAAATTTTA
>CAZLRK010000246.1:0-4649 GCA_964561845.1 uncultured Desulfobacterales bacterium | reverse complement strand
AGTTTGATCTGAATCGCCCTCTCAGCGATTCAGATCAAGAACTCTGAGAACTCTGCGTGCTCTGCGAGAGATAAAAAAGATCATATAGCTGCTTTGCTCAAATCGTTTAGCGATGGTTAAATAGCATTTGGTTTTTCAATAAAATGACAAAATACCTTAATTTTAGGCAATTTAGCGCATTTTAGGCATTTTTTGATGCCTGCAACATGTGACCCCCTTCAAGGGGGTAACTTAAAGCCTGGTCCTTTGGGTCAAGCTTTTTTAAATATCAGCAGATGTGACAGTTTCTGATATTTCACTGGCTAGTTTTGTAAGAATTCCTGGAAAGTTTCGCTTAATAGAATCCAGCGAGTATTCAGAGGTTGGGAAATCAAGACTGACGGAGCCAACGACGGTATTTTCACGAAAGTTCATCAGGGGAGCCCCAATGCAAATAAGCCCCTCTACATACTCTTCATTATTAATTGAGTATCCACGATTACGCGTTAATTCAATATCTTTTAGTATTTCTTCCTTATTAAGCAAGGTGTTGGGCGTAAGCTTTTTTATTTGGATATCCTCTAGAAAATTAGATAATTCAGATGGGTCAAGCTTGGCCAGAATAGCCTTACCCATGGCACGAGCATACAGCTCATCCATTATCACTGGAAGACGAAAGTAAATAAGATTTGGCATTTCTCGCCGATAGAGCGATATTAAAGTGTGTCCATGCAATAATGCGGAGTCGATGGATATCTTTTGTTCGAAAAAAGTCTTATCAATAATTGGTTTAACACTCTGAAAGATATCGAATCCATGAAAAAAATGCTGTCCAAGCACAAAGGCTCTTGGGCCTAGTCTCAGAGATTTGTTAGTTATACTTTTTCTTAAATATCCCAACTGTACCAGTGTATTCACCAAGCGGTATGTTGATGTTTTATTAATTCCTGTCAAACGTGATATTTCCGATAGACCTCGGTGTTGATGGTCACGGTCAAAAAGATCTAATATTATCAGTCCCTTTTCAAGAGTTTTTGAATAATATTGTTTGTTTTTAACAGCCATAAGGGTTTTACACTTTAAATTAGTGAAGAGGGCGAGTTTGCTGCTTACATTTAGTTTTTCTTCGGCTCCAGGAATTTGCAATCGCTCCTCATTTTGTTAGCTCTCCCAGGGCATATTTTCCCAGTTTAAAAATTCGTATGCAGATTCTTCGGCTATGCTGTAAGATTCCCCTCTGCGATTTCTTCTTTTGTATCGGACACCTGCATCTTCAAATAGAGCTGCAGAAATTTCAATAACTTTTTCCAAATATTCTTCATCATGACTTTCAAAAGCATACTCGAAAGCCTCCAACAGCTTTCTTGCCTTTGAGTTTGATTCTGCCTTATGATTAGCTATGTCATAAGCATATTGAAGCATTCCAGCAACTAAAACTGACAAACGATGAGTCCTTCCATTTGGAACAAGCTTTTTAAGCATATCCAGCCAAACATTATATACTTTTGCTCCAACAACAGCTTTAATCATTTATAACCCTTTCAAATTTTTCCTGAGCTGCCCCTGCTATTTATTTCCGATCAAACACTAATTATGCCTTTTCAGCCTTGATCATTGTTCAGATTATCCCAAAACAAATGTGGTTTTCGTTATTTTGCCGTAATCAAGAAAGAGGTAACACAATGGAGCTACCTCGCCTTGTAAAATCCTATGATATATTCTTTATGCATCCTCTCTTCTATCTGAGAATTTGAATTCCCATTCTTTCTGGCAGGCATCATCCGTTTATTGCGATCCAATTTTCGTTCTGCAACACCAACCATATCAAATCCAATGGATTCACCTATCTCACAAAGACATCTTGCTGTTTCTGTATCGATTCCCCGCATGGTGGATGATCCCACAACCAAGATAGCGGCTTTCCCAGGTCTCAAAACTCTATACATTTCAGAAAGGCACAGATACATCTCTGTGTAATATCGTCTGAGGACATTCCCTTTCTTTGGATCTTTTTCGCTAAGCTTTGATATAATGCTTTCAGAATAATTTGGCAGGTCGCGCATCCGGAAATTGCTGATACGTTCTCCTCCAATGTAGTCTCCCCGCTTTTTCGATAAGAGATCAATATTGTATCCAAACCATACCAGAGAAAATTTGTGAGCGCGCATGTAGTCAATGGCATTAGAAGCATAGGGAGGTGAAGTAATGATAAGATCTATGGATTTATCGGCTAACCCCATTTTCTGAGCATTACCGAAAAAGAGATCAGCCTGGCCCGCACCCCACATCAATTTTGTAATATTTTTAATATTTTTATTTAAACGCTTTTGAAAATCATCCATAGCCGAACGAGGAATCTTATCTATTTTTCTATGGGGTCTGGTATGGGCCAGATCATATGCCAGAGAAACTCCACCTGATTTTGTTATGATGATCGCTGACAGGGTGATCAGAAAAAATCTGCGAAGATCAAGGTCAGATAACTCCTCAATTGGCTGTATTAAGGATAAGAGTTCCAATTGTGTTCTTTCAAGATACCAATAATTCAAAAACTTTTTTGTGGACGGATCAAAGCGAGCGTTAAGAACGGATTGAAGATCTCCTTCATTATATTGCAATGTATGTTCTGCTTGTTCAATGATCGATTTTGCACTTGTGATTATTTTTCCTGGGTCAAGGTAAGTAACTTTGGCTTTGGCCAGATTTAAAGCAATGGGATCGATGTCTATGCCAATGCCGTATCGACCGAGGAGCAAAGCCTCAACGATAGTGGTCCCAGAGCCAGACATGGGATCTAGCACCTTATCTTCAGGATTTGTTAAGCTGTTTATAAATTTTTTAGGTAATTGAGGCGGAAATTTTGCAGGAAAGGCGTGAAGATTATGGGTGGCATAGCTGCTGTCTTCTCCGTGGAAGTCGAAATCTTCGGTTAACAGATTTTTTAAGGTTTCTCTATAATGATATGGGCTTACTCTTTCTTTAGATGACCCGGGAATCTCTAAGGGATCGAACAGATCGAGCTGTACATGTTCAATAGGCATAAGGAAGTTGTCCAATTAAATTAGGATGAAAGGGGCATTCGTTATGAAACAATTTATTAATAAATGTTGAAAAATATACTTAAATTATAACCATGCACTAAGATTAACCAGCACCTATGTATAATACCATGTTATGCGAAAGTTTATCAAGAAAATAAAATATTTAAAAATATACAGAAAAAATAAATGTTTCTGCGAATTCGTAGTTTACTTTTTCAGATATTCTTAACATATAAAAAAGTTGACCATGATAAATTTGTAAAAAGTCGAATTCATTCCCGCCTTGCGGGATTTGTTGCTTAGTATTTTGTGTTTTGCTTGAAATATATGATGATATACCAACTTGTTAGACCGCTGAACTTTCTCTTGACATTAAAGTGAATTTATTATATAATTTCTTATACTATTAGAATATTAGCCACAAAAGCAATTCCGACCAACAAGAACCTATCACATCTACTATCTTTTAAAAGCTGGATAACCGGCCAAATAGGAGGGCACGATGAAAAGATTTATTCAGATGGCCCAGGATTTTTCCGTGAATCACCTAAAAGCACTTTTCATCATCCTGCTTCTGTCTTTCCTTGTCTTTGCATGCGGTTCCACTAAAACGACAATAAAGCAACCTCAATTCAAGATTGTAAAGGCAACACTTGCAAAAGAGATTTATGACAGAGGAACTTACGCTGTTCCACGGAACCCTACCACGCACTTTTCCACCGAAGACAGAGAAGTCATTTCATATATTAAGTTGAAGAACCTTTCGGGGAAACATCGTATTCGATGGGACTGGTATAAACCGGATGGCACCCTTTATTCATCAACAGGTAATTATCATATCGGAACCAGGAGAGGAAAATATCGCAAAGAATCGTCAGTCTGGCATAAAATGCTAATAAAAGGAGATAAGGCTGAAAATTATCCTGGAAAATGGCATGTTGATATTTTGTTTGATGATAAATTAGTTGAATCAAATAAGTTTACGCTTGCTGGCAAAAAGAAAGTTCCTGTAGTTCCTGCAGTTCCTGTGGCTGTACCATCGAGACAAAAATCCTTTGCCGTAATCATAGGTATTTCAGAGTATCTTCATGCCGGCCAGGACGGCTTTAATGATCTGGCTTTTGCCGATGATGATGCAAAAGCCTTTCAAGAAGCATTGCTAAAAATGGGCTGGAGTAAAAGCCGTATCAAGAAGCTTGTTAATGAGAAAGCTACCCGCAACAATATTCTCATTGCTCTTGAATCCTGGTTAACTAAGGCCGGCAAGGATGATCTAATTGTATTGTACTGGTCCGGGCATGGGTTTCCCGATCCTGAGGATCCTGAAAAAGTATATTTTGCCTGTTACGATACAAATATACGTATTCCGCCCACGGGTTATCGTATGGATCGAATAAACAGCATTATCAAGGAAAGAAATGCCAAAAATGTCATAATTCTGGCCGACACCTGCCATGCCGGCAAACTCATTACAAGGGGTGCCAAAGGCATATCCATTGTTCCAAGCATTGAAAAGATGCGTCGTGAGAAGAATATACCCAAAGGCTGGATTTATATGGTAGGGGCGGAAAGTGATCGGAAGGCAATCGAGCATACTTCCTGGAGTAACGGTGCCTTTACTCATTGTCT
>CAZLRK010000245.1:0-4650 GCA_964561845.1 uncultured Desulfobacterales bacterium | reverse complement strand
CAAAGAACAACAGCCTGTTATGAAACATGCTGATAATTTAGTTATTTGAAAGTAAAAAATTTTCTTTTACGAACGTTTTAAGTTTGAGGTTTTAAGTTTTAAGTATCTGTAAATAATTGTAATACCATAACTTCAAACCTAACACTTAAAACCTAAAACGTGATGAATTCGACTTTTTACGAATTCATCAAATGGTAGTTCCCTGACAATTTCCCCTTTTTATTTCTTCAATCAATTCATCAATAGTATGAACGGGATTATTAAAGACCGTAAAGGCCTTGCCTACTTCTTCTTTGTGATGACAATCACTACCGCCGATTGAGGGTAAACTTTTTTGCAGTGCCGCATTGATAGCTTTTCGGTTTTCCTCTTCCATATTTCGGCCATTATGGGTTTCTATTGCATCGAAACCATCACTTTTATAAACTTCTTCACCTAATGATTCATACCCTCTATAGGGATGGGCCGGAACACAGATTCCTCCACGGTCATGAACAGATTTTATAACATCTTGTAAATTCAAATAATTGTTTCTGGACCATATATTCCATGAATCATCCTTTAATCTATAAGCCAGTAGATGTCCGCAGTTTGTTGAAATTTCAACGCCCCTGAAAATATTAAACCCTTTGGGCAATCTAATTTTTTCTACCGGCCATGAAGCCGCAAAAGAATGATGTTCCGTAAAGCAAACACCATCTAAGCCCATCTTTATGGCCTGTTCTATCAACGTCTCGGGTTCAAAATATGTATCATGTGAATATTTACTATGGCAATGCAGATCAATTTTCATGGGTAGCATTTAAATCATATATCAAGAAAAGTCAAATTGGGATTACTAAATACAGCAATTCTAATTTTGGCAGTTTGCCAGATTGCATTGACATGGTGCAAGGTGTGGGGTATGGGAGTATTGGAGTGATGGAGCATTGGAATTATTTAGAATCCATTATTTACCACTATCCCAACACTCAAGCATTCCAATACTCCATCCCCGATAGACGGGATCTTCGACAATCCAAAAATTTGTTGAATTAGGCGGAAGTATTGTACCCTATCTCAACACTATCATCTTTTGTCGCTACTAAATAGCTAAAAAATAGCTAAAAAAGCTTGACCATCGTCATGAATAGTGCTAATAGATAATTTATATCATGTTCACCATGCTTGCCCCGTTAAATCGTCTTTTGCATTTACCGGGGCAAATCCTGTCTAATTTTAATTGAAATACAATAAGGTTTATTAAAGTGTCCGCAGAAAGAAATTTAAAAAATGATAAAAATTCTGCTGTTGAGACAAACCAAAACAAGGTGAAATTCGAAATTTACGGCGAAGAGATGATCGAAAAAAAGGTCAAGTCAAGTGGTAATAGCGGTAGGGTTTACCTCCCCCCCAATTGGATTGGCCATCAGGTAAAAATCATAAGAATTGATTAAACCTTCCATTTAAAAGGAGTTCACAAGTGGAGAATTTTTCAATAAGGAGATTAAAAATAGATGATGCTTATGAAATCAGTAAAATATATTCGTCTATTACTCAGAAGCCTGGAAAGGCAGATTTCGAACGTTTAATTGAGGAACACGCAAAAAAAGATAATGACGCATGTTTTGTAGCTGAACTTGATAACAGGGTTGTTGGATTTATGATCAGCTACATTCTTACACTGGGTTTTGGAATTGAGAAAAGTGCATGGATAGCAACAGTGGGTGTTAACCCCAATTTTATGGGTCAGGGTATCGGAGGAAGACTGGCAGAGGAAATATTGAAATTTTACAAGGATGAAGGAATCACGAATGTTTACACATCGGTCAGATGGGACTCCCCTGATCTATTGTCATTTTTTAAGACCCTTGGTTTTGACAGAAGCAACTTTATAAATCTTCGAAAAGTCCTGGAGTAATCTTCAATCAAAAAAGGTCATCCAGATCAGAATCTCCTCCTCCCGGCATTTCACCATGTTCCTGTAGATATTGTTGAATCAATTCGCTTTCCCGCTTTGAGTACATTTTATCTTCTTCAAATTCAAAAAGAGCGGCCTTTTCGTTTCTACCGTGCTCATCAATAAGGGCTTTACGAAGATTTGCCGTTCCCTTAATGGCCAAAACATTATGGTCTTGATCAAAAAGCTGATACACACCCTCTGATTCCGGGGTTTGGTTTATGTTTTCTTCATTGAAGATCAACCAGTTTGCCGGAGGTGAAGGATTACATCCAATATTTAGCCTTAAATCGCATTGGAGGCACCGTTTCGCTTCTTTTAAAGCCTGATTAGTTACGTATCCGGTAGAAACCTCTTGAAATCCTTGATGTCTTGTTTCAAATTCAAGCTCTGGGACTTTTTCACGATGCCATGAAGCAAAACCCTCATCCCGGCCGATATTCCGGGCAGGCGCCTCTCTTTCAAACAGAACCTCTTCGATATTTCCAGAACCACCGAGTGCAGCATCTATAGATGATGCCGCCTTTCGTCCTGCAGCTACTGCATGAATGATTGTACCGTGTGCTGTCGCAATGTCGCCACCGGCAAAAACCTTTTTCATTCCCGTCTCAAGGGTATCCTGGTTTACAACGATAAGGCCCTTATCAATAGAAATAGGGGAGTTTTCTCCTAAAAATGATAGATCTGCAGACTGTCCAATAGCCAGGATAACTTGATCTATCAATATATATTCTTTTGTATCACTGAATTCGGGACAAAAGTTGCCATGATTGTCGAATACGCAAGTACATTCGACCAGGTCAAGGCCGGTAATTTGGCCATTCTCATTTAAAATCTTATCCGGTCCCCAGGATGGCAATACTTTGACGTCTTCCGCAATTGCCTCCTCAATCTTCCAGGGACTGGCGGGCATCTCTTCACGGGATTCAAGGCAGGCCATAGTGATCTCTTTTGCTCCACATCGTTTTGCAGTTAAAGCCGCATCAATTGTTACATTTCCTCCACCAATAACAACGACATTTTCTTTAAGGCGGATGAATTCTCCTTCTGCAATTTGCCTGAGAAAATCAATGCCCCACAACACATCAGGCAGATCACAGCCTTCTAAGGGAATACGTCGGCTCAATTGAGCGCCGATTCCGAGAAAAACAGCGTCATAACCTTCATTTTTGAGCTGTTCAATGGTAAAATCCTTTCCCAGAGCCTGATTTAATCTCAACTCGATGCCGGTATCCAGGATGTCATCGATTTCCTTGTCCAGGATATCTTGAGGAAGGCGAAAGGAAGGAATACCGTAACGCATCATACCACCGGGTTTATTTCGGGTCTCAAAAACCGTGACTGAATGTCCTATTTTTTGCAAATAAAAGGACGTTGTGAGACCGGCGGGACCTGATCCCACAACAGCAATTTTTTTCCCGGTGTCCTTTTTTATCTGTGATCTTTTCTTCCAGAGCTCCTTTTTGCCGTCTGCGGCATACCTTTTTAAAGCGCAGATAGATACAGGCTCATTTACTTCACCCCGACGGCACGCTTCTTCACAAGGATGGATACAAACCCTCCCCAGGATGCCCGGAAACGGTACCTTTTCTCTTATCACGGCATAGGCTTCGTCCCTCTTGCCCTCTGCAATCAGCCTTAAATAATCCGGGATATCAATATGTGCAGGACACTCCTCTTTGCAGGGAACAAGATCCTCTTCTTTTTTCCCAGGTCGCAATGATTTGTCCATCAAAGCTCCTGTTGGACACACTTCCACACAGGCCGTGCAAAATTTACATCCGGATTCCTCGAGTGTTTGCGCCAAGGTTCCAACCTGGGCTTGTCCATTTGTATCATAAACGAATCCAATTGCTTCAACGCCTCTAAGATCACGGCATGCTCTTACACACCTGGTGCAGCCGATGCAAAGATTGTAATCTCTTTCAAAAAGAGGGTCTTTCTTAAATATAGGTAAATCGGTGGGGATCCATTTTGGAGTCGCATCTGAAATACCGATATAATTAGCGACATCCTGAAGTTCACAATGTCCGAATTGATCACAGCATCTTTCATTCTCAGGCACATTGGAGGAACATTGAGTTCTGCTGCATCCTTTCTGTTGAGCGCAGGTTAAGCAGGCATGACGATGGCGGGTGAGTATGGAAGTCAGGTTCTCTTGTCTTTTTGCAGTAATCCTCTCGTTTTCCGTGGCAATGCTAATGCCGTCTCTAACTTCTGTAGCGCAAGATCCAACCAACTCAGCTTCGTCTTCAATTTCAACCACACAAAGTCCGCAGCCTTTGCCGGTTTCATCTGGCATCGAATTTTCAATCCTTAAATCGCCCTGATAAACTATCTTTGAGGCTTGGCTCCCATTAGTTACAGGAAGGTCCGGATGATAACAAAGCGTGGGAATATATATGTCTGCGCTCCTGGCAGCTTCAAGAATTGTGCTTCCCTCCTGAACCTCCATCTGCTGATCATCGATAGTTAATTTTATCGTATTCATATGATAGTATCTTTTTTAGCTGCCTTGTTCAAATCGTTTAAAGATGATTAAAGAGCGTTTGGTTTTTCAAATTTACGAGAGTGTTTTGTATTTAGTGTTTAGTGTTTGGCAATGTAACAACTTGGTATATAAGTATATTTTTAAATAAAACACAAAATACTAAACACCAAATCCCGCAAGGCGGGAATGAATTTGACTTTTTACGCATTGATCAATAATT
>CAZLRK010000244.1:0-4655 GCA_964561845.1 uncultured Desulfobacterales bacterium | reverse complement strand
TTTCTTTGGCAAAAGTCGCTTAACTGGGTGTCCATTTTTACTTGACCAGATCATTTTTATGCTATCGACGGCATTAGCGTCCATTTGATAAACCAATACTTGGTATCCGGATCTCTATCCATGCATATAATGCCGCCGTTTTGAAACTTTAATACCGGTTTGTCAATAGATCCTGCTATTAAATAAGACGTCAACCTTTCCATAAATGGCAGATGACCAACAAGCATTATGTTGTCCCCGCTCTCTATTGTGTTTGCAACTGCTGATACATCGTCTAGAGGTTTTAATCCACTGGTTTCCAGGACACCTCCGGATGGACTTAAGATAGACGCAAAGATGTCGGCAGTCTGACATGCCCTTTTCTTACCACTATGTTTAATGACTGAAACGGTGATGTTATTTTTTTTTGCTTTGCTCGCCATACGCTCTACTTCTGAAATCCCCTTTTCTGAAAGACCCTGATCAGGATCTATATCCTTTGGCAAGCTCCTGCCATGTTGTACAAGAAAAAGTGACATAATTTTAATCCCCCTCTATCTTCAGATATCGTCAAATAGTTGAGTAGAAAAATAACAATCTAACCACACAGCCACTTATCACGGTCTGATTTTAAAAGGTCTGTTTGTATAAATAAAAGATCATTGGTTATTGAACAATACTAAAATATCAACTTGATCCCAAAGAAATAAGCATCTTCAGAATGTTTTACATCATCGGGGTCAGCATCAAATCGAGCATCTATGTTTCTATATCCAGCGATAATTGCCGCATTGCCGACAATGTGTCCATAAACGGTAAAAATAAATTCCTGATATTTTTTAGTATCGCTAAAGTTCAAAGGAGTAGGAGACATTGAGTAGCTTAAAGATAAACTTAAAGGCAATTTAAGATTAGTCCTGCGGAAGTCATACTCTCCTATACCAAAAAAGTTTAATGCCCTTATTTTATATTCTTGATTGTCCACCTCAGCTTGTCCAAATAGGCCTTTAAAACCTAATCCAAAAGTTAATGAATCCGACAAGATGTTATCTTTTAAAGCTGCATTTAGATTTGAAAGCCAATAGCTATCATCATCTTCGCTAGTAATGATGCCAACACCTGTGCTTAAATAAGTGCCATAAACAGGTAACTGAGCATTTAGTTTTCCCTCTACATCAGTAGAATTTGCATTCATCTCAAAATCAAAAGTTTCCCCATGTGATATTAAAGGAAATACCAGGGTAAATAGCATAACAGTTATTATTATTTTCTTTTTGTTTATCATATTTTTCCCTCCTGTATAAAATCAATAGTCGATAGTTATTGGAAATATCAGCAAATGATATATCCTATAATATTAATTATTTAACAATATTTTTTTAAGGCCTGAAACTTGAAGAATTAGTCTTTTTACGAATTCATCCAATATAGGTCAAGAAAAATATTATTACTCAAGTTTCGCACCCTATATTTGCAGTAAACAGAGATCAATATAGTGCTTAGCCAGTATTTTGAATGAGAAACCTGCCGAGATTGCTCTATTCCAAAAAGATAATGTCATACAACTTTTCTGCAAGTTCTTTATCAAGAGCTTTCAAAATCTTATGATGTTTAAAAGCCAGGCTTATTCTACCGGTTGAATCATAACTTACCCCCAGTAAAAAATGGGCCATTTTATGATTAGGATTAATTTTAAGAACTTGTTTATATATTTCAATCGCCGCATTGTAATTTTTTATCCTGTTATAACTGACTCCTATTTTTAAAATAGCTTCCGTATTCTCAGGATTTACAAGAAGAACTTGCTGATACGCTTTAATTGCATGTTTATGTTTTTCTGTTTCGCTGTAGCAATCGCCTAACAGAATCCATGCTTTTGTATTCTTTGTATTTATCTTTGTAATTTTTTTTAATAAAGAAATAGCTTTTTTGTACTTTTTCAAATTATGTAATCTTCGAGCTGTTTCAAATTCTTCATTAGCTGATACATTTCCAATCATAAAGAAAATAAATAAAAGAATTATTAAAAATGCTATTTTTCTATTCACCATGCTTTTTTCGCTTAAATGTAACCTAAAACCAGTATAATTTGTTCATGAAAAAAATCAGGTATTTTATTACTATAGATCTTATCGCAAGGTGGAGCGTTTACGATTTAATAGGTTTTTTCAGCAAATAAGTCAAATAATTATAGCTTTAACCCCAATTGAGTAACAAACCAATTGGGAGTTATTCGTTATTTGTTATTGGTTAATCGTTTAAAAGGAATAATATCCATTTTTATATTTTATCAATCATAGATTTATAAAATGGAACGATCATCAAATTCTAATAACTAATAACAATTAACAATTAACGCCTAATTGAGCATAATTTTCGCTCAATTAGGGCTTAATTTTACTGTTTTAATCTAGTTTTAAACATCCATATTCATACTCCCCTGTCGATAACCTTCCACATCGATAGATATGTGAGAAAAACCAATTTCCTTAATTTTTTTTGTTATTACAGCTTTTATCTTTTCATTGAAAATCTTTTCAAAATCATTAGGGTCAACCTCTATCCGTGCAACTTCGCCATGATGCCTCACGCGACAGAGTCTAAAACCCAAGCTTAAGATAACATTTTCAGCTTGTTCAACAGCGCTAAGAGCTTTTCGTGTTATAGGAGTTCCATAAGGGATTCTAGTTGCAAGGCATGCCATAGGAGGCTTATCCCACGTATTTAATTTCATCTTTTTTGAAAGTGAGCGGATATCCTTTTTAGTCAATCCCGCATCAATCAGTGGCGCAACAATTCCCATCTCTTTAGCAGCCTTGAAACCAGGACGAAAATCTTTTAGATCATCTTTGTTAGCGCCATGGGCGACATACTTTAAACCCATTTTAGAGGCAATATATAAAAGCTCCTTAAAAAGATTTTTTTTACATATATAGCATCTGTCTTTTCTATTGGCTACGAAGTCATTTAAGTTTAACTCTTCAGTAGTTAGTATCGCATGTTTAATTCCATAAGTTTTTACATATGCTGCGGCATCTTCCTTTTCCCGTGAAGGATGAACGGGTGATACTGATGTTGCTGCGGCCACATTATCTTTGAGCACTTCATTGGCAACTGCAAGTAAAAAGGTGCTGTCAACACCACCTGAAAATGCAACAAGCAAAGAGTCATAACTTTTTAGAGCTAAAATTAAACGCTCCCTTTTTCCTTTGAGGCTAATATTATTCATTTTTCTTTATTTCTATTCGAAATTTTTTACAGCAAAACATAGGTAGTAAGAAAAAAATAATTAATATTTACAAATCAGGCTCGATATTTTATAATATATATTAGTAGTAATTATAAAGAATTTATTCAAGTACTATTATAAGCCAAACAAAAAGCAATTTCAAAGGTGTTTTTATGGGAAAAGATAGTTTACTTAAATCTACATCAACTAAAAAGAGGACAACAACGGTAAAAAAAAGAACCGTTAAATCCAAAGCGGCTCCAAAAAGTAGGAGTGCTGCAAAAACCAAGACAACCCTTAAAACCAAAACAGCTCCTAAGATCAAAGCAACCCCTAAGACTAAAAAAGCCCCTGTAACCAAAACAACTTCCAAAGCTAAAACAGCCCCTAAGGCTAAAAAAATGGTTAAAACAAAAACAACAAGAAAAGCCAGTCCTAAAAAATCCGTTAGAACAAAAAGGACAAAGGTTTCCATAAGGGATCTACTTTCCAAAAAATTTGAAAAATGGAAGCCTGAAAAGATTTTCAAAATAGGCCCGGATAAAGAATATTTAAAAAATTTTGCTGCTCCGCCATTTGTATCCGTTCAAAGTGAAGAGGAAGTCAGACTTGTAAAAAAATTATTGTTTAAAAAATTTGATTTAAAAGCTGAAGAAGAAATAAAGGAAGTTGAGAAACCGAAAAAGACTAAAACCGAGCCAGTATCAATAGCTCCGCCGGTCTATGATCTTCCACCGACAAAAAAAGAACCTGATCCCTTTCGGAGATCAATAATTTATTTTATCACCATTTTTGTTCTGTTGATTGGCATAGTTATCAGCACCAGTTATTCCAACAAAGGCAAATATTTTATTAAGGCCACGGACGGAGCGGTTGAAGTATGGCAGGGTACTTTCGAACCCATGGGAAAAGAACTTGTCATTTCTCTGCCTGGTGGACAACCACCTGAAGATATAAAGAATGTTTATTCAAAAAATGACGTTTTCCCGCTTGTCTGCAATTATTATATTGACAAAGCTGATTCCATGCTGGATGTGCCGGGTTTGCTAGATTTTGATGGTATTAAGGTATACCTGAACACAGCAATGTTTTATGCAACAACAGATAAACTCAGTTCTGCTATAAATTCACGTTTAAACACCATTGACCTGATGATGCTCATGTATAGAGCGGATGTGGCTATAAACAAAGGGACAAAAGCAGATATTGAGTCTGCATTGGGGTATCTGTTCGAGGCAGCGGCGCTTGATCTTGATAAAGGACAGGCTGATCTGTTAGAGAAGAAAATAAAGTCGGTAAACGACTTATTGACAGCCCTGGAAGCAAAGTAGGTTCCAATTTCAGGGCTCCTGACCAGGCGTAAATCTGAATGCAACATATTCTATTAAACACTGAACTATGAACTAAAATAAAAAATGAACGTCCAACATCGAACATATTAAAAGAT
>CAZLRK010000243.1:0-4668 GCA_964561845.1 uncultured Desulfobacterales bacterium | reverse complement strand
CTGTTTATTTGCTACAAAATTTGTAGTTCCTTGCAATTCAAGGCTTAGCGAGAAGCATTTTCAACTGGGGTCAAGAGTTCTGAATTTACAGATGGGACTCAATTTTTACCATCTACCCATAAGGGCATTGTGTGGTATGACCGATGCAAAAACCATAGACTGCCAGGCCGGTTATGAGACCATGCAGAACCTGATGATGGGAATACTTGGCGGGGCACAGATTGTCGCGGAATGTTTAGGTGTTCTGGATTCTATTATGACCACTTCTTATGAAAAGATTATTATTGACATTGAAATACTAAGCAGAATAGTACGTATTTGTAAGGGAATCGATACTTCGGATAAAGCATTATCCGTGGATATTATTCAGGAAGTGGGGCATTATGGAACATATTTAACACATCCGAGCACTTTTGAGTATTGCAGGGATGGTTGGTTGCCCACAGTGTCTGATTGGGAACTTTATGAAGATTGGGAAAAACAGGGATCCAAAGATGTTGTCATCCAAGCTAATAATAAATATAAAGAAATATTGATGAGCGCACCTGAATCTTTAATAGACCCCGAGATAGATAAAGAACTTAAAGCTTATATGGGTAAGGTGGCATAAATTTTGACCTGAAACATAATATCGAAAATTGTAATATTTTAGCTGTTTGAAAACAAAGCCGCTTCGAAGGTAATTAAATTTTAAACCGTGTAAAACTCGCGCATAAGTGAGTGTAAAGAAAGAACAGTGCATGTCTTTTAAATAAACAGCTAAGCTATAAATGCCGATTAGCCGTTAAACACATAATGCAAACCCCTGTTCTTTCTTAACTCTCACTAATACGCTCAGACAGTTACACGATTAAAAATTGAACAACCTTTGAAGCTTGCTTGGTCTAATTGTTTTCAGAAGGCTAAATTTAATACCGAAAATTTAATTGAATTTCGAAGCAGAATAAGGAGGAAAGAATGAAAAAAATATTGACCCGATACGGTGATGGGACTCCTCTTGAGTTAAGTGAAAGCGAACTCATGCAAGACTTAGAGGATGGCACTAAGGATGCTGCTGAACGCGGCAATATACAACCACTTTCAAAAGAAGAACTTCAGCATCTATCTGACATTTTTAGTTCACCTTACTGCTTTATCAGCGTCGAGCCAGGAAATGAAGTGATAATGAGTTATGACGCGGGCACTCTTAAGATCAGGCGGGTGGGGGTGAACGTTGATCGGATTCAGGCCTTGCAAATTTATGAAAAGATAATGGGAGCGGACACCATGGAGCTGGCGCATGTTGATTACAGCTACAAGCAGATTAAACCGATTGTTACCATGGAACAGCCGATTCTGGAACAGGCCCTGTTAAGTACGCATATACCGCTTTTCTATGGGGCGCAACCAAACCTGGGACTATACAGTCAACCGGACGGACCTTTCCCAAATCCGGCAGAATTGATGCCGGCGGGAAAGATTAAAGAGGCGCAGGATTCCTATGAAGCTGCCGTGGAGGAGTTAGTCAAAGACATCGTGTTTGTAGGCAGTTCTATGTATGAATCAGGAGCCGATGGAATAAACCTTGATACTGCAGGAGCTGCAGGTGATGCTGACTTTTTGGCCGCGCTATTAGCAGCGGAAAAACTAAAAGAGAAGTATCCGGATATATGCATCGATTTTGGTATGGCAGGTGAGTTTATCCTTGGGATGCATAGCGAATTGACCTATAAAGGGGAACGGTTGGCCGGTATGTATCCGCACCAGCAGGTTAAGATGGCGCAGGAGGCCGGGGCGACTATTTTTGGACCCGTGGCCAATACAAACACCAGTGAATCCGCCCCTTGGAATATGTCGCGAACAATAACATTTATGAAGGCTTGCGGGGAGGTGGCCGATATACCAATACATCCAAATATGGGCATGGGTGTCGGCGGCGTGACCGTAAACGATCATCCTCCCATAGATGTTGTGTGCCGGTCTTCCAAGGCCATGGTTGAGATTTGCCGACTCGATGGGTTGTAGGTTGGCGTTGGCGATCCTTTTGGCATGGCGCTTACTCATGCGCATGCTTCGGGAATGGGCGGAATGAGGGCTGCCGGAGATCTGGTTGCCCGAATGCAAATGACCCGTGGCATGAAAATTAAGGAAGCAAAAGAGTATGTTGCCGGCAAACTCAATGTATCGGTTTCAGAATTAACCGATCCGGTAATTATGGGCGAGGTGCGACAAGATCTGAATATTGGAATTATGACACCGCTTCCGGGATGCGCTAAAGGTATTGAGGCCAAGTTCAATATCGCAGAGGTGTTGGGTATTGAAATCAACTGTATTAAGCGTTTTAAGGATAGAACGAAAACTTGATTGTTTAATAAGTTAGCTTGTATTTTCTCAAAAATTAATGGTTGCATTTATTCGTTCACGGAGTATCGAAATGTTGGAGTGACCGGTGACCGGTGATCGGTTATTGGTTGCTATATTGAGGCCAGAAGCTATCAGATTTGCAAATCATTGAATTCGTAATATTTTAGCTTTTTGGAAACTAGGCCGCTTCAAAGGTAATTAAATTTTAAGCCGTGTAAAACTCGCGTATAAGTGAGAGTAAAGAAAGAACAGTGCATGACATATTAATAAAACAAGTAAGCAATAAATGCCGATTAGCCTCTGAAACACACCGATTCAATTCCTGTTTTTTCTTAACTCTCACTAATACGCTCAGACAGTTACACGATTAAAATTAAACAACCTTTAAAGCTTGCTATTTCTAATTATTTTCAGAAGGCCAAAATATTACTTGAATTCAATATTCCTCTAACCGAAGCATAGCGTTTCAGACAAACACCGATAACCGATCACTGATAACTGACTGCCGTAGCGATTAAAATTAATTTATTAGAAATTACATTAGACTGCAGGGGGGTGGATCGCAATGTGATCGCGTGGACTCTAAATCCACGTAGCCGGGTGCAACTCCCGGACTCCCCGCCATTTTTCAATTTTTTCATCCTCGTCTGGCGTCTTGTCAGTCTCTTTTGCACTCGGATTATATACATTTTTCATAAATGCTGAACCGTCATCACGCTGATAGTTCTTGATATAAGAAGAATACCGCTCCAGTATCATTTTCAGATAGCTCCAACAATTCGGCAGATGTCAAATTGAAATTTTCCTGCGATTATCGATTATAATCAATGTTGAAAAGAAGGATTCTGGCTATCCGAAGGTTCTGGTATCTATTTTTTTGACGGTCGAATAAAATAGAAAAACAAAAAGAGGCTCTGTTATGGCTGACTTCGTATTGTTCCAATTATCTCTTTTGGCAAGCCTGCTTACAATTCAATATTGCACAGGTCTTTTGGTTCGTCATAAGGGGATTAAGGTGAACTACACGCGTAAGATTAACCATTTCGCTCTTTTTTTTATTCCTGTTTTTTTAAGATACGTTTTTCCCCATGGACAATCCTTGCGGCGGTTTATTATTGGTTGTGTAATAGGGACTCTTATTCTATTTATTTATATCAAGCCCATACGGGATAAAATATCGATAATTACCACTATGTTTCTTTCATTTGACCGTCCGGAAGACCGTCCTAATACGCTATGGTGGCTATTTACCCAAATCCTCGTAGGCTATATTGTCCTTGTTCCTATTGTGATTTTCTTTGTGCTAAACGATTTGGCGGGATTAATTTGGATCCCTCTTTTAATCATAGCCTTCGGGGATGGTTTAGCAGAACCTGTCGGCATCCGGTTCGGCAGGCATAAATACGAAACGTATGCTTTTTTTTCAAAAAAGAAATATGTTCGTTCCCTGGAGGGGAGCGCATGTGTTTTTCTTGCAAGTATTATTGTGGTTGTCGTTTTTCATCCTTCATTTACGCAATTGCAATTCATCATTGCGCTGATTTTTATTCCTTTCCTCATGACGTTAGTTGAAGCTTTTTCGCCCCATACATGGGATACACCCACACTTTTTCTTGCAGGATATAGTGCGTTGTATGGGATAACCCGAATTGCTTAAATTATTAGGAAAGAACCAAGACTGAAATATAGAGCCTCAGAATCCAATTGGTGGTCCAATTTTTAAAGGGAAAATCTGGATGGTATGCCCGTGTAAGAGGTCATTATTGATGATTTCATATTTGTTTCGTATTTCGAAATTCGAATTTCGTGCTTAATCGATAGCCCATTTCTCGCCGGAACGGCAGTACTTTTCCGGGTCTACCGCTAGAAATGGTGGCTTAATATCCGAGTTATATTGTTTTCCCAGAATTTGACATCCGGTACCAAGTTTGGTAATATTGTGGGTACATTTTGAAATTTTAAATGAAATGAGCCGGTGCGTGAGCATCGATTCAGGCAATCACGCATTTCAGCAGGTTTCAAAAAGTGATGATCCGCAACAGACATATTCAATATTGGATAATCGGATATGATGTTTTAAGAGAGGCAAATTGTAAAAAATTGTGATAGTATAAAGAAGGACCTTTATGGGACTGATGGAGGCTCATACATAGTATTAAAGAATCATGTGTATGAGCTTTTTTTATTTTAGGGACAATGGGAGGGTTTTCTCATGACCGGAAAAGCAACCTACGACGAATTGTCACAAAGAGTTAATGAGTTAGAAAAAGAGCCCTTTGTTTCTGAATTTATGTCTCAAAACTTGGTTTCAATTACACTACATGG
>CAZLRK010000242.1:0-4715 GCA_964561845.1 uncultured Desulfobacterales bacterium | reverse complement strand
AAAAGGGCGGTCGCCCCTGTTTTGAATGCTTCTTCTGCATCCATCTCTTTAACCTGTAAGCGTTTATTCTCCCGTATCCGTTGGTTTACAAGGATTTCAATTTCATCCAGAACTTCAGGTTCAACCTGAGAAAAATGAGTGAAATCAAATCGGAGTCTATCCGGCGACACAAGTGAGCCAGCCTGTTTTACATGGTTGCCGAGAACCTTTCGTAAAACAGAGTGGAGTATATGGGTGGCTGTATGATTCAAAGCTGTTGCATTACGCTGTTCCCTGTTAATCTCAAGGGTTATGGTTTCTCCTTTTTGAATACTTCCCGAAGTGACTCGACCTTTGTGAATAATAAGCCCTGTTGGGTCTTTAATTGTGTCAAAAACTTCCATATTTCCGTTTTGACCGGTTATAGTTCCTTTATCACCAACCTGCCCGCCTGATTCACCGTAAAAGGGTGTAGACTCTGAAACCAGTTCAATTATTTGGCCTTCTTTTGCTTCCTGTACTTCACTTCCATCTATCACTAAAGTGATAACCGCTGAGGAATCATGAAAATCATCATAGCCTTTAAATACCGGCTTTATTCCTTTTGAGGAAAGGCTTTTATAAGCATTACTGACTTCTGAAAAAGCTACTGTTGATCTAGACTGTTTCCTCTGTTCTTCCATGGCTTCATCAAATCCATCCAAATCAAGAAGCAGGTTTTGATCACGAACTACATCTCTAACAATATCAACCGGGAATCCATATGTGTCATAGAGTTTGAAAATAACACGACCCGGTACTTTGTTTTGACCTTTTGCTTTTATATCGGATAAAGAGTCATTTAAATGTTTGAGTCCTATATCAAGAGTTTCTGAGAATCGAATCTCTTCGTTCTTTATTACATTTGAGATAAAAGCCTCTGCTTCTTTTAGTTCGGGATAGGCTGGTTTCATAATGTCAAATACAATACCGGCTGTTTTGTGAAGAAACGGTTTAGTAAGACCGATGTTCCGGCCATAGCGAATAGCTCTTCTCAAAATACGGCGTAACACGTATCCTCTTCCTTCATTAGAAGGGAGTATTCCGTCACCAATAAGAAATGCAGCGGCCCTGCTGTGATCCGCAATTACTTTCATTGCGACATCGATTTTTGAAGATTCGCCAAAATGTTTTTCAGAAAGTTCTCCCACCTTTTGAATTATCGGAATAATAAGATCGGTGTCATAATTTGTAAGCACATTTTGAATTACCGCAACCATCCGTTCAAGGCCCAGGCCCGTATCTATGCTGGGCTTTGGAAGAGGCGTCATCTTGCCTGAAGCATCGCGGTTGAATTGCATGAAAACCAGATTCCACAACTCAAGGAACCTGTCACACTCGCATCCAACCTTGCAGTCCGGCTTTCCACACCCGAACTCTTCTCCACGATCGATAAGTATTTCGCTGCATGGTCCGCAGGGACCTGTATCACCCATGGACCAGAAGTTATCTTCTTCTCCAAAACGGACAATCCTATCTTCCTGCACACCAATGTGTCTGCTCCATAGCTCATGTGCCTCGTCGTCATCAAGGTACACGGAAACCCAGAGTTTGTCTTCAGGTAAACCATAGCCGTTTACCAGCAGATCCCATCCGAACTCCAATGCTTTTTCTTTGAAATAATCTCCAAAGGAAAAGTTGCCCAGCATTTCGAAGAAGGTGTGATGCCTGGCAGTATAACCGACATTTTCCAGATCGTTATGTTTCCCGCCGGCTCTAACACATTTCTGAGATGTTGTCGCCCTTACGTAGCTTCTTTTTTCTTCACCGAGAAATATACGTTTAAACTGCACCATACCGGCATTAACAAATAATAAAGTAGGATCATCCGATGGAACGAGAGATGAACTCCTTACAATTTGATGGTTGTGCTTTTGAAAATAATCAAGAAATTTTTTACGTATTTCATTACCTGTCATTTAAAATCCCTATCTATTGAAGTCTTATCATAATTGCTTTTAATTAAACTCGGGCTTTGCCCGAGCGATCCTAAAAGGTTTTACTGTTCCGGCGAGAATAAATATACTCAATAGCGGCAGAATAAAGCATTGTTTGAACGTCCAACATCGAACGTCGAACGTTGAACATCGAATGTGATAGGTGATTACGAAAACATCAATCTTCAACCTGGGTACTTTCCTTCTTCTCTTTGGAAAGACCCAGTTCATCTCTGACCTTGATATATAAAGAATTGAAAATATCTGGGTTTTCCTTGAAAAATTTTTTAACATTTTCCCGACCCTGGCCAATTCGTTCTCCATCATATGAGTACCAGGAACCGCTTTTTTCAACATTTTTTGTATTAACACCCATATCTAGAAGGTCACCTGCTTTCGAGATTCCTTCTCCGTACATAATATCAAATTCAGCCTCCTTAAAAGGGGGCGCCATCTTGTTTTTAACAACGCGTACCCTGGTTTTATTTCCCACAACTTCCTGTCCCTCCTTGATAGCGCCTATGCGTCGAATGTCAAGCCTTACCGATGAGTAGAATTTTAAGGCGTTTCCTCCTGTGGTTGTTTCAGGATTTCCGAACACAATACCAATTTTCATACGGATCTGATTAATGAATATAACAGAGGTCATGGTCTTGCCGATCGTACCGGTTAACTTTCTCAATGCCTGGGACATAAGTCTTGCCTGGAGTCCCATGTGTGAATCTCCCATTTCTCCTTCTATTTCCGCCCTGGGAACAAGTGCAGCAACCGAATCGATAACCATAGCGTCTATAGCCCCGCTTCTTACCAGCATATCAGCGATTTCGAGCGCCTGTTCCCCTGTGTCAGGCTGAGCAACTAAAAGGTCGTCACAATTGACTCCAAGCTTCTTTGCATATGCCGTATCAAGAGCATGTTCGGCATCGATAAAAGCTGCAATACCGCCCTGTTTTTGAGCCTCTGCGACAGCGTGAAGTGCAAGGGTTGTTTTACCGGATGATTCCGGACCGAAAATTTCAATTACTCTTCCTCTGGGCAGTCCTCCAACGCCCAGTGCTCTGTCAAGGGCAAGGGAACCGGATGGTATAACAGGGACATCGGCAATTTTACTGCCCCCTAATTTCATAATAGAACCCTTGCCAAATTGCTGCTCTATCTGAACCATGGCGGTTTCTATTGCTTTTTCTTTATCAGGTGAAATGCTCATAATGTCCTCCTGTAATGACTTTTTACGAATCCATCAATGATACTGTTTTTAATTTTGTATAAATGGCGCCTGAAGGATTGAGTTCGCTTTTGAATAAAGTAATTTTATCAGGTGTAAATGCTTCGGACTCAAAATCTCCACATTCTTTCATTGCAACAATTAGTCTTTTGGGATCAACCTTTCCTTTTATCCGTCCTATTGTAAGATGTCCCTTAAAGGGTCTCTTTTCCCTTGGAAAACCGATTGTCTCTAAACTTTTATCAAGAGCTTTTTGCAGTTCAATAAGTAAATCTATCCGGCCTGTTATTCCAACCCATATTACACGGGGACGTTTTATGTTAGGAAAGACGCCAACACCTTTTACCGAGATATTTAAAAGAGTGTATTCCTTAGCAGATTTTAAAATTTCTTTACCCAACTTTTCTACATGGGCTTCGTTGATATTACCCAAAAATTTAAGCGTAATGTGTATGTTTTTCTTCCGAACCCATCTCGCCTTAAAGCCATACGCTTTTATATCATTTTGAACTTTTAATACAGAAGAAATAATATTTTCCGGGAGTTCTATTGCAATGAAAGTTCGTATTGTATCAGACATTCAAACCCCGTTAATTGGTTGAGTTGTTGAGTGGTTAAGTGGTTGAGTAGGAAAAGATTTATGATAACCGTTCACGGTTCAGCCTCCGGCCCATAGGGCCTACGCCCCGGTGGGAGGTTCAGGGTTCAAAAGTCAAAAAACAAAATACAAATCACAAATAACAAACAAATCACAATAACCAAAATTCCAAATTCCAAACAATTAGTTTTGGATCCTATTTGAGCTTTGGATATTGTAATTTGGAATTTATTTGTAATTTGGTGCTTGTAATTTGTTATTTCTATCCAATAACCACTGAATTTCTACCGCGTGACTATCGAATTTCCACTGAATTTCCATTGAATTTCATACTCAACCACTTAACTACTCAACTATTCTACGAATTAACGAGATCTCAACTCGGTAGAGTAAATTGCGGTTCACCAATCATAAACTTTCCTTGAGAAATCCAATCTTTTAGAATTTCAGAAATTTCACGTGCCTTTACTATACTGGAAAGTGGTACGGTTTGTATTTTCTTGCCTTTAAATTTTATAGAACCGCTTTTTAGTTCTTCATAGCTTACCTGGCCGTAACTTTTTGAAATACCGTTTCCATAATCATTTCCATAATCGACAATCTGTGTAAATATATCCTCATCCGATATTGCAGTATATTGTACAATATCTTCGTTTAAAATAGGAATAGGGATGCCAAGACCCACAACCAGTGAACATCCGTATCCTAGAAGGCTTACGCCCACAATCCATTTTGGATTCATCTTTTTTAGATCTCCCATAACCCATAAGGTTCCCGAAGGTGAAAGAGGTATCCCCTTATTTGTTCTTTTTACAGAGGGTTTGTGTTGTGTGCCATGCCAGGTAACATACCCTTCTCCACCACCTAAAAAAATCCTGGTTCCAAGGCCGATTGTCTTGTAATAGGGATCATTAAATAATGGGCTAAGTTGTCCTGC
>CAZLRK010000241.1:0-4735 GCA_964561845.1 uncultured Desulfobacterales bacterium | reverse complement strand
GTTGAGATTTGGAACATATTAGAGTAACGCAGTTAGATAGCAACGTCCCCCATTATTTAACCGGGGTCTAAAGTTATAGAACAAATGAAAGAACATTTATCCAAAACAGACATAATCAACTTTTTTAGAACCGAGAAAAAATTCTTAAAAAGTGAATTCGGTGTGATCACTATAGGTCTGTTCGGTTCTTATGCAAAAGATGAGCAGAATTCAGATAGTGACATTGATATTTTAGTTGAGTTGAAAGAACCTCGTTTTGATTGGCTTGCAGGTCTCCAGATTTACATGGAGAAAAAGTTTAGAAGAAAAATTGAACTTGTTAGAAAAAGCAATTTGGTCAAAAGTCGCTTTATTGAACGAGTGGAGAAAGAAATAATCTATGCTTGATAATGCTATTCGAGATAATCTGCAAATCATCTTGGAATCAATTGTTTTAGTTGAGGACCGGTTTTCAAAGATAAATAGTGCAGATGATCTTGTTTCGAGTGCTGACGGGGCTTTTATACTTGACGGAATTGCTATGAGGCTTCAAGTTGTTGGTGAATTGCTTAAAAAAATCAATAAGATGGATAAATCTCTCTTAGGAAAGTATCCAGAGATAGAATGGGATAAGATCATAAGATTACGTGATATAGTTTCACATCATTATGAAAAGTTGGATCATGAAATAATTTTTGATATTTGTAAAAGCAATATTCCCAAGCTAAAGACAACTATTAGCAAGATTATTAAAAGTACGGAAGCCTGTTAGCGCCAAAAATTAAATCCTCAAGTTACTAAAGTGGTCCATAAATTAGGCATAACGCGTGAGGCTTTAATTTCTAAGAGTCGTGATGCAGCAGTTAGTGAAGCCAGAGCCATTATTTCTTTTCTCGGTACAAGAAAACTTGGTGAAACCCAAACGGAAATACAGAGGTATTTGAACATAAGCAGAATAGGGGTTAGAAATTGCATCATCAGGTGCGAGAAAATGATTGACAAATGTGATGAGATTTGGAAAAAGTTAATATAAGTTACATAAATTACCAACGTCCCCAATTAAACTCGAAGAGGAAAAAAACTGCTTGACAATAACAAAGAGTTGTTGGAATATTTGCAATAAGGTCAGAAAGTAACAACGTCCCCCATTAGAAAACTAACAAAACTACCAACGTCCCCAATCACTTATTTCCCTCCAAAAGTAGTTAATTTTTGGTAGAAATATGGCATAATATAGAGGATATGTCAAGTAAAAACAACTAGATAAATTATTTTTTTATAGGTTTATTGGGAAAAATTTGAGGATAATTTAATACGCGTATTATTCGACATCGAATAATCTGAAAGACAGAGAATTTTGACCTAAATATTTGGAGTTATGCAAAGGTCTCAAGGTTTGAGGATTATGTTCAGCTTTTTCTGCAACAGCAATCCCGGCACAATCAAAGGGTGACCCTCAAAGTTGACCTGGTCAATGACGTAGCTCCCCACTATGGAACCATTGAATGGGATGATATCCTTGGACGAGTGGATAGCTGGCGAAATATTTTGTCCAACAAGGTTTCGGCCCTGTATCGGGTGGAAGCCAAGGATGTGATTGATTTGTGGACCTTGGCCAGAATAAAGACCTTCAATTGGGCTGAGATCACACGAGAAGCTTCTTCCAAAGAGGCTGGGCTCGACCCGGTTGTCCTTTATGACCTCTTGAAGTCTTTTCCTAAGGAAGAGTTGTCCACTATCAAATGGATAGACCCAAGGCCAGATGAAGAAGTCATACTTGGTGATTTGAGTGTCATGGCGGATGAGATTTTTGAGGGTCAGGAAAACAGTCTGGTCAAAGGATGACGTTAACTGGATAAAGAATGAATAAACTAATAGAACTACCAATGTGCTCTGTTACATGGAACGTGCTTCTAAAGAAATACGATATCAAACGAATGGTGAACAATCTGAAACAGTAATCGCCCGAAGGGCTTGGCCTTTTCACGATCGGTTGCCCCGGTCGTGAAAGCCCAACAAAAAATCCTTTAGCGATCTTCGCGCCTTAGCGGTGCATAACAAATAACGTAGTTAGATAGGATGTCCCCAATTATGCAGCAAAGAGCTTGTTTAATTAGGGTGGCAACGTCCCCCACTACATTATTGGAGGAAATAATGGAAAAACATAAAAAAATTGAGATTAATCCTGACATCATGTTTGGAAAACCAGTTATTATGAATACTCGTATAACGGTAGAGCAGATCTTACGCAAATTGGCAGGAGGAATGACGATTGAAGAAATCATTACAGATCATCCCCACCTAAAGAAGGAAGATATTTTTGCTGCTCAAAAATTTGCTGCTGATTATATAGCTGACGAAGCGATTGCATTTGCTTAATAAAGGATAAAGAATTGAACTTCCCGTCTTATGGTCGTATGATGCCGTTTGAGTCGCCGACCGATCTCACGATAACTCAAACCGTAAAGAACTAAATGATAGATGACATAACGCTCCGGAAGTGTTAAGTGTGAATAGGACATGGTGTGCTCCTTCTGTGTGTGGGTTAGTTGCTCTTCCTCACACTACCAGAATACACATCATGTCCAACTATAATTTTATGTGGTGCACTTTGAAGTTGAATTCACCAAACGTCCCCAATGAAAGAAAGGAAACTATAAAAATGAGCAAAATGATACTAGCCGATATTTATTTTGACGGTGAATATTACTGCGGGAAATGCGTTGATTTCGACGTTTTTACTCAGGGCAAAACACTTGATGAACTTGCTCACAACCTAAAAGAAGCTATCCAACTCCATTTCGAAGATGATCCCAGGGAATTAGCAGATTATGCACCAAATCCATCGCTAATTACGATGATGAATTTAGGGGAAATTCATGTCTAAAAAACTGCCTGTAATTTCGGGGAAAAGGCTCATTTCATTTCTGGATAGTTTGGATTATGATGTTGTGCGACAGCGTGGAAGTCATATTCGACTTGAAAAAATTACGAAAGCCGGGGTTCACAAAATAACAATACCAAATCATAACCCTATCGCTAAAGGTACTCTTAATGATATCTTGACAAAAGTTGCTATTTGGAATCAAATCTCAAAAGAGACACTTATCGAAAAGTTAAAGATCTGAAAAAAATGCTATGTTTACCCCGCTCGCCCTGTAGCTCCCTATGGGCCCCATGGAAAGCCGGAATTAAAACAGTAGATGGTACTGGGTGTTGAAAATCTGTGAGATTTTAGTCAGTTTGACTTATTTAATCTCATCTAAGTTACATAAATTACCAACGTCCCCAAATACATTATCGAATAAGTTACATAAAGTGCCAACGTCCCCAATTACTCATTACTCCATGATAACTGCAACTCGAGACCTTTGAAAAACTCGCTATTTTTCTGATTTTATGTTTTTGATCAATTTTTTTTAGAAATGAGGTGTATCTTAGAGAAAATTTATTTTTAAAACGGCCCAAAGACCTACAAAGAGGCTTCATATTAGCCTCGCAAGAGGCTCGTTTTGAGGTGTAGTGCCCGATATTCGCTTATCGGGCGCACCTCTCCACCTTATACGGTGGCAAGCCTCAAGATTTTTAAACCTCTTGCAATGTTGTAAGCCGCCTGACGATACCAACAATCGAACTTATTTTTAACGATAGTAGTAAACCGGGCTCTACCTGCCCAGTTAAATTGATGCAACACATTGGAATGTCAGACATACTGAGATTTTATTTAAAAAAGGAGGTCTCATACTCTGAATATAACTCATCAAATGTCCAGAGGACATATTTAACCGGGTGAACTCCATCATGCAAATGACTGAGCCCGAAATACTGTTTTTACCCCGTTACAAATATTTGCAGAAGAATAAATCTATGTATTGATGTAGTGTTAACCAAATTTCTTGGAATAAAATGAATTGTTCATAAAAAATGAATTGTTCATAAAATTTGTAACGGAGCAGGCAATATAGCGGACTTTCGACCCCAGTTAAATTCAAAAAAAGATTTAACGGAGTAAATATTTTTAATGATCAAAGAGAAGAGAATCTGAGCGTAATAATTATCAACGGAGGTTTACCCCGTTAAATTCGAAGACTATTTAACCGGGGTGTGTTCTTTAAGACCATAATGAGGCTTGTCGTTTTTAACTGTCCAATCTGATTCCATATCTCTTGAGAACTTGAGCGGTTTGCCGTTTTTATCGAGTTTACCTTCAGGAGTATTTTTCTTTTTCTTCTGCTTTTTGATTTCTTTATTGCTGATGGGATGGGAGGCGGATTTTACAAGCCTGGCATCGATGGCAACGCCTTCATTGATGGTCAGGCCCTGATTTTCAAACTGCCTGAGGATTTCACTATTGATTTGATCCATGGCTTCTTTAGATAATCTACTTCTAAAACGTGAGTATGTTGAGTGATCAGGCGCTGGTTTACTGAAGGGAAGAGATAGGAATTTCTTGAAGGACAAGCGATCGTTCACCCGGTTAAATTGCTCGAGGATTGATGTATTACACATATGTGTTGCAAAGTGAAAAAGATCTAAAATTCTATGTTGGCTTTACAAAAGACCTCAAGCAAAGATTTGATCAACATAACAAAGGAGTTGTGGAGTCTACAAAAGACAGAAAACCTTTGAAATTGATTTATTATGAAGCCTGTCTAGACAGAAATGATGCCACAAATCGTGAAAAGTATTTTAAATCTTATCATGGGAGGATGTTCTTAAAAAAAAGACTCAAATCTTATTTAACTGGGTAAATTTG
>CAZLRK010000240.1:0-4747 GCA_964561845.1 uncultured Desulfobacterales bacterium | reverse complement strand
GAATGGGTGGCCGAAATCAAGCGGAATGGGTGGCCGGAATCAAGCGGAATATGCACCTTTTGTCCAATTTCTGCGTTAGGCTAAAATTTTGGCACGCAGTGAAGCTTTAGCGCTATCCTCGAAATACTCAATGTATGCCTGTGGTTAAAATTTTCGCCTGTCTTGAACTTGAACAAAATTGAACATTTTTCAAAGGTCTCTATGTCTATATCAGAAAAAAAGAAAAAATTCCACATAAAAATGATATGTAAAATTTGAGGGTTAAAATAGAGTGAGTAGATATTAAATTTGCATAATATCAGTTTTTCTCACAAATAAGGTTTCAATTCATCAAGCCATATTTTAAGAAGGTCCATTCGGATCATATTATTTGTTTTTGGCAACCGCTTGGAATATACGGATTCTTGCAACCAGTTTAGTGCAACACGTACATCTTCAACGGTTAAGATGATCCCCAAATTTTTTTTAAGATGATCTCTATATTGAAGAGTGGTAGATACTAATATAGAAAAAACTTTTCTAATATCCGCCGGCACCTTTTCTACGCTACTCGCAACGCTTATAAGGAGATTATATATTTCTGATTCATTCATAAAATCTGATATCTTGGTTCTTTAATCCGTTCATCTTTGCAGCTAGGGCAACGTGAAGGTCGTGTAAAGCGTTTGCGTGTTTTAAAAACATATCCGCAAGAGATACACGGGGATTGTATAATTTTGAGGTGTTGTTTTTTTGGTATTACTGAGCGAGCAATGTGAGGAAGGTGATCATATATCTCTTTTTCACTCACTCTAATCGCCTGCGAGAGACCTCGAATCCCATATTCATCTTTTGACAATAGATCTATTATTTGTTGGCGAATAGTCTGCATTTGTTCAATTTAGCCCAATATAAAACATAATATATCCAGATCACCATGTAAAGTAAAGAATGAACATGGGATACCTCTATTTTTCTCCTTATATTGCCTTGACAAGAATTTAGGATAAAAGTAATCTTTTGTGCAGAATGACAAATAAATAATAATTTATGGGGATAATATATGGAAAATCAAATTTCTGATTCTCTAAAAGGACAGTTTCTTATGGCAATGCCCGGTTTGACGGATCCTAATTTTTACCAAACAGTCACTTGTATTTGTGAACATAGCACTCAGGGATCAGTTGGAATTGTTGTAAACCGGATTCATTCCTATTTGTGTGGGAAAAATATTTTCCAAGAGCTTAAACTGGAATGTATTCCCGAAATGGAATCAATGCCAATCCATATAGGAGGACCTGTACATGCTAATGAGATATTTGTACTCCATGGTCCTCCATTTGAATGGGAAGGATCTCTTATGGTTACGCCCTCTATCGCAATGAGCAACACAATGGATATTATAAAAGCAGTTGCTATGGGCAGAGGACCCAAATCATTTATTATAACATTGGGCTGTGCAGGCTGGGCAGCGGAGCAGTTGGAATCAGAAATAAAAGAAAATGTTTGGTTAACAGGTCCTATTTTTGAAGAAATTATTTTTGATATTCCTGTTGAAACAAGATGGGAATCGGTAATGGAAAAAATGGGAATAGACGTTGCACTCCTATCAGATATACCTGGTCATGCATGATTTATTGATTATCATTTATCAGTTTCTCTTTCTTCAATTTTTTTTTGGGTTTCTTTTTCTTTTGACAATCTTTATCTTTTCTAACGAATGCACAGAGTTTGGGGTTGTAATATTCTTTGCAATTTAATGGGTTATATAACGGGCATTCAGGATGTTTTTCTGACATAATTACAAATTCCCCTTTATATTTTGATTGTCGTTTTGATGACCTTTAAAAGTATTTATCTGGATATCATACTATCTTTAAAATTACAAGCCGTTATATATTAATATTTGATGAATTTTAAAAAGATGAATTAACCAAGTATTTGGTGTTTGGTAGTTTATATTTTGCTTGGAATATATATTGATATATCAGTTAGTTATATCTACAAACACAAAAAACCTTTGTAAAAAGATCGCTTTTTTGACTTTTTATGAAACCATCAAATTTCATTCCATTATCTTTGAAGTTATAGGAGGTTTTAAGAATGACCACTAAACAAAGCAGAATCATAGCTGTTGCAAATGAGAAGGGAGGGGTTGGGAAAACGGTAACGGTTATTAACCTCGGGGCTGCCCTGTCTTTGAAAGGAAAAAGAGTTTTAATTGTTGATATGGATCCACAGTTTAATGCGACCAGAGGATTGGGAGTTGATATAGATGATGAAACGCTAACTATTTACGATATTATAACAGACAGTAAATCGATTTCTGCAGGCAATCTGGTATTAGAAACTAAATGGGAGTTACTTGATATTATTCCATCTCATATTGACCTTGCCGGCGCCGAAATTGAGCTGGTTGATGAGGTAGGGAGAGAAAATAGACTAAAAGAGGCTCTTGAGGATATTATCGAAGAATATGATTTTATACTTCTTGATACACCTCCAAGCCTTTCGCTCCTGACGATTAACGTGCTTGCATGTGCAAAAGAGGTATTAGTGCCATGCCAGACACATCCGTATTCCTTTGAAGCAATGGATGAACTTTTTGATACTATCTACGCGATAAAAAAAGAAATTAATCCCAAACTTAATATTACAGGAATTGTTGCAACCTTTTTTGACAAGAGAACTCGTGTCAGCCACAACATCATAAAAAAATTAAAAATAGATGATAGATATAAGGACCTGCTTTTTAAAACAGTAATAAGGATTAACACGACCATTGCAGATAGTGCGGATGTAGGCAAACCGGTTGTTTTTTTCAGAAGAAGCAGTTATGGGTCAACTGATTATATTAATCTTGCAAAAGAAGTGATAGCGCGTAATTCCAGCTAGGCCTTAACAATTCATTTATCGCAATTTTTCCAGGCTCTCCTTTGCAAAGACTATTTCAGGATTCATGGATAGTGCGATTTCATAAAACAGAATGGCTTTATCCTTTTGTCCCATTTCACGATAGTTCGAGGCAATATTTGCATAATCAATAGCTGAGCTTGGATCAAGTTTGATTACTTTATTGAAGCATGAAATGGAATTTTCATAATTTTTTAATTTGAAATAGCAGAACCCCATAAGATTATAAATATCTGTTCTTTCTTGATCGTATCTTTCTCCCTCTTCAAGCATTGATAACGCCTTACTGTATTCTCCCAAATCCTTTAAACAAATACCCATGTAGGAATATATACTGGGAATGTCCTGTTTATAAGGATCAAGGTCAAGTGCATGCTTAAAGTATCTCAATGCTTTTTTCGGGTCAATCATTGATAGGTAACATAATCCTATATAAAATTTGATGTAGTATTTTCCAGGTAGAATAGAATCAATATTCTTAAGTTCGGAAACGGCTTCTTCAGGTTTTCTGTTTTCCACTATAATCTTGGCTGAAAACATTGCTACGCTTGTTCCCAGGGCCCGTTCTCTAAAATGAGCTCCGGGTATTATTGTATAAAAAGCGGGTATTTTAAGTAAAGGATGCATTGTGTTTACTACAATTACTTCCATACCTTTTTTTCGCAACGCGGAAATGCAATTTTCAACCTCAATTTTTATGTTGTTGCTCGAAAGGTCGGGAAGACTTGTTATATTTGTTTCAATTTCCTGTTTAGTTATAAACTCAGTTTCTTCTAATTTTGTAAACTTGGGAAGGCCGCTTGCTACGTAGTTGGATGAAGTATTAAAATCACCCGCAAGTTGAGCGACTTCAGTTAAGGCACGGCTTAAAGCTTTTTGCGGATCGGGCGTTGTTCCGGCGGTCCAGACAATTTCACTTTTTTCAGGAAAAGTTGACGGGTCGTAGGCCAGAACACCCACGGAAGGGATGCCCATTTCAAGAGAAAAATCTGAAATATATAATTTAATCCCCGCCTTTCTGTACTTTTGTATCATTTCAGTTACCAGCGGTTCTGTTGGTGAATCAGGATTTATTATAGGAACTTTTAATCTCTTATGGCTAATAATTGATGATACGTGTCTTTCTACAATTTCACAAATACCTTGAGAAAATGCCTCTTCTGCACAGTTGCCGGCGGATGGTCCATTGAATTCATTGATTGTAAAAAACCAATTAAATGGAATAAAGACCTCTTTATTCCTGGTTATGTTAAAAGCTTTAGTCCATTTGAGGGGAAGGTTTTCAAATATTTTTTTGTTAATATCAGGGTTTTCAGAATCATCATGTACTGATTGTGCAATCATTTCAAAGGGAATGGCCTTATTGTTAAAATTACAGTGCTTTTCTTCGAAAAAATTTTTCGCATTCTTGGAGAAGCTGAAAAAACTGAATCTTTCGGCCAGCTCCATTACCGCACTTGCTTCAGCCTGCAGAGGTGTGGCGCCTTTTCCCATTTGCTTTTTAGTACCGATAACCGACCTTGCATCTTTACCGCAACTACTGATAAAGATTGGAATGTCTAATCTGCCGTTGTCGATCCTTATGGTCTTTTCCAAAATATCAAGATTCAGTTTTTTTAATTTTTCCATAAATCGTTTTACAGTTTCTTCAGGAGGCAATATCTTGTCCTGGTCTTCGGTATATTTTTTAAATGCATCCTTAAGTATGATTTTGTTGGTCATAATTCTTATCCTTTATGGTTCGGGTTCTATTTTAAGTCTGTGTCTCGTAAAAAGTTTGTTTTTTGACTTTTTACGAGACCATCAAACTTTATACAATCGGTTTTGATAAAACAAGTTTTTTTCAATTGACCGT
>CAZLRK010000239.1:0-4809 GCA_964561845.1 uncultured Desulfobacterales bacterium | reverse complement strand
TCGGAGAGGCATAAATGGCCTCAACGGCGATGGCGGAGGTTGTAGCGAACTGCAGAGCCGGTCAGCAAACGGTGCATAAATCCGGAAAGAGAAAACTCTAAACCCCGTAAAAGAATTTGTGGTGTGGAGGCTGGGGGAGACCCCGGCTATCCGATTCGGCAGTTTTATGCATTTTGAGCAAACATTTCTTGATATGAGAATTCCCGCAAGCCGGCATTTTCTTTTGCGTGCTCGATTGTCATATTCACTATGTTGCCCTTTTCATCTAAGTCGATATAGATATTTTCACTGATCTCTTTTGTCTCAAAAACATCTTTTACCGTGAATTCAACATGGGCAGTGTCTGTATCCGGAAAATATTTGACTTTCATATCTCATTCCTCCTTAAACGATCTATCGAAGAAGGCATTATGAACCGTTTCACCATCATCCAATAGAATTACTCGAAGATATTTACCAACCGACTGTATTTTTGCCCACTTCTTTATCCTACCATCAGATTGGATTTCAGTTTTATCCGGGTTTTCAATTACATATTTTATCCATTCTTCTTTAATCTGAGTGCGATCAGGTCTCTTCCTCGTGTACTCAAAATACTGGGTAGTTTTCATTTTTTCAATATCCAAATAATTAATCCATTTTTATCATTACAACTACTTAACTACTCGGCGACTCAACGAGATCTGAATTCCGACCTCACGGACGAAATTTTGTAATTTGAATATCTTTTACGATTCTGTAATGCTTATCATTGCCGGTAAGAATCGGCAAACCATATGCTACGGCTGTGGCGCCAATTAATGCGTCAGCTAATTGCAACGAATGGCTTAAGAAATGTTGTTCAACGTAGAACATGGCCTTAAAAGATATATCTTCGGAAATATATAGCACTTTGGCATTCCAGGCATGAATGGCCTTACGGAGACTATTTAATTCTTTCTTATTTCTCATTCCCTGAACTAACTCCATATATGTAACAACCGATATAAAAAAATTATTGGTCTTCTCAATAGCCTTAAATGCTTTTTCATTTCCTTTCATGTACCAAATAAGGACATCTGTATCGATAATCATTTTAGAATCTACCCTTTCTTAAATTTCTTACGTATTCCTCAACATGCTGAATATCTTCATGTTCTTTCCAAATACCAAATAATTCGTCTTTTTTAATCTTCTTTCCTTCTTTTTGGTAGGGCACAAGTTTCGCACAAGGCTTACCTCTGTATGTGATAACTACTTCTTCCCCTCTGTTTACGGTGTTCAATAATTCACGCGAATGGAATCTAAGGTCTTTAGCAGTTGCTTTCATGAGAACCTCCTCGACAAAAGTTTACACTTTGAATTGTATATTTCACAAAAGCGGATGTCAAGAAAAATTTGTGGTGAGATAGATATTTTCACTGATCTCTTTTGTCTCAAAAGCATCTTTTACCGTGAATTCAACATAGGCAGTGTCTGTATCTGGAAAATATTTGACTTTCATATCTGATGATCTCGTAAGAAGTCAAAATTGGGATGGCAAAGTAAAAAGCTCCAGTTTCGAGGCGCGCAAATTTCGTGTTATAAGGTGTACTTATAGTACGTTGCAATGATAACGAAATGAAGCGGAACACAGAAAATGGACTTTTTACGAAGCCATCAGTATTAGTTTTTACCTAATATTATCCCCACATATTATTAATAATAGTTTTTCTGGATTTTACGATATTGATTTACTAAATTGTTGTTGAGAATTGTAGTTTTTTATGTAAGAAACTAATTCAAATGGAATTGATCACTTAAAAAAGGAGTAAATCATGGAAAAACAAGAATTAAAAAAAACAATCGTAAATTCATGGAATGAATGGGACCCGCTGAAACATATTATTGTAGGAGTTGCAGACAATTGTTGTATTCCACCATCTGAGCCCGCTTCCGAATGCAAAATTCCTGCAGACAGCGACATGAAAGGGATGCATGGTCCACGCTCCCCGGAATCTGTAGAAAAAGCTAATATCCAGTTGGATAATTTAGCAAAGATTCTTGAGGAGAGAGGGGTTAGGGTAGATAGACCGACCCCGCTTGACTTTAACAGGGAAATAGGAACTCCGGAATGGAAAAACGGTTCAATGTTTGGGTGCATGCCTTCCAGAGATATTCTGCTGACCGTAGGGAAAGAAATGTTGGAAGCAACAATGTCATACAGATCTCGATGGTTTGAGTACCTGTGTTACAGACCTTTACTGCAATCTTATTTTGAAGAAGACCCGGGAATGAAAATGGAAGCGGCGCCAAAGCCTAGATTGACGGATGCTTCTTATAAACTGGGTTATCTGAGTGATTCAATAACCATAGAAGATAGACTCAGGATGGTTGCAGAGAAAAATTTTGTAACAACCGAGGCTGAACCTTTATTCGATGCTGCGGATACCATCCGATTTGGAAGGGATTTATTTGTTCAGCATGGGTTTACAACCAATCTGAAGGGGATTAACTGGCTTCAGCGACACTTCTCGGATCATAGAGTACATGCTCTAAACTTTCCTGGTGATGCATACCCGATTCATATTGATGCCACTTTTACTCCGCTCAGACCCGGTTTGATTATCAACAACCCAAAACGACCCCTTCCAAAGGAACAAAGAAAAATATTCGAAATAAACGATTGGGAAATTGTAGAAGCTGCTCAACCTGCACACGATACACCTCCTCCACTCTGTTATTCCAGTGTTTGGCTTTCCATGAACGTTCTCGTGATAGACACCAAAACAGTTTGTGTGGAAGCGAGTGAAGAGCATATGATTAAACAGATCGAAGGATTTGGATTTGAGGTAATTCCGGTTCCGCTTAGAGATGCATACCCATTTGGAGGCGGTTTACATTGTTCAACAGCAGATGTTTACAGGGAAGGTGATTGTGAGGATTACTTTCCAAAACAGCCGTAACTGGGAGTCCCAGCTTTGCTATGTGGATAAGTGAGTGAATTACACTGTTACATTATAGTTTTGTTCTCGCCCGCTCTCTATGGTCGCTTGAGTTCATCCCAGTACGATCTTCCGGACCTACCCCAGTACCATCTACCGGAGCAACGGAAGATGGTACTGGGGCGAGAGACTTTTTTAGGGGTGGATATTGACTACCTTTGAAGCGGTTTTGTTTTCAAACAGCTTCAATTTTTACGCTCCGCTCCGCTTCGCCGAGAACGCTTAATCAAATATCCCCAAAATGATTCGCTCGGAAGCTCAGACGGCACATACATTAGTTTTATAATAATCTGTCATCCGTCATCCGTCATCTGTCATCCGTCATCTGTCATCTGTCGTCAGTCATCCGTCATCCGTCGTCCGTCATCTGCCTGAGTACCTTTTCCACAAATACTGGTTTTGGGATTTGTTTTTGATTGAGCATGATTTGTTCAGTCTGCTTCCATGCCTCCACATCAATCGATCCGATATCTATATCAGGTTCTGGCTTGATGAGCTTTCGAGTAACGGCAAGCTGTTCCTCGATGATATGATGGGCTGTATCTTTATCAAATTGTTGAAGTGTTTCTAAGGCTTTTTTCCCGTTAGCAGGGTCAAGAGCTTCCCGCCACCCCTGAAGAAGAGCCCTGATAAATCTCTGAACGATCTCAGGACGTTTTTTAATCATACTCTCTGATGTAACAACAGAGTTCGCAACAAACTTAACACCGAATTCAGCAGGAATAAAAAAGGCAACCTTCTCACCCTCTTTGCGAAGCTTTTCACCAATAAAGATTCCCTGGGTATTCCTGTAGACGGGCCAAATATCTACTTTGCGCTTGTAAAACGGGGTATAATCGTAACGTACACTGGAAAGCTTAATTTCGTTATTTGAAATCTTACCCTTTGCAAGGAGTGTGCGCATTATTGTTTCATCATTTCCACCATAGGTTATGCCGATAGTTCTACCCTTCAAGTCTTCAAGGCGTTTTATGGGAGGAGCAGTTCCCCTGTATATCCATTGGAGAGGGTTGATCTGAAAAAGCTGGGCAATAACAACTATTGGCGCGCCTTTGGAAAGCGCCCTTATGACCTGGTCTGCCGAGGCAACCCCAAATTGAGCGTAACCAAGTTCAAGTTCCTTAATCGCATCCCGCTCAGGCCCTCCCTCCTTTACTGTTACTTCGAGCCCTGCCTTATCAAAAATCTTATGTACATCCGCATAAATATCACCTATCACACTGGCATTGAAAAGCCATTTTAGCCTGTATGTCAAAGCAATTTGGGATTCTGCAGCTACAGCCCAATTATTCCAGGTATAAGCTAAAAGAATTATAAAAATCGCAATGAAAATGATAGATATTTTTTTAAGTAAAGAATTCATCAACCATACCTCCCATTTAAAGTAACGTAATACTTTAGCTGTTTGAAAACAAGGCAGCTTCAAAGGTAATTATATTTTAAACCGTGTAAAACTCGCGTATAAGTGAGAGTAAAGAAAGAACAGTGCATGACATATTAATAAAACAAGTAAGCAATAAATGCCGATTAGCCTTTGAAACACACCAATTCAATCCCTGTTTTTTCTTAACTCTCTCTAGTACGCTCAGACAGTTACCCGATTCAAAATTTAATTACCTTAAAGCTTGCTAATGTAATTGCTTTTATAAGGCTAAAATGTCACAAAGTAACTTATTAAAAAGTAATGGTCTTATCTATTCGCTCACATGATATCGAAAAATCCGTCATCCCTCGTCTCTCGTCCGTCGTCAGTCATCTAAGGCTTCAGGCACTCGCCCACCCCTTTCTTACCAAATATCCCATAGATTCTAAAAGACTCTGGTAAATAGACAGGATGATTCCTATC
>CAZLRK010000238.1:0-4824 GCA_964561845.1 uncultured Desulfobacterales bacterium | reverse complement strand
GAAGCGAATGGGCGGTGAGTTATCGTACAAAACGGAGGAGGACGCTAATGAGTAGTAATAGCAATCCATTCAAGGTAGAAAAAGATGGACACATCGCCTGGTTGATCCTCAATCGACCCGAAAAGCGAAACACCATTAACTATGCGTTTATTGAAGATCTATTCCGACACTTTCAAGAGTTAGATGAAGACCCGGAGGTCCGGGTTGTCGTTATTAAGGCGGAAGGCAAGAGTTTTACCGCCGGTATAGATCTCATTGAAATGTCGCCTATGCTCCAGGGAAATGGCGTGGATTTCCGAGAGAACCTAAAAAAGAACATTGTTCGGTTCCAGGAGAGCATAAACGTTATTGAGAAATGTCGAAAGCCGGTCATCGCAGCAGTGCACAGCCATTGCATCGGCGGCGGGGTAGATCTCTTGAGTGCATGTGATATCCGCATGGCAACCAGTGATGCCCTTTTTTCCATCCGTGAGACCAAAATCGCCATCATAGCAGACCTGGGTACGCTACAGCGCCTTCCTCACATCATAGGACATGGCTGGTTCCGCGAATTGGCTCTTACCGGAAGAGACTTTTCTGCAGATGAAGCCTTGAAAATGGGGTTTATTACACGAATTTGTGAAGACCGGGACGCCCTTTACAAAGAGGCTCAAAAACTTGCCACTGAGATTGCTGCCTGTCCTCCCTTGACAGTTCAGGGCGTTAAGGATGTTATCCTTTACAGCCGTGACCAAGGCGTTTACCCGGGACTTGAGTATGTAGCCCAGAAAAATGCCGCCCACCTGCCATCAGAGGACATGATGGAAGCATTCCAAGCATTCATGGAAAAACGAACTCCTCAATTTAAGGGTAAATAGATACTCCAGAGTATGCTCGGGGGTATCTATTCGTATTGTTTTTTTATAATTATAGATACCGGTTCACAAGCTTCGATACAAAGAGTACAGAGTGTACACTCATCTTCATTCATCGAGTCAATACCAAGTGTTCTACCGGACCGCCGGCCATCCCTAGCTTGATACGGTCCGGGGTGATCAGGCCAAGACTTCCATCAAATTCAATGACACGTCCTGCCACTCCCCTGTGATCAAGGCTGTCAATTTTCTCTGCTTTGCTTTTAAATGCTGTTTTCTTCCGGGTGACTCCCGAGCGATCGTATTCATCAGTCAACTCAAGCAGATCCTTATGCCTGAATATAGCATCATCATCGATCTCCAGATGACAATCTGAGGCGATAAACTGTCCGTCATGAGTTATCGCCAGAGGATTAATTTCTACCAGTGTAGCATCAAAATCAAGGAAAAGTTCAGCCAGTCGTGATAGGACAGCGCTCAATTCCAACAGCTTCTTACCTGAAATACCTGTCTCCGCCCCTAAATCTCTTATTTTCTGAGTCGAGATCATATTATATCCTCTTGACATAATAAGTTAGGTGGGGGATAATTGTGGGGACAAGGTTCAATACTAAATTTAAACAAATGGGAAAGTATAACTGTCCCCACTGGAGGTAAAGAAATATGCCCAGAGTAAAAAGAATAAAAACACCTTATACCGGTGTTTACTATATTATAGGAAATTCTAAAGAGAAAAGCCAAAGAAGAGAAAAGATATATTATATTCGCTACAAGAAAAACGGCAAACTTATTGAGGAAAAAGCAGGTTGCCAATATAATGATAAAATGACGTCTTCCAATGCAGCACGGATTCGAAATCAAAAAATCGAGGGAAAACTGTTATCAAATAGAGACCAAAAAAAATCCAAGGAAGGGAATGGTTTTATTGACGGAGCAGTATGGAAATTTGATGAAACACAGAAATTCGAGCTTTCCAGAGGAAGTAAGATAACATCTTATCAGCTAAATAAAATATTAAATGCTATATTTCGTGTTTCCACTGATGGCATTAGCATTTGTGATAGTAGAGGAAATATTGTAGCTTGCAATGAAGCCTTCTCAAAAATGAGCGGTCTTAAGCTTCAGGATATTGTTGGGAAAAATGGCAAAGATCTCCTTAAAAATAAAATTATAGACAAATCCGTTGTGCTGGAGGTTATAGCAACTAAGCGGCAGATTAACACTATGATATCTATAAAACCAACTAAAAAACAAATCTTATCAACAGGTACGCCGGTATTTGATGAAGATGGAAACATAGAAATGATTATTGTGAATGAGCGAGACATGACACAGTTAAATAGTTTAAAAGAAAAGTTGGACAAAACACGTCTGGTAAAAGAAAAATATAAAGATAAACTTGCCGGGATAGGTATGCTGGGATTGAAAGATCAAGAGATTATCGCAGCAAGTCACAAAATACGCCAGGTATTGAAAATAGGATACAAATTCGCAAAATTAGGCGTATCCAATATATTGCTTTTAGGAGAATCCGGAACGGGTAAAAATCTTCTGTCCAAATTCATCTACAATAATAGTGTTCGAAGAAAAAAACCATTTATCGAAATAAATTGCGCAGCTATACCCGAGAGCCTCCTTGAAGCGGAATTGTTCGGTTATGAAAAAGGGGCTTTCACAGGAGCGGGCGCAAGGGGTAAAGTTGGGCTTTTTGAACTGGCCCATGAAGGGACGCTTTTTTTAGATGAAATTGGAGATCTTCCTTTATCAGTCCAAGCAAAGCTTTTAAAGTATTTGGACAATCAAGAGATATTCCATATAGGAGGAATAAAGCCGATAAAAGTAGACTGCATCATTATTGCAGCAACTAACAGAGATCTGAAAAAGCTAGTCAATCAAGGAGATTTTCGAGAGGACCTATTTTATAGACTAAATTCTGTCAGTCTTCGCATTCCACCCATGCGAGAGCGACGTGAAGATATCTTTAAATTGGCCTATCATTTTTTAAACATATACAATAAGAATTATGGATTTAAAAAACGATTTTCACCTCAAGCAATAGAGCAGTTATTATCATACAGGTTACATGGAAATGTCAGAGAGCTGAAAAATATAATAAACAGTGCGGTTTTAATGAGTGAAAAAGATGTGCTCGAAAAATCCATTGTCAATGCCATGGCTGAACTAGGAGTTGAAAACAATAGCCAGTATATTAAACACAGTGATGATACCATAAGCCTGAAAGAACAACTTTTAAGCGTTGAAAAGAAATTTTTTGAAAACGCGGTTTCCCGCTATCAATCTACAAGAGAGATCGCAAAGCATTTAAAGCTAAGCCAGTCAAGCGTTGTTCGCAAATTGAAATATCATGGTCTTATGATATATTAGGATTCATAACCATATCAAAATTAATCTACATCTTTACATTTCAATATTAATATTGCCAAATCAACATTAACTTACCTTTTACTTCCTTTAATATGACCGTTAACGGGTTTGGTTCACCATTCAGAGTTGCCCTTCTTTATTTAATCAATGAATACCGCCCAATTTATTTTTACCTTTTACCGAGTCGATTTTGCATCGAATTTATTAAAAGTGGGGACTGCATATGATGCTAACCAATTGTTTTCTCATGGTTTTTAAGAAATTGCTTGGGTTGGCATAATTGTTGCTGTAAATCTATTAAAAGGGTTAAAATTGAAATACTTACGGACCGGCAAAAAAAGGAGGTTATAAAATGAAAAGAAAAACAGCAATCATGCTGATTTTCTCAGCGGCCTTTTACTTTGTTATGGTTTCGCTTGTACAGTCAGAAGATGGCAATCTAATTATAAGCCTTAATAACTGGGAAATAACCTATGATGGGACCGATGAATCGATAGAATGGATAGACCATGAACCAAATCCAAGGTTTGCCATTTATGATCCCGAAACCCCTGAAAAAAATGTGGATGATCTGATTTTGGACAAGGAAACAGGTTTAATATGGGCCAGAGATGCCGACCATGCAAATGGACCAAAATCATGGCAACATGCCATCCTTTTTTGTAGGAACGTTTCTCTGGGAAATCGAAAGGGGTGGCGACTCCCCAGTGTGGCAGAGCTCTCAAGCCTTGTGGACCCATCAATGATAAGTCCCACACTTCCAGAGGGACATCCGTTTGTTAATGTACAATCCCACATCTATTGGTCCAGCACGCTTTATGAGACTATCACCACCTACGCCTGGGGTGTAAATTTTTCAAATGGCTATGTACGTAACATCCCAAAGAAGAATTATAACTACCTATGGCCGGTACGCAGCGGCAATTAACTAAATTGAAGCTGCAATTAAATTTGAATTCATTTATGGGTCAATGACTCCATCTTTATACTTTCAATTCTTTTTTCAACCACGCTTTAACATCATCTTCAAGGGCATAAACACCCTTTAATTCACAGACGTCGTTTTCAAACCGTTCGGGTAGTTCGAATTGTGCCAACTCGACGGCTTCCTCGGAATTACGACGAATTAAATAAATATAGTAAGGTTTGCGCCAGCAGTTGACCACAAAATAGGTTGAATAATCGGTTTTGGAGCGGATGGTATATTTACCACTTCCCCAATCCGTATTTCCCCACTCCAGATAAAGTTTCACGGCTTCTTCAGGACCCAAATCCCAGGAAATCTCATTAATCAGGTCGGTCTCTTTTTTTAATTCTTCTAAAGACAACATTAAATTCTTCTAACCCGGACAAGCCGACTCTCCTGCCAAGCGTGCCCGAACGTGCCTTTTGTGGCAGGCTGGTGGAGTGAAGCGGACGAGCCGGAAAAATTAATTGTTATTTGTTATCTGTTATTATTTTAAACCGCAGAATGTAGAACAAGGAATATCGAATGTCGAAGTAAACACATCATCATTCTGCGGTTTCTTGTTCGACCTGCCCGCAATGCCTTTGGGCTGATTGGAGATAGCGCCTCAATGTTTAT
>CAZLRK010000237.1:0-4896 GCA_964561845.1 uncultured Desulfobacterales bacterium | reverse complement strand
TTCTTTGGCAAAAGTCGCTTAACTGGGTGTCCATTTTTACTTGACCAGATCAACTATCAGAGAAACTTGAAACTGACACATTGAAAAATGCGATAAAAAAGACATTTAATTATGAAGATTTATATGAAGATGTTCTAAGATCTTCACAATTTTCAAATGATGAAAAAGACTTATTTTTTAAAGCTGTATTAGGAGCATATGAGGCACTTGACGACGTAATTCGTGAATTAAGTCAACAATTTTTTAGCAGCGATGTTTTTGACTTAAACAAATTAAGAAAATTTTTAGAAAGACTTTCTGGTGGACCTAAGGAAAAGGGATTTTTCTTTACCTTGAATCAAGACCTTTTTATTGAGCGATATTGCTATCAGGGTGATATTGGCCCCTCGCTTCCAGGGTTGAAGGCTATTAATCAAAGTCAAAGATTTACAATAAAAGATTCTAGACCCTTAAAAAAGATTGGGCATATAAAAATTGCGCAGAATGAGGGGATTGATTATCATGAGATTGAATTTAAGGATCTTTCAAAATTATTTTACGTAAAATTACACGGGTCATATGACTGGCGTGATGATGAAAACCAAGAAATATTAATTATTGGTACAAAAAAGCCATCCCAAATATCATCAAATCCCATACTTACATGGTATTTCAATCTTTTTAATGCAGTATTGTCTATTCCGAACAGAAAACTGATGGTCATAGGATATGGCTTTAAAGATGAACATATAAACGAGGCTATTGCGAAAGCGGTTAAGAATTCTAATTTAAAAATTTTTATTTTGAGCCCTCAAGATCCAGAATCCTTTTTGCACAATACACTTGGATTTAATCAATGTGCAAGAGATAACATTTGGAAAGCCGTATATGGGTATTATCAAATTACTCCCAAAGAAATATTCTCAAAGAAATCTAAACATACTTCTCTAACAAATAGTTTATTTAAAAATTATTTCGAATAAAATTTGAGATTAAAATTTTTTGAATAGAATATTCAAAGAAATACAACATACAACTACCCGCTTCACCAGACAGTGAAAGCCTAGTGGCTTCCCTGATGGTGAGCTTGGCATTACCTTCGATGCTAAAATTCTGCCTTCTATACGTATCATGTTGCTCAGGACATTGTTTTTGATTTTGCTTTGAAATCTTTAGCGAATTTTAAATAATTATAGCAGTTAGAGAACTACCAATAAAAAACTTAAGAAAAAAAGCCATGTCACGTGATGCTGATTTCGATTCCCGTCAATATGCAATGCTCATGTATTGTTCCTATAAAGGGGACACAATATTTTGGAATGAATGGCGAGAGTCCCATCCAGATGAAGAAATAAACCTGCAAAAAGCCGATCTTAGGATAGCCAACCTGCAAAAGACCAATCTTAGTGTAAGATGAATTTAGGTTGCAACTGCACCACACAATGCTTAGTAGTAGACTTCATGTGGTGCACTTTGAAGTTGAATTCACCTTTTAAATCTTTAGCGAGTTGCATAAAATAATGTGTGTCGTGCATGGTAAAATGTGCAGGTTGGTGTTTTTTTAAGAATTGATTTGATCCCCGCCTATTTTTTAATCATGCCTCTAAAGCAAGGTTATGCTGTTTGAAGCCGATGAGAAAATTTTAAAGGGTTTGCGGGGTTTTGATTTGAGGATATTATTTTGTATTACCAGAGATTTTTTCTCTGGCTTTTTTGCCTTTTTTAAGAGTTATGCTGTTTTCCCAAAATTTGACATCCGGCACTAAATTTGGTAAGGTCTCGGTTACATTTTGAAATCTTATCGTTACATCACGCAGACATCACAAATGAAAGGACAAAGCCATGAATTCGCTTTCCAACTCGGAGCTGACTGAAAAAATTGTTGAAAAAGCCAAATCATTGGGCGCAGCCATTGCAGGGGTTGCCAGCGTCAAATCTTTGAAAGAATCGCCTTCCCACCGGATCTATCCTAAAATCGGTATGAACCTCGAAGAGCATTGGCGAGACGCGAAAGACAATGTTAAGCCCGACGAGGTGGCCTGGCCAGCAGATGCAGTATCTGCAGTTGTAATCGGGGTTGCGCACAACGCCGATGAACCGGAACTTGACTGGTGGAACGGCAAGGGAACACCTGGCAACCGTATCCTCGTACGGATCAATAAGAAACTGTCCGAATGGATTAAGAATACATTTTCTGTCAAAACCTATAAACTGCCTTATTTTGTTGAAAAAGGCGGAATCTTTTTAAAAGATGCGGCCGTGATGGCCGGTTTAGGATGTATCGGCAAGAACAATCTTGTGATCACGCCTGGATACGGCCCCCGCATCCGTTTCCGGGCGCTTTTGCTGGACCGGAAAGCAGAAGCCACCGGCCCGCTTGAATTCAATCCCTGCAAAGGCTGCAAGCAACCCTGCCGTAAAGCCTGTCCCATAAAAGCTTTTCAAAACACTGTCTATTCAGCCGATGCGCTGGGCCAATCCATATTACCCGGCATCAACGGAACCTATAACCGGGTAACCTGCAACGTGAAGATGGGAAAAGATATTGAGGAAGCCGTTATGGCGATGCCGGTAGGCGATGAAGAACACCATGAAGTTCGTCAGGCGATCAATGAATTTGAAGAAGGTATCATGATGAAACCGGAAGGCGATAAAGAACCTTATTATTGCGTCAAGTATTGCAGGGGATGTGAGCTGGTCTGTCCTGTGGGGAAGTAGATGATGGATTAAAAAATCGTTATGCGTGTGATATTTGGTTTTCTGACCCAAGTGAATCGATTAATACGATCCTGACAAACATATTATACTAGGAGGAACAGACGTGACGTTGACTAGTCGAGAGCGAGTGTTGCTGGCGCTCAACCACCAAGAGCCCGACCGTGTGCCGATTGTCTTTGGCGCCGATGGCTCTACGGCCATGCTATTGCCAGCCTACGAGAATCTGAAGCGGTTCCTGGGCATAGAGTGCGAGACCCAGCTCTTTGACCGTGCTTTCCAATACGCTCGCATAGACGAAGAGGTAATGGTTCATTTCGAGGCTGATATTCGGACCCTGGTGGGGCCGGCTTCTTCACACTGTGCGTCTGTGAATGGCCCAAATGACTCGTTTACAGACTGTTGGGGCATAACTTGGCAACGCCCACAAGGTGGGTATTACTACGGCATGGTCTCTCAACCCCTTCAAGATGTGCACACTCCTGAGGACATCGAAGAGTATACCTGGCCGGTTCCAAAGATGATCCTGGATCTGAGCGGTCTGGCAGAACATGCTCGCCGCTTACGCAGCGAAAGCCCCTATGCTATCCTGGGGATTCACGAGGGCCCCAGTTCGATTTTTGAGGCTTCCTGGTATCTGCGAGGCTTGCCCGAGTTCATGATGGATTTGGCGGCCAATCCGGAGATGGCGCACGTACTTTTGCGACACCAAACCGACATTGCCAAGGCTACTACCGCACTGTTCCTAAAAGAGGTGGGAGAGTACATTGACATCTATCGGGTGGGGGACGACTTAGGGATGCAGAGTGGCACGATGATCTCGCCCGGAATGTTCCGCGAGTTGGTCAAGCCGTATTTGGCAGAGTACTATGCTATGATCCACAACATGACCGATGCGCGGCTCATGCTTCACTGCTGCGGCAGTGTGCGCGCAATCATGAACGATCTTATCGAGATAGGCGTCGACATTCTGCACCCTGTTCAGGTCAGCGCCAAGGATATGGAACCTGAAAAACTCAAGGCCCAGTTCGGCAACCAGCTATGTTTCTGTGGTGGCATCGACACTCAGCAAGTGCTGCCACACGGGACGCGAGAGGAGGTGCAGGAAGAGGTTCAACATCGTATAAAAGAACTGGCTCCGGGCGGCGGCTATTTGCTGGCTGCTGTCCACGCCATCCAGCCGGATGTGCCGCCTGAGAATGTCTGCACGATGTTTAAGGCGGCTTTGGACCACGGGCGATACCCAATCACCGCCAACAACGGCGGCGCCGGCAGTGCAACAAATAAAAGGGATTAAAATTACATATCTCTCCAATGTACTTGTTAAAATTAAAGATCATAAAAGCCTGTGATATCATCAATCCAAGTTATTTGGGCTGAATTGCATATTTTTATCTGAAAGGATAGAAATGGAACAGTTGAAGATTTCATTTTTGGAAAAAAGCGACATTTCAGATGCGTCAAGAGTTCTTAGTGAGGCAATGCTTAATGTTCCTCTTCACATTGCAGTGTTTCAAGGTCACGGCGAAAAAGAACGCAAAATGATTGAAAAAATGTTTTTTGAGCTTTTGAGTGGTTTACCAGGTATTACCTTTTTAGCGAGGACTAACAGGCAAATTGTAGGGGTGATTAGGATGAAATCTTGCGATGGTAGAAAAGTTCCTGATGCGCACTCCCAAACCGAGGATGTCAATAATCTTTATTGGCGTAAATCATATTGGCGCCGCGAATGGGCACGAAACGATCCGTTAGATCAACACTGGCATCTTGGTCCTGTTGGTGTTTTACCCTCACATCAAGGAACAGGTATTGGCACAAAACTTTTAAGTCGTTTTTGCCAAGAAGTGGATGCATGTTTTGCTCCTGCATACTTAGAAACAGATACAGACAAGAATATTCAATTTTATGAAGTAAGGGGGCTTTATGAGAAGGGGCTTTAATGAATGAAGATATCAAAAATGTAATAGATTCAGACGTAGTAGTAGTAGGCGGGGGACCTGCCGGTTTTGGGGCCGCAGTTGCAGCATCACGCAAAGGGCTAAATGTTTGTTTATTGGAATCAAGTGATACAATTGGCGGAATAATGGCAAAGTGTCCCGGAATGCCTATCGGCGCCTCTTATCCAAATGGAAAGCCAATTGGCGGGGTTTTAGATGAATTCCTTAACCGCCTTTATAAGATGAACCCGCCGGCAGCAGAAAA
>CAZLRK010000236.1:0-5015 GCA_964561845.1 uncultured Desulfobacterales bacterium | reverse complement strand
CAGACAGTTACACGATTAAAAATTAAACAACCTTTGAAGCTTGCTAATGTAATTGCTTTCATAAGGCTAAAATGTTACTTTTTTGTTTTAAAAAAATTTTTCATTTTTTGCTTGACAAATATTATATACATATTGTATGCAATTAGTCAACATAAAAAATAATTTATGTCTACAAAAATTTGCGGCCATAGATGGATGATGCAATTCTGAAGTGATTAGAGATCTTTGAAAAATGCTTCCCGCTGAAGCGGGATTCAAGTTCAAGGCAGGCTAAAATTTTGACCAGCCTCAGGCTGGTTAACCACAGACATACATTGAGTATTTCGAGGATTAATACGCCTTAGGCGTATTAAAATTTTAGCCTAACATCCCGCCAATGGCGGGAGACAAAAGGGGGCGTTTTGCAAAGGTCTCGATTAATCTGCCTATCCAATTGATATGACAATGTAAAATTTCCCCTTCACCTCTTTCCCATCTTCCCATCTATAGATAGTCGCAGCCCCCGGGAGTTTGCTTATGGCTGTCAATAAATCTGCCGAAATAAAAGGGGCTCCAATCGATATTGATAACCTATCCAAATTTTTTGGAAAGGTTGGGGCCGTTCAGGAGGCCAACCTTGAAATAAAGGCCGGAGAATTCCTCACTTTTTTAGGGCCAAGCGGGTCCGGCAAAACCACCACATTGATGATGGTGGCGGGTTTTTTAATTCCCACCTACGGTGACATACGTGTAAACGGGAATTCTATTGTGATGGTTCCTGCTCACAAACGCAACATTGGGTTGATGTTTCAGCATTACGCCCTTTTCCCGCACATGAGTGTAGCCGATAATATTGCATTTCCTTTGCAAATGAGGCGCATCAACAAAGAAAAGATCAAAGAGCGTGTGAATTGGGTACTTGATCTGGTGCGACTATCAGAGTTTAAACATAGGCGACCCCATCAGCTCAGCGGCGGTCAGCAGCAGCGTGTCGCACTGGCCCGGGCCATCGTCTTTGAGCCCACAGTGCTTCTCCTTGATGAACCCCTTGGCGCCCTGGATGCCAAACTGCGGGAGAACATGCAGATTGAACTTAAACAACTCCATTCTACACTCGGCACTACAATCCTTTATGTTACACATGACCAGGCAGAGGCCTTGACCCTTTCCGATCGAATCTGTGTATTTAATGATGGACGTATTATGCAGGTAGGGACTCCGGATGACCTTTATAACTTGCCGGAAAACAGGTTTGTGGCCGACTTCATTGGAGAGACCAACTTTCTCACAGGAGAAGTTGTCTCCAAAGAAGAGAACGGATGTACGATTCAATTGGATGAAGGAATCACCATGAAGGGGTTTTACCGTGATTTATTCCCTCCTCCTAAAAGGTGGGCCACTTATTCCCTGCGACCGGAAAAGATACTGGTTGGGGAAGACGCTAAACATGTGGGCAACTCTTATGAAGGAACTGTCCAGGAATTTCTCTATCTTGGAGAATTTACTAAGTACCGTGTACAGTTGGGTTCTTCTATTGCACTCACCGTTAAAGCGACGAATCGTAAAGGAAGAAAACTATTATCAAGGGGTGAAAAAACCCTTGTTGGCTGGGGAAGGGATGAAATGCTCCTGGTTGAATCGGAGGTTTCTCCTGACACATAAACCGAACTTAAAACCACAAAAAAGGAGGACTTGGAAAATGAAAAAAGGATTTTTACTTTGTATTGGGATGACAGTACTGCTTATCCTGTGTATTGGGCTGACAACTGCTACGAGTGAACCCCTGACGGCCGATGAGGTTAAGGCAAGACTCGAAAAATTTCGAGGCAGCTCTTTAGTAGTCACTTCCTGGGGGGGGTCTTATCAGGAAGCACAACGAAAGGCCTATTATAAACCTTTTGAAAAAGAATTTGGCATAAAGATAATAGAAGATAGCCCGGCATCCATCTCGAAAGTCATGGCCATGGTCAAAGCTAAAAAACCCACCTGGGACGTGGTGGATGGCGGCGCTTACAAATTAGATGACCTCGGAAGAAGGGGTTACCTGGAAAAGATGGATTACAGCATCATCGATGCAAGAGATGTTGATTCATTTTTTGTATCAAAGTGGTACATGAGCACCATCAGCTGGTGTGAGCTTTTAGGTTACAGGACTGATGTTTTCCCCGGCGACAAGGCCCCCACCTCAGCCACCGATTTCTGGGATGTAAAAAAGTTCCCAGGCCGTCGTTCCATGCGCGATAATCCCATATATAATATTCCCCTGGCTTTGCTTGCCGACGGTGTTTCCAAGGACAAGATTTACCCCCTGACAGAGGAAAAGATCCAGCGGGCTTTTAAAAAACTGGATGAAATCAAGCCTCACGTCAATGTCTGGTGGACCCAGGGGGCTCAACCGCCTCAGATGCTTACCGACAAAGAGGTTGTTATGGCAACCGGATGGAACGGACGAATAGGCAAGGTCGCAACTGAAGGCGCTCCTGTCGCTATCATATGGGACGGCGCGCAAATGGTAAGTGATGCCTGGTATATTCCAAAGGGATGTAAGAAAAAAGATCTGGCCATGCTTTATATTGCATGGGCCACCTTGCCTGAGAATAACTGGCCTTTATCTCAATATATCGATTATGGGCCTGTGAATAAAAAATCTTTAAAATATCTTCCCAAGGAAATTCTTGACAGGATGCCGCTCACCCATGCGGATAAAATGATCAAATGTGATTTTTCATGGTGGTCAACCAAATACGTCGATATGCTTGAACGCTGGCGTGAATGGAAGCTCCAGTAATACATTTGCTGACCCTCATTCATGTCTTAAACATGGATGGGGGTCGGTTAAACCCTAACCCGGCGAAATGAGACCTTTGCAAAACGCCCCCTTTTGTCTCCCGCCCTTGGCGGGACGTTAGGCTCAAATTTTGGCACGCAGTGAAGCTTTAGCGCTATCCTCAAAATACTAAATGTATTCCTGTGGTTAAAATTTTCGCCTGTCTTGTCGTAGTGAAACGTAGATCCCGCCGAAGCGGGGAACTTGAATCCCGCTTCAGCGGGAAGCATTTTTCAAAGGTCTCTGAATTAAGGAGAGTGTTGGGAAAATGGCAGAAGTAATGAGCCAGGCAGAAAATATTGTTGTTGAACGTCCTTATATTAAGCAACTTGCCCGTTTGGAGCGTTGGGAGAAGATAACTGTTTTTTCATTTGTCGCCCCTGCCGTGGTGCTCCTATTATGCCTTTTCATATATCCCATTGCTACTTTCCTGCTCAATAGTATTTTTGATCCCTCTTTTACCACCGAGCATTATGTGAAGGCCTTCACGCGACCGGTTTATTTACGTATATTTCGGATAACCTTTGAGGCATCTATTCTTACCACCCTGGGAGCGTTGATTATAGGCTATCCTGTTGCATACTTATTCGCGCACGTGCCTCCAACTACCAGAAATATTCTCCTCCCGCTGGTTCTCTTTCCCTTCTGGACCAGCATATTGGTCCGGATGTACGCCTGGATGGCCCTGCTTGGCCACAATGGTGTCATCAACCAGCTATTGCTTAAAGGGGACATTATATCGACACCGCTGTCCATGCTCTTTAACCGTTTTAGTGTGTTGGTGGGGATGATTCATTTCATGCTTCCATACATGATTCTGACACTATATTCGGTGATGAGCGGTATACCCAAGGAACTCCCACAGGCCGCAGCGAGTCTGGGGGCGCCACCTTACAAACAATTTTTCAGGATATATCTGCCCTTGAGCATGCCAGGCGTGGGCGCAGGCTGCCTTCTGGTGTTCATCCTGGCCGTTGCCTTCTTTGTTACCCCTGCCCTTTTGGGTGGTATAAAGGATACCATGATCTCCCAGGTCATTCAGCAGGAGATTGAAGATTCTTTTAACTGGGGATTCGGGGCAGCGCTTTCGATGCTGCTTATGATTGTGACAACCATTCTCTATCTTATCTACAATCGATTTATGAGCCTTGAACGTATCCACGGGGAATAGGGATTATGATAAAAAATCTATTCAATGAGAAAAATTGGCAATCTCTGAAGAATGCTGTTTTTTATACGTTTTGCGGACTTGTCTGCCTTTTTCTGGTAATGCCTAATTTTATCGTTGTTCCCATCTCTTTCAGTGGCTCCCGTTTTCTGGAATTCCCCCCTAAAAAATACTCTTTTCAATGGTATCTCAAATATTTTGAAACAGATGAGTGGCTGGCTGCTACGTTAACGAGCTTTGAGGTTGCAATTCTGGTTACCATCCTCGCGACTACCCTGGGGAGCCTTGCTGCTTATGGACTAATTCGGGGGCGTTTTCCCGGAAAAAATATCGTCAATTCTTTTATCATTTCGCCCATGGTAACACCGGTTCTTGTCACTGCAGTGGCTGTTTATAAAATCTATTCGGACCTGGGATTGACCGGAACACTGATTGGATTTACATTGGCACATACAATTATGGCTCTTCCATTTGTGGTAATTGTGATGACTGCAAACCTTCGAGGAATAAATGTGGAAGTAGAACAGGCGGCCAGAAGCCTTGGGGCCAACCGGATAACCACACTCAGAAGGGTGGTTTTTCCTTTAGCGCTTCCGGGTATGATTTCAGCCGGTCTTTTTGCCTTCCTTATTTCATTTGACGAGCTGATAATAGCACTTTTCATCAGCAGCCCCACTTTGTCCACCCTTCCAAAAAAGTTGTGGGATGGAATAAGAACAGAAATCAACCCAACTATTGCTTCTGTGTCTACCCTTCTTGTAATTTTGAGTGTAATCATCCTGGTTGGTGCTGCGATGGCAAGAAAGTATTTTGAAAAGAGAACTAAATAAAAAAATTAATATGCTCTTCCGCAGTTAAATGATAGGTAATAGTCCAGCTATTTTTCTTAGAATTGTTCTATCAGGGTTCAGGTGATCAGTGAACGGGTGATCAGGTAATCAGTGATCAAGTGATCGGTTGTTTGTAGCAATATTGAGAACATAAGCTATTAGATTTTTTAATCATTGAATTCATAATTCCTCCAATCAAAGCATAATGTTC
>CAZLRK010000235.1:0-5026 GCA_964561845.1 uncultured Desulfobacterales bacterium | reverse complement strand
TCCGAAGGTATCTCCAACCAGGGCCATAATCGGTGGGTCTATGGCGCCATAGGATATACCATAGATAATAGCAAACAAATAGAACATCCATGTCTTGTCAGCCAAAACAAGCCAGAACATTGTTATAGTAGCTGCCAGAGCACAAACAACGGAGACAACTTTTTTGTCCGTCAAATCCGTAATGAAGCCACTGATGAGCCGAGATGGAATAGTTGCAAATGTCATTACACTCAAAATAGCTGCCGCTTGTATCGGCGTCATCCCTATATCTTCTGCACGGGGAACAAGATGACCCATGACCATGTGCAAACAGAAAGAATAGGAAAACCAGATCAAGAAAAACAGCCAAAAATTATAGGTTGTTAAAATCTTTTCTAGAGAAAATTCTCCGGCTGGCTGCTTGTGGGCCGACTCAGTTGTCTCTGAAGCAGGCTTGCCATCAATGTGTGCCCCAATCTCAGAGGGCTCTTTTTTAAGAAATAGCGCTGCGGTTATCATAACAATCCATGCGACAATACCAGCAATCAGGTAAGCGCTGCGCCAATGATAGGCTGAGATCAACCAAGCATTGATTGGAGCTATGATAACAGCGCCGAGGCCGGATCCTGCGCCCATAATCCCGATTACAGTTGCCCGTTTTTTAAGAAACCAACGGGATCCCGTTGAAACCAGGATGATATACATTGGTCCCGTTCCCAAGGATAAAAGGACACTGTAAGTGATATAGAGATGCCACGGGGATTGTACTTGAGACGAAAGAACAAGACTCAGCCCACTGATGATTCCCATTATCAATACTACGATTTTGGGGCCATATTTGTCCGATGCTCGGCCTCCGATAATAGAAAACATTCCGGCGAGGAGCAGATAAAGAGAAAAGATACTCGATGTAGTTGCCCTGGTCCAGGAGAATTCATTTTGCAAGGATGTGAAAAAAACACTGAAAGAATAGCACAGGCCAAATGAAGTGGATAGAAGAATGGTGCTGGAAACAACGATTATCCAACCATAAAAAATGTTGCGGGGTGGAGAAAAAAATTCCTTATTTCCGGTGTCATCAAAAGATTTATTCATATTAGTCATATGCACAGACATCGTCAACTACTCAACTACTTAACGAGACCTGTATGTAATCTAGGGCAGGGGAGATTATTCTGTATCAAAGGGAATGGTCAGTCTGTAAATCCCACCTTCCAGTCGGGAATTTATCGGCAAGCCACCATTTTCAAAAACCTTTATCATTCCCTTGTTTATCTGCAACACTTCAGCAGTAAAACCTTTCAGACCCCGTTCTTTTGCCAACCGTATCAGCATTTTGTAAAGGTATGTCGCTATACCTATCCCTTGATACTTTTCATCCACAACAAAAGCAATATTTCCATAAGAGCTTTTTTCCTCCCTGACAAATCTTGCCTCTGCTATGATTTTCCCCTGATCGGGTTCTCCAATGAGCGCAACGACGGACAGCTCCTGACTGTACTCTATATTTACATATTCTTGCATCCTATCGTGCGGCATGGTTTTGATGGGGTAAAAAAATCTCGTTAAAATCGTTTTATCGGAAAAACGATAAAAAAGGCGGCGCATTGCTTCCTCATCGGAAGGTTTTATCGCTCTGAAACGAATTTTTGTTCCGTTTTTAAAAATATTTTCGGTTGCAATCTCCGAAGGATATAAATGAGCGCTTTCAGATATAAAAATCTGATCAGGAAACAAAATATTTCTTTTCTTTGCCTGCTCAATAAGCTTTTTCCTATCGTCAGGGTGGGCAATATCGATCAAGGCTTGAGCCCGTTCACGTATCGAACGCCATCTCAGGTTGGCTACTCCGTATTCGGTGACGACCACATCAATCGATTCGCGCATTTGAAATTGATTGCGAAGGTCTTTAAGCATAACCAGAATATTGGGATTTCCTTTTGAGTTACGGCTGGGGAGCCCAAAGATTGTAGATCCTCCCGGCGAAATCTCTGCGCCGGCAAGTAAGTCTGCTGATTCACCCGGTCCGGCGGTTATACTTCTTTTTCCCACAGGGAAAGCAATCCTGCTAAACAAATCGACTTTTCGGGCATGGAACAATCCTACGAAATTGGGATTACGTCCTATTTGGGTCGGATTGCATACTTTATCAATACTTTGAAATTCAACCAGAGGGTTGTGATGCAGCCAATTAAAAAGTTCAGGTGTCCCTAAAGCATATGAAGCAAGAGATTTACCTCGAAAAATCTCTTTGCGATAGTTAGACACAGCTCCGCTTTTAGCAAGATCCATCAGAGCATCGGTGAAAAAAGGTAAATGAATCCCCAGATGACGTTTGTGAATAAGGTGAGGACATAAAGCATCAATTAATGTGCCTGCGTTAAAACCTATGCAGTCTCCATCTTCAATAACAGTCGCAATATTGGCCGCCACCGCATCCATGTCTTTAGAAACGGGCCAGCGATCGAAATAAGCGGGCTCCTCTGTTGATTCCACAAGCAGGTTAAAATCCGAAACAGAAACTATTGTATCACCAAAAGTGAAGGGTATCCGGGTGTTAATTTCACCAACAACTAAAGAGGCTTGCTCCATTGCTTCCCTGGCTACATCAACAGCCACTCCGAGGCTGCAATAGCCGGATTCATTAGGAGGTGTAATTTGAATAAAAGCCGCATCAATGGGAATTCGCTTGGATTTGATGATTCGGGGTATCTAGGAATAACGACCGGGGATCAAATCGACATTCCCTGAAGCAACGGCTTCCCCTGCCACCCAGCCGGAGAAGAAGGTCTTGAGGCGGTAATTCTGGTAGTGAAGCTCTTTTAATGACAGAATATCCCCGTGTCTGGTTAGCTGGATCAATTCCAGGTCTTTTGCATTTCTGTGATCGGAATCAATTAAACACTTCATCAGGGTTCGGGGTTCAGCTGCTCCGCTTCCGAGAAAGATGTTCATTCCCGGTTTAATTTTATACAAAACCTCCTCTGGAGAAACGACAAGGTCTTTCCATTGTTCGCTCATGGTTTATCCTCTTAGGGCTCACGCAAAAATAACTTATTTTTGCGTGAGCCCTTAGTTGCATAATTTCCAAGATGAATAATTAGGATACGTTTAGATATCACATTATACCATATTTTTATAGCACAAACCTGAGATTGTCAAAATTATAAATTTCGTAATAATTTAGCTGTTTGAAAACAAAGCCACTTCAAAGGTAATTAAATTTTAAACCGTGTAAAACTCGCGAATAAGTGAGTGTTACGCTCAGACAGTTACACGATTAAAAATTAAACAACCTGTGAAGTTTGCTATTTCTAATTGTTTTCCGAAGGCTAAATTAATACTATATTTCTTAAATTTACTACTTGACAATATAATTCGTATAAGTATAATACGTATCAAATTATTTGGAGATAAAATTTAATATGAATTTTTCAAACCTTAAGGATTGCATTTCGCTTTTGGAATTGGAAGAATGTCCTTATTATCTGATATCTCGGGTGTCCATAGCTATAGCATCAGCTTTGAAGAAAGGGTTCGAAGAGGCCGAGGTCAGTAAAGTAAAGCCCTCATATCTTGGTGCGCTCTTTACCCTCTGGAAGGAAGACGGGCTCAAGGCGGTCGAACTCGGAAGAAGGGCCGGCTTGGAACCTTCCACCATGACAGGCTTGTTGGATCGCATGGAAAGAGACGGACTGGCAGCTCGATCGGCAGATCCTAATGACCGCAGGGCTCAGCTTATTTTCTTGACCAAAGAGGGAAGAAATGTCAGGGAACCGGTATTGGAGATCGTGGAACGGACACTTAACGCTGTATTTGATGGTATTTCAGATAATGAACTATCGCGTACCAAGGATTTACTGCGCCGGGTACTCGCAAATGCAAAAAAAAGGGAATAAATGATGAATGAAAATTCAATCAAAAAAATCGGTTTCACATGTGCCTATACGCCACTTATGCTGATTGATGCGGCCGGTTTCGCTCCATACAGAATTATGCCGGTGGGTGATTGGCCCGATCAGGCGGGACAATTGTTGCATGACAATCTTTGCCCTCATATCAAGAAGATTCTTGATCGTGCAATGGATAAGGATCTCCCGGATCTTGCCGGAATGATTTTCATGAACAGCTGCGACGCCATGCGTCGTCTCGCACAGGCATGGAAGGAGGTCCGGCCGGATGATCCGGTTGCCTTAATAGACCTCCCTGCAACGAACGATGAATTGTCCATATCCTTCCTTGCCGGTGAGTTTTCAAGGCTTTGTCAAACTCTTGCGCATTGGCGTGGTTGTTCGGTATCGAAGGATGATATTGAATTGAGCGGTTATAGATATAACCAAATCTCCGGTCTTTTAAAAACCATAGAGGGGCATATCCAATCAGGAAAAATTGCGGGCGGTCAAGCCGAAATGCAGAAAATTTACAACCGTGTAGTAACCGAACCTGCGGAGCAAATATTAAAAGATTTGAAAAAGATCCAAAACACTGCAGAATCAAACGCTTGGCCTAGAAATGGCGTGCCCGTCTTTCTTTTCGGCAATGTACTGCCCGACCCTGAAGTTTTCAAACTTTTCGAGGACTGCGGTGCTCTAATTGCCGGCGAGAATTTCTGTACAGGATCACGAATAATCGGTTCCATCAAGATAGACGGATCCGAGGATGTCATAACCGGGATCGTACGGGGACTTTTCTCCAAACCGCCATGCGCAAGAACGTTAGATTCCCTTGAGCCGGGCAAAATTGCTGATACGGTTAAAAAGGACGCTGAAGACTGTGGTGCTAAAGGTGTTATCGGTCATACCGTAAAGTTTTGTGACCCATATCTGGACCGTCTCCCCATAATCCGCGAGACGCTTAAAAAGACAGGAATTCCCTTTCTGCTTCTAGAAGGGGATCTGTCTCTTAATTCAATCGGTCAGCACCGGACCAGAATCGAAGCCTTTATAGAGATGCTGAGGTAATTCAAGGGTTGGGGAGTTTTTTAAATCGCTGCATGGATAATCATCACGAAGAACATACAAACTCATGTATAAGGACTCGTAAAGAA
>CAZLRK010000234.1:0-5027 GCA_964561845.1 uncultured Desulfobacterales bacterium | reverse complement strand
GTAGTCCTTCTACCGCAAACCCCTTATAACGCAGCAAATGGGCAAATCAGGCTTGCCCGAAGGGTGAAGAATTTATCCTAAAAATGATATCTTCCGATTACAGCATATTCATCTATATGAAAATTTATAATCTATGTATTTAAATGATATTACAGTTGATTTTTGTGTTATTAATCATAGGATAAATTCTTCATGAGTAATGCGGACTAATTTATCTGCTCAATAACACCTGCAGCAATAAGCGGCAACATGATTTCATGATGACCTATCAGGTTAAAACCTCTTCCACCGTGAGCTGTAGGCCTCTTAACAACATTGGTAATGGGTCGGTAATGCTGAATGAAATCCATATTAACGGTAGTGAAATTATTCAAATTGTGCCCCATATTACGAACAAGTGTAACGGCCTTTAAGAAAATTTCCGGAAGTATTACTGCTGAGCCTACATTCAAATAAACACCCTCCTCCAGGGTAGCTATTACCGAAGCAAATATCCGAAAATCTCTATGTGTTGCCACACCTGTTAGTTTAGGATCAAACCCGGGGTGCATATGGATAATATCCGTCCCGATGGCAACATGGACAGTGACTGGAATACCTAAACGGGCGCCTGCCGCAAGAATACTTTTATCCATGAAGGGAAATTCTTTTTCAAGAATTGAACTACCCACTGCTTCACCAAGACCCAGTGAGTTTTCCCCTGCCTTTTTAATCGAAGCACTTAAGAAATCACATGTCTCACGCGCCATTCCAAAAGTACCGTTTCCAATCGATGCCTCTACATCCTCTGAAGTACTACCTGTCATGGCAAGTTCGAAATCGTGAATAATGCCCGCCCCATTCATTGCAACAGATGTAATAATTCCACGTTCCATTAAATCTATAAGTATCGGACTAAGCCCCACTTTGATGACATGCGCTCCCATACCGAGAGCAACTGTTTTTTCCTCCTTAAAGGCCTTTACAATGGAAGATATGACCGCTCTGATATTATTGCCCGTTAGTATGTTGGGAAGACTTTCAAGGAAATCTTTAAAACCGGATCCCCTCTTCCAGGTTTTTGCAAAGTCAGCCGTGTTAACCTTGCTTTTTCTCTCTGAAAGTGGATACGTATTCAGGCGCCTAAGGTCTATGGGTTTAAATGAATGTGGCATTTTTCTATTCTTTGCCCTTTTATTATGGATTCTCTACTCGAACTACTGAGGAAAAAGAGTCCTTTCAACAAGATCGCATAAAATATGCCCTAAAGTAATATGTGCTTCCTGAATCCTTGGTGTTGCATCTGATTCAACGGAAAATACAAGATCAGCATGCTCAGCCAGTTTGCCGCCGCGTCCTGTCATGCCAATCGTTGAGATACCGATATCTTTCGCCGTATTTATAGCTTGTACAACATTATTTGAATTGCCGCTGGTGCTAATACCCCAGGCAATATCATCCTTTTTCCCCAGCGCTTTTATCTGCTTTGAAAATATTTCATCAAAGTGATAGTCATTTCCGATACTTGTTATTATTGATGTGTCTGTGGTTAAGGCTATTGCAGCAAGCGGCGCACGTTCAACTAAAAAACGGTTTACAAATTCAGCTGCAATATGCTGTGAATCCGCGGCGCTGCCTCCATTACCAAAAATTAAAATTTTATGCCCGGAAGATAGACAAGTGGCAAGCATTTCACCACCCTTAATAATAAGATCAATGTTATCTTTTATAAATCTATTTTTAACTTCAATGCTTTCTTCCAGATTTTTCAGAATAATTTTTTTCATTTTCAATCTTCTAACTTAGTGCTCTATTTTGTAATTATTATAACGCATTTTATTTAAATGGCATTAAAATTATTCACCGCAGAGCCGCAGAGGGCGCAGAGGGATTTGGCATTTTTCGTTTGTCGCTGAGACACCGACAAACGAAAACCATCATGCCTCCGGCAATCGGCTCCCATGCACATCTTGCCCGAAGGGCGTTGGTTTATTCCTTTTCGCCCTTCTCAGCGAAAAGGAATAAGAAAATCTTCCTCCGCGAACTCTGTGCCTCGAATGAGCGAAGCGAATGGGCGGTGAAAAAAATATAATACGTTACCGTATTTAAGAATGAATGTACTTAGTATTTTTGAGCATGTTTTTGAAAGCATTTTTAATAATTGCAAATTCATCGTCCTGGATTGTTCTAGGATCCATGATAAACATATCTTCTTCTATTCTTCCAATTATTGGAGTCATATTATTACGCATGTATCTTTCAATGGTATTAGCAGACATGCCCTGTACTTTGATACCTATACATTTACTGGGAAGCTCAAGAAGGGGCAAAGCGCCTCCACCTGCTCGTGAGGAAAGGTTAATCAGATTGATATTCATACGCTGATCACCAATATTTTTAAGCATCCTGCTTAGTTTTTTGGCTCTTTTATTTAAATCATCAAGGGAAAGTGTCAACATGCGGAGAGTGGGAATAGCTCTAATCGCTTTTTCTTCTTCTCTGTAAAGCCGAAGAGTGCTCTCAAGAGCTGCCAGGGTTAGCTTGTCTATTCTAAGGGCTCGGGTAATAGGATTTTTCTTGATTTTATCAATAAAGCTTTTCTTTCCAACGATTATACCTGCCTGTGGGCCTCCGAGAAGCTTATCGCCACTGAACGTAATTATATCTGCACCGGCTGCCACAGATTCCTGGACGGTGGGTTCTTTTACCAGACCGTACTTTGAAAAATCGATAAAAGTGCCGCTGCCAAGATCTTCCATAACAGGGATATGATATTTTGATCCCATAGAAACGAGTTCCTTTAAAGAAACATCGGTTGTAAAACCGACTACACTGTAATTGCTTTTATGAACTTTTAACAGAAGAGATGTATCGGTCTCTATTGCATTTTCATAGTCATGAGAATGAGTCCGATTTGTAGTGCCGACCTCTCTTAAAATCACGCCGCTTTTTTCCATCACATCCGGAATCCTGAATGAACCGCCGATTTCGACAAGTTCACCTCTTGACACAATAACTTTTCTTCCTTTGGCAATTGTTTCTAAACAAAGAAAAACAGCGCCGGCATTGTTATTAACCACCATGGCCGCCTCGGCGCCGCTTATTTCACATATAGTATCTTCAACAGCACTGTATCTCGAACCGCGCGTCCCTTTCGATAAATTAAACTCTAAATTTGAATACCGGCGTGAAACAGATTCCAGATTTTTAACAGCATCGGATGACAGCAATGATCTGCCAAGATTAGTATGAACAACAACTCCCGTGGCATTGATGCTTGGGATAAGATTCAGTTTCATTGCTTCAGCCACACGTTCTTTAACCTTTTCAAACAATAACGTCTCTGACAGGCTTTTTTCCGTTACGGCCTTATTTAAATCTAAAATAGCCGATCTAATCTCTTCAACTACGGCCTGAGTAGAAGAGACAAGAACAGATCTTGGTATATTTTCAAAATATTGGTCTGTTTCTGCAAGCTCAATAATATGGTCTATGCCCGGAAGCATACGCAACAGATTCTGTTGTTTTTCATTTAGGTCCATTTCTCTATCCTACAACGATTTTAGGTTAACGTAGTTACCAAATTATATATCACTATAAAGTTAATTATATCAATAGATTTCTTTAAAATAAAAAGTTTTAAAAAATAATACTTTATGAATAAACCATTATAAGCTATGATATTCTAAATTTTATACTCGGAGAATTATTGTGTCTTTGTCGGAAATTGCATTTATTGTCAATCCAAATGCCGGTAACGGTTCAACAGGAGCAGATTGGCCTGTAATTAAAAAACTGGCAAGAGATCGGCTTGGACCCTTTACAACTTATATAACCTCACGGCCTGGTGACGCCGTTCTATTAACAAAAAAAGCAATATCCAAAGGAGCCAACCTTGTTACCTGTGTCGGTGGAGATGGAACGCTCAATGAAGTTGTAAACGGCTGCATGGAACAAAAAAGCACAGTGAAATCTGATTTGAGATTAGGGTTTATTCCAAACGGTACGGGCTGTGATTTTGCCAGAACTGCTTCAATACCAAGAGACATAGAAGAGTCCATCAATTTAATTGGTGCAAATAAAGTCCGTTCAATAGACGTAGGTAAACTCGTATTCAAAGATCATCATGACTTAAACTGCAGCCGATTCTTTATAAATATTACAAGTTTCGGCCTCGGCGGCGAAGTTGTTGAAAGAGTCAATAGGACCACGAAAGCATTTGGTCCGTTTTTATCATTTATATGGGCAACTTTACTTTCTATATTTTTATATGGGAAAAAGCGCATAAACATTAGCATTGATGATGACTTTCAAGATAAGATCTCCATATGGAACATTATGGTCTCAAATGGTCGGTATCAAGGTGGCGGAATGCTGGTGGCCCCTGATGCGTCTGTGGATGACGGCCTTTTTAATGTTACGGTTATAGGGGATTTAAACCTCGCTGAAGTTTTAATAAACCTGCCTAACCTCTATAATGGTAAAATATATGATATTAACAAAGTCACTACTCATACCGGAAAAAAAGTTGAGGCATCATCAAAAGAGGATGTGCTTCTCGATATAGATGGGGAACAGCCCGGAAAACTACCTGTTTCTATAGATATATTGCCCGATTCTTTAAATTTTATTGGAACGGAATGATTGAGTGCTCATGTGATCGGTAATCGGTCTTTATACAAAACGCTATGCTTTGATCTGATAAATGTGGAATTCAATGATTACCAGCCTTCGGCGAACTAATAGCTTCTGTTCTCAATATAGCAGCCAATAACCGTTTACCATTCACTGATAACCGATAAGTGATAACCGGATACTGGACACCACAGCGTTTATCATAGCTTTTTGAGAAGTTACGTAATACTTTGGTAGCGTTCAAATGAGGAGATCAAAAATGAAACAGGCAAAAGATTACATAATCTTTCCGTTAGATGTTTCTTCCTTAACAAAGGCGAAACAATATATTGAACTCCTTTCTGAATATGTAGGCATATTCAAAGTGGGGCTGGAACTTTTTATTAGATCGGGACCTGAAATTACGAGGCTAA
>CAZLRK010000233.1:0-5062 GCA_964561845.1 uncultured Desulfobacterales bacterium | reverse complement strand
GATCCCGCGCAATGCCGGTACCCGTAGCCCCGCCGCCTATTATCAATACCTGGGTTTTTAATGAATTCATTTTAAGATCGTCTTTCCAAATGCTTTTCCTATATCTATGATATTCTACCTTCATTGCCCGGTCAAGCCGGAACTAAAAATAATTTATCATCACGAAAGTCTGATAAATCCCAAGACGTAAAATTAGAATTTATTCATTTTCGAAATATGAAAACCTTACTACTGCAAGTCCCAATCTAAGCAATATCGATTCAATTTCCACCTATTGTTGCCCGAATAACCTTGTATCCTTTTGCTGCTATAGCCGAAGCGACCTTTTCCTGCAACTCCTTTCCGGGTGTAAGAGCAATCATATAGCCGCCGCGTCCTCCACCGGTTACCTTGGCGCCCAGCGCGCCCAGTTCTACGGCAAAATCACAAAGATCTACAAGAATTTCATGGGAAAGCCCAAAATCAATGAGAACCTTATGGTTTTCCGTCATAAGGGTACCGACCTTTTTCAGATCTCCGGCTTCCAAAGCACGGCGCATTTCAATTGTGTGTTCATTTATTGTTTTTGTTGTTTTCTCAAACAATTCCGGCTCGGTTTCCTTTTTCTCTTTAAGAAAAGTACCCAAAGCGGAAGTATCTGCCGTTACGCCACTGTTTCCCAGCACAACATCAAAGGGTTTTTCAACTTTTATACGGTCAAAAGTCTTTTCACCATTTTTTATCTGGTAAAAGAGCAGTCCACCATAAGTGGAAGCTGTATTATCAACGCCACTGGGAGTTCCATGATAGGCAAATTCTCCCTCCCAGCCAACCGTATTGATTTCGTCTGTCGTAAGTCCCTTGTTAAATTCGGCATTAAGCGCGCGTGCAAGAGAAACACAGCTGGCGGCGCTGGATCCGACGCCGCTGCCCGCCAGAAGATCCCCGCCATAGGTTATTCTGATCGGTGTTTCGTGAGGATCAACTCCCATTACTTTGAGTACCCTGTTAATGGAGTGGATCTGTTGTTCGGCCTTTTTAGCCTTATAGCCGGGAACTTCGCTTCGCATATCTTCCAGGAGCCAGCCGTCCCCCGGCATACGGGTAACGGTAGCTTCCGTAACATAAGAGATGGAAGATACTATTGCAGGAACTTCATGGCCAACAAACTGATCACCGATTAATATTGTCTTTCCAAATGCTTTTCCAATTGCCATACTAAATCTCCTTTTTCTATTTTAATATTTCTTAAAATTGAGAAGCGGACTAGTTTCCAAGAATTCTTTCCATTTCCTCGATCAGCTCTTCTTCCTTACCAATGGCCAATGTTGTAGCGGCAGCTAAGCGATGACAGGCGTCAGAAAATCCTCCAAGATTATTGGTTGCTTCAGGAAAAAACGTATTAAGCGGTGCTGCATTTTTTTCCTTTATCCTATCTTCAATATAAGATGGAACCCGCATGGAAACTTTTACCTCATTAAAAGCAATATTTCCAAACTCCGGGATTTCATTGGGAATAATCTGAAACCCGGCAATGTATTTCTGGGGATCGATAAAATCCATATTCCGAATTGTATAACAGAAAGCTCCGACCATACTCACTCCCATGGGAGAAAATCGTTCTTGCACATTAAACCATTGTATATGAGATGTCTTTTTCAAATCGCCTCGTTTAAGCTTTTCTATCTCCGTATCAAACACCCTGGTCTTTATGGTTTTAAACTCCTCCATAATCCGATCCGACTCAGGAGAAATTCCATCTATACAAACCTTAACTCCCATTTCCGGCCCTTTGTGATAATAGCCTGCCCCACCTAAAATGCCTAAATAAACGGCCAGATCCTCATACGCAATATCTCCTGTTTCAGATTTTAAAATATATTTTTCACCATTTTCATTTTTTTGAATTTCCATCAAGCCCTGCCGAACCGACTCCATGGCAACTTCACGGTTTTGGCTAACAAGCATTCCGTCCACAAAAAAATCGTCTCCTACGGCCCCTATGGCTGCAATGTGAGCCATGTCGCAATTGCCCGGGTCCATGGCTTTGGCAAAGAGATAGCACGTGGTGGAGGCGGAAATGTCCCTGTCACCTTTTAATCCGTAAAGATCAGGATCGAGATTATGAACTCTTGGGTCTTTCGAGGCTTCGGCAACATGGTGATCCAGGATAAGGGTCAGATTCCTCCCCCGGTTCAAATCGGAAAGCAGAGGAGCAATCCTGCCGGCAAAATCTGCAAAGATAAGAATTCTTCCTTCCTGCTCGTAAACTTTTTTCAACACCGCCGGATAAGGTTTCTCCAGGCAAAAGCGGCGGACCTCGAATCCTTGTCTTTTAAACGCCCTGGTGAGTATTGCACCTGAGCTGAGCCCGTCGGCGTCATTATGATGGAAGATGTGCACGGTCTTTTCAGGCCATTTTCGCACTTCTCCAATCGCTTTTTCCATTGCTTCGATTAGTTGATTAATCATTCTATCTATATTCTCCTTCCACCAATTGAAGAAGATCTCTGACACTATCGAAAATATAATCAGGTTTTATACCTGCACAATTGAGATCTTCCTGTTTTGTCACGCCTGTTAACACCAAGGCTGTGGATATCCCGCTGTTCTTTCCCATAACAATGTCGGTGGAGAGCCTGTCTCCTATTAAAAAGCAATCTTCAGGTGGTAACCTCATTTTGTTCAATATGACATCAACTGTGATTGAAGAAGGTTTTCCGACTACCATTTCGACCTTTTTGTTCGCAACCGCCTCAATAGCTCCAATCATCCCCGCACAATCAGGTATCTCTCCATCTTCATATGGACATGTCCTGTCCGGATTTGTAGCTATAAAACGGGCTCCCTGCCTTATTGCCTGATATGCTTTATTGAGTTTTCCATAGGTAAAGGTTCGATCAAATGCCACCACTACATATTCGATCTCCCTGGGGTTTTCAGTTATTTGAAAGCCTGCTTTTCTCAGTTCATCAACCATAGGCATCTCGCCGATAACATAGATTTTGGCCTTAGGAGATACTTCTGAAAGATACTTTGCCATAACATAGGACGAATTAATCACTTCGGCAGGCTTGGTTTTTATACCCATCTTCGTTAATTTGTGGGCAAAATGTTTTCTTGTGTAAAGCGGTTTGTTAGACAGAAAAACAACCTTTTTACCCATATCCCTTAAGGCCAAAATGGTTTCGTCTGCTCCTGGGATTAGTTTTTCACCAAGATATACTGTTCCGTCTATATCAAAAATGAATCCCTTAAATTCCTGTTTTGATCGATAACTTTTCATATAAACTTTTTTTCATTTTCAAACCTATGGTGAGTTTAGCGCTAAACCTGAAAAGATAATGCTATGCTTAAAATATATTATTATAAAAAGCTTTTTAATGGGATAAAACCGCTGGGGAAAGAGCTATATTTTGGAAGAATCACCCCTGTTTGACTTGTACCCTACCCTTGTCATCTCTGTCTAGTCCCTAATACGATTTCCGCTTTCCTTATCAAATAGATGTAGTTTTTCGGGAGGAACGGAAAGTGGCAATACCGTACCTTTTTCGAAATGATGTATATCAGGAAGACGAACGGTTAAAAATGTATTATCTTCTCCAACATGCCCGTGAACAAGTGTGTCGGCGCCAAGCGTTTCTACATGATCCACCTTTATATGCATTGTGCCGTTTCCTTCCTCAGTAAGTCTGAAATGTTCAGGCCGAATTCCTAAAACGACTTCTTTCCCTCCATAGCTGGATATTGCACCATTGTGAAGCGGTAACCTTTCCGAGCTAGGAAGTTCAACCAGGTGACCATCGGCATTTAATCGGGCATTGAAAAAATTCATGGCCGGTGAACCGATAAAACCGGCAACAAACCTGGTAGCAGGTCGTTCATACACTTCCAGCGGCGAGCCAATCTGTTCCACATAACCATCTTCCAAAATGATCAATCTATCCCCGAGGGTCATGGCTTCGACCTGGTCGTGTGTTACATAGACGCTTGTAATTCCAAGATTTTCATGAAGATTCCTGAGCTCGAGACGCATCTGAACTCTCAGCTTGGCATCCAGGTTGCTCAGCGGTTCATCGAACAAAAATACTTTAGGTTCACGTACTATGCATCGACCCATGGCAACGCGCTGGCGCTGCCCACCGGAAAGCATTTTTGGCTTTCGATCTAAAAAATCTGAGATTTCAAGAATTTCTGCCGCAGCACGGACTCTTTTGTCGATTTCCGCCTTCGGCATACGACGTATCTTGAGGCCATATGCCATATTGTTAAAGACGGTCATGTGTGGGTATAGTGCATAATTTTGGAAGACCATGGCTATGTCGCGATCAGCCGGCTCCAACTCGTTCACTATCCTCCCGTCAATAGCGATTTCTCCTTTGGTTATAACCTCAAGACCGGCAATCATACGCAGTGCCGTTGATTTTCCGCATCCGGAAGGACCCAGGATAACAACGAACTCACCTTCTTTAATATCACAGCTTATCCCGTGAATAACCTCACTTTTTCCGAATGATTTATAGACATCTTTTAACGTTACATTGGCCATAAAAAGACTCCTACTTTTCAGTTTCGATTAAACCTTTAACAAACTGGCGTTGCATGGCTAGAATGACAACAACCGGTGGCACCATGGCTAGAATTGTAGTCGCCATGGTCTTATTCCACTCGTTGATGTCATCAGGCACATAGAGCATGGCCTGAATCCCCATGACAATGGTCGTCATATCTTTTTCCGTGGTTATAAGCAGCGGCCAGAGATATTGATTCCAGCCATAGATAAAAAGAATCACACACAGCGCTGCAATATTGGTTCGAGACAGGGGCAGCAGCACATCGAAGAAAAAACGGATGGGACCCGCACCGTCCACGCGTGCTGCCTCGGTTAGCTCATCGGGTACGGTTAGAAAAAATTGCCGGAAAAGAAAAGTGGCTGTAGCCGAGGCAATCAGCGGCAAGGTTAACCCCGTATACGTATTCAAAAGACCGAGGCTGGCCACCACATGGTAGGTGGGCAAAATACGGACTTCCACCGGCAGCATCAGGGTCATAAAAATAATCCAGAAAAAAAACATTCTGAAAC
>CAZLRK010000232.1:0-5274 GCA_964561845.1 uncultured Desulfobacterales bacterium | reverse complement strand
AATTAAAATTATTTCAGTTAGTTAATCAATTTTGACTTTTTACGAAGCCATCAAGAAATGACCATTAGACGAAATTACAAACACATAAAGGGGCCTGCCCGTGAACTTATCGAAAATAAGAGTTCTGACTGCCTTAAATAATGAACAGCCAGACAAGGTTCCTATCGTTGAAACCATCGACTGGCCAATACTGCTAAAACTATCTGATATACTAGGTTTGCCGGTAGCCCCAGAAGACCATCCATTCAGAGAGATGGATTTGAATTGCCGTATTGCCGAGGTATTGGAGTTGGATTGGGTAGATTCTTATCACTCTACAGGACAAGTGCCGATCAGCGAAACCCATGTAAAGGATAAATACGGCTGCATCTTGATGGTTAGTGAGCATGGATGTGCTGTCCCTGTTGAAGGCCCGATAAAGGAAGCCAAGGATCTGGCTGGGTATGACATGACCGCAATCTTGAGCGCTGAGGATCTGGATAAAGAAAGATACATGGTGGAGGAGGTCGGCGACAAAAAGGCATGTATGATGTGGTGTGAAGATCCATTTAAAATTAGTTGGATGTTGCGAGGCGGTCTCGAAAAATTGTTATTGGATTATGCCTTGAATCCTTCGCTTGTTCATGATCTCGCTCGCATCGCTACAGCCTTTAATTTTGCTATTATTGAAATGGCTTCTCAGATCGGCATCGATATCATCACGTTGGAAGGTGATTTGGCAACTGAACAAAATACGATGATATCCCCGGAGCACTACAGAGAATTTGTCAAGCCATATCAGGCTGAAATTGTAAATTTTACACACGAAAAGGGCATGAAGATCATCAAGCATAGCGATGGAAACATGTGGCCAATACTCGATGACCATGTCGAGATTGGCTTCGACGGATTTCACCCTATTCAACCCGATTGCATGAGTATTGCCGAAGTTAAAAAGCATGTGGGTGGGCAAATTTGTTTGGTTGGCAACATCGATTGTCGTGGCCTGCTTTCGGAAGGAACAGAGGAGAAAGTGGGATCGGTTGTCAAGGAAACGATTGAGATTGCCGCGCCTGGTGGTGGGTATTTGTTGATGTCATCCAACTCAATACATCCGGGTGTAAGACCGGAGAATTACATTGCCATGGTGAGGGCCGCTCACAATTATGGGACATATCCGATATAAATAGACAATTATGTTCAGGTTCATAATTAACAGGAAAGGAGGGTATTATATGTCACCCTAGAATAAAAATCTACAATCCTTATAATGGATGAATCTTTTGAATCTATCTCCTGTCATTATTGGGGATTATTTCAAAGACGAATCCCATATCTTAAACCCAATTAAAAGGAGGAAAAAATGAATGATCTTGAAAAACTAGAATCTTTACTTTGTGAGGGCAAAATCAGTCGGCGGGCTTTTATAAGTCGAATGTCTGCATTGGGTCTTGCTGTTGCAGCATCACCACTGCTGAATGTTGGTACCGTGTTTGCTGATACACCTAAAAAAGGAGGTCATTTTATTCTGGGCAGCGGCCATGGTTCCACCACCGACAGCCTCGACCCGGCCATTACGGAAAACTTTTATGCACAAACTTTTTTAATGTCACGCCACAACCACATTGCCGAAGTCAACCCTGAAGGCAAGCTTATCCCTGAACTGGCCGAAAGCTGGGAAGCAACGCCCGACGCCAAGACCTGGCATTTCAAAGTGCGCCGGGGGGTTGAGTTTCAGAACGGCCAAACTCTGGAAGCCAAGGATTTTGTGAACTCCATCAATCATCACCGGAGTGAAGACTCCAAGTCCCCTGCCAAGACGCTGGTCAAACCTGTTGTGGACATCAAAACCGACGGCAAGTACGCCTTCACAATCGTGCTCAACAGCGGTGATGCCGGCTTTCCCTACATCATCAGCGACTATCACATCCCCATCATGCCGACCAAGGACGGTAAACCCGACTGGAAGTCGGGCATCGGCGCCGGGGGATACAAGATGGATTCGTACGAACCCGGCGTGAGCGCGCGTCTTAGCCGCTTTCCCAACTACTGGAAAGCGCCTGATAGGGCACATTTCGACTCAGTCGAGATGTTGACCATTCCTGATACCGCCACCCGCACCAACGCCCTGAGGACCGGTAGCATCCATTGCATGGACCGTTGCGATCTGAAGACCGTCCATCTGCTCAAGAGAATGCCGGGCCTGCGCATCGAAAACGTCACCGGCACGGCCCACTATTCCATGCCCATGCACACCAAGCAGGCACCATTCGACAACAACGATGTGCGCTTGGCGCTCAAACTGGCCATCGATCGTGAGGCGATCCTGAAAACCGTGCTGCGCGGGTACGGCATCGTCGGCAACGACCATCCCATCAGCCCGGCCAACGAACTTCACGCCGGCGAACTGCCCCAGCGGGTGTACGATCCTGAAAAGGCCAGATACCATGTTAAAAAATCGGGTGTGGGCACCCTGAAAGTCAAACTCCATTCGGCCGAGGCTGCCTTTGCCGGTGCCACCGACGCGGCCATCCTCTGCAAGGAACACGCCGCCAAGGCGGGCATTGATATCCAGGTGGTCCGTGCACCCGACGATGGATATTGGTCCGACACCTGGACCAAGGTCGGCTGGTGCATGTGCTACTGGGGCGGGCGGCCCACCGAAGACTGGATGTTCTCCACGGCTTACGCCGCCGATGCAGCCTGGAACGATGCCCACTGGGAACACGAACGCTTCAACAAGTTGCTCGTAGAAGGCCGTGCCGAACTGGATCCCAAAAGACGACGTGAGATCTACGTGGAGATGCAGCGTATTGTACGCGACGAGGGCGGTACCGTGGTACCGATTTTCAACAACTATGTTTCTGCCTGCAAAGATAACGTGAAACACGGACCGCATATTGCCGGCAACTGGGACCTGGACGGTATGAAAATCAACGAACGCTGGTGGTTTGCCTAATCCATTAGTTGACTCATTGTAATCTTTACATTTAAACCGGGCTGAATGCTTTGCGTTCAGCCCTAATCTTTTTTTCCATTTTATATCAAATTGGGCTCCAAGAAAGATATTCAGGCTCACTAATTCTGACTTGAAATTGAAAAGACCTCAAAAAAAGACTTCCACTTCAAGCTTCAAATAAACCATTTATACTGGTGTTGTGATTTGTATTACCCCGGACTCGCCTTTATTCAGTTGATTTGTTATCGAAAGCCAAAGTTTTAGTTCCTCCAAAAATTGCAGCAGGACTCATTAAAAGACAAGTCAGGCTTGGGAAGAACAGAGCCAACTTAAAAGGTAATTCATTCATATGCAGTTTTGATAACATCTTACCGCTCTATTGATTGCTGAAACAAAGATTGATTATTTAATCGAGATCGAAGTTATATCACGCAAAAAACATCTAACCATAGAAGAATTTGTAAAATACCACAAAGTAAGACTCTCTGAGATCGATTTTAAGCGTTTACTACTTAACAACATAACAGACTATACTCCGATCAATTACCTCTTGCTATTCCTCATCTCATAAAGCAGAACGATATATTTTAACTTATGTCCTATATTATCTATTGACATAAGCATGTTTAATATGCTTTTAATGTATTAAATTAAGGCATTTATAGGAGTATAATGCACTGCTGATAACAGTTATTATATAACTTCTCTGAAAATCCAAGTAAATCGAAGAAAATCACCTTCCGCGGCAACTTCTGTAAGTGCTTGAAATCTCGTTCGCTAAAACTTGAAAACTTCAATTCCGTTAACCCGCCTTAAATTAACACTTCATAGAATTCAGCATCTCCAGCAATTCTTTAAAATAAATCATAACCGCTTTCGGCATAAATCTTGTACTAGACTTTTTAAAACTAACGGGAGAGATTTACATAATGATTGAATCAAAAGTGATGCTGTTTGAAGCTGATGAAATAATGGGCATGAAATGCAGATTTGTCAGTGAGTGGTGTAAAATTGTTACTTACAAATATGCCAACGGAGAAGGGCTCCTGTCAGAAATTAAGAAGCTTAATCCGGATGTTGTTTTCCTTGATCTAAATCTATATTCGAGAATAGACGGGACTAAGATCTCAAAAATAATCCAATGTCAATATAACATTCCTGTTATGTATATCCGGTAAAGACGGCTTGTGCTTATATAATTCAAGAATTTGACAATGTCACTAATATTTGGTAACGTGGCAGTTACATTATGAAATCTTGAATAAAATGATTCGGTAGGTGAGTATTAATTCAGGAATTTAACTGGCAAGATTTCACAAACTCAATATATTTGATTAAATTACAATTTCTAAATTTGAGAACTATAGTTTGCAAACCTTACCGATCTTGTGTTATGCATTCTGAGGATTGCGGCAAGGAAAGCTTATAGCGGCATAGATTTAAAAAAAAGCGCTCAACATTCCGTTATCAAATCATATTTTAAGATATTAATGATGTTATACCCATAAAAGTAAAAGATGAGAATGGTGACAAAAAATATCGTCCTCTTATTTTTAATTGTTGCTATTGTTTTAGGATGTGCCACAACACATAGCTCTCTTGGAAAAAGGACTTCCAAAGGAATTGAGCTAATTGCAGCCTCTGAATCAGAAGTTTTAAGCGCAGCATTCGAGGCTATCTCTCAGAAATTTCCTGCCGCCTATATTCAAAAGCTATCAGACTATCAAACAGGTTTCAGTTGGTTCCACAAACCGTTCTTAGATAAAACGACTTTTAAATTCAAACTTTTAGAAGGAAAAGGTTTTACTGTTGATGGAGTAGAAGTAGTAGGGTTCAGTTATTCGATTGACACTATTGGTTCTCAGTTTGCTGTAAATGCAAGATATGTACAGCCACTTATCAAAGAGTTTAAAGCCATTCTATCAAAAAGAAGCATAGGAAAAGTATATGTTGAAAATGTAACCTATCAAAGAAGTTATGAGCAAAAGTTAAAACTTGGGAAAAGCGGGCAGGCTGATTCAAAACAGCATGTTGTCGAAGCTACAAAAGAGAAATTTGCAGTCTCACAACATTGGGCTGTCATTGTGGGCGTATCAGAATATCATGATAGCCGTATACCAGCACTCAGGTATGCTTCAAATGACGCCAGATCATTTTATGAATGGATTATTTCGCCAAGTGGCGGCAGATATTCTCCTTCAAGAGTGAGAGCCTTAATAGATAAGGATGCTACTGGTAGTAACATCAAATATGCCCTATTCGACTGGTTGGGGCAAGCTCTGGATCGAAACGTCAACAGAAAAATGACCCTTTGCGACAACCCAATTTTGACCCCC
>CAZLRK010000231.1:0-5278 GCA_964561845.1 uncultured Desulfobacterales bacterium | reverse complement strand
CCAGGTTATACTGGAGCCCATAGAAACGACATGGGACTCGTTGTTCGAATCTCTCGGTGAATTTCCGGAAGACTTTATGAAAGACGGACGTAATCAGCCTGCCATGCAGAAGAGAGAGTCTTTCTGATGCACTATCTGCTTGATACAAATATTTGCATATACCTCATAAAAAAACGTCCACCGGAGGTTATTGAGCGATTCAGGCAACATTCACCGCAGGATGTTGCAATCTCCATAATCACTCTCTTCGAACTTGAATATGGAGTCGAGAAAAGCCAATACCGGCAACGTTCCGGGGATGCCCTTGCCAAATTTCTTCTGCCGTTGAACCTTATTAATCTGGATCGTTCCTCTGCTATAGAAGCCGCAACTATTCGTGCACAACTTGAAAAGAAGGGAATGCCAATTGGTCCTTATGATCTTCTCATAGCAGGTCTGGCAAGATCACGGGACATGACATTGGTGACCAGCAATACCAAAGAATTTGAAAGAGTTGTTGGTATGCATTTGGAAAACTGGGCTGAATAACGTTTGAAATAAAGATAGAGCACTGGAAAGTCTCGGCTGGGTTTGGTTTGCTGCAATTAATGGTAGGAGTAAGCGTTTTGCTGCTTAAACCAATGGGGCTTTTAGTGATTCTTTTGCTTCTTGCTGCTTATTTTGCAGGGTTTTCTCTTTTGAGCTTTGTTGTCAGAAAGAAACTTGCCCATATCACATAAAAAAACATAAAGATTTTTACTGATTTCAGCTCAAGGCACTTTTCGTTCGCAGATTACCCCAGTACCACCTGCCGGAGCTACCCCAGTACCATCTACCGGAGCTACGGGGCGGGCGGGGCAGGCGCAGATTAACGCAGATTAAAAAAACAAGGAAAAAAGATATAAAGCGCGCTAGAGCAATACGTTGCGACAAGTTAAATGCTACACGCTATGACTCCACTCACCAAGCTGTTGTAAACATGCCCCAGTTAAACAGAAGAAACAAGAGGTTGTAGGAAATCTAATCCGGATAAATTGTAAATTTTCTCATTCGTTTTATTTACTCCATGAAAGTGTAAATAGGGATTCTGTATTTGTTCATATTAAAGAAAATAATCGCCCCGCTATTTTTCCCTTTATCTCTTTCCCTCGAAATTCTGCTATTTGGTCTATTTCTTTTATGGTTTACTCGCAAACAAAAAATTGGAAAGATAGTCGTTTCCGTTGGTGTTCTTTTACTAACGGTATTTAGCTACGGGGCTATTTCAAATACTCTGCTAAGACCTTTGGAGTATAAATACACGTCACTATTAAGTTTAAAAGATATGCCTCATGTAAAGTGGATCGTGGTGCTAGGAGGGGGGCATACATCTGACCCGCAAATTCCGATTACCAGTCAACTATCGGATGCCTCAACAGTTCGTCTTATAGAAGGCATCAGGCTTCATAATATGCTTCCCGAAAGTAAACTTATTTTATCAGGAGGTGGCTCTGATCCGGTGCCTAATGCGAAAGTAATGGCTGATGTTGCATTATCGGTTGGGGTAGATAAGGAGGATTTGATACTTGAATCTGTTTCCAAAGACACAAAAGATGAGGCCAGACTTATTCAGAGGATAGTGGGAAAAGACCGATTTATTTTGGTGACATCTGCATCTCATATGCCTCGTTCAATGGCGCTTTTTAAAAAGTGTGGCATGCATCCCGTTCCTGCACCTACAGATTATTTTGTAAAGAAGCGTCAAGGAGTAAGTCCTGGTATGTTTTTTCCAAGTGCCGGTGATCTTTACAAGACTGAAAGGGCCGTTCATGAATATTTAGGTATGGTGTGGGCAAAAATGAGAGGACAAATATGATCCGCAGATTTCGCAGATTGACGCAGATTAAATATCTCACGCAAACCAGGCGCGAAGGCGCTAAAATAAAAACAATATAAAAGAAAATTATGACTGATCCACAGATTACACAGATTGACGCAGATATATGTGAATAAATGAAGCAAATGGATCAAAATCTCAAGTCCGGGGAAACTAAGGGCTCACTCAAAAATAACTTCACATTGTAGACGCCGATGCATCCCGCCCGGCTGCGTTGCGAAAACTCAGAATATCCAGATATGCTTGCGTTTTCACGCCTTGCCTGCCGGGTGCCTCAACGCCTAAAATTGCGAACTTATTTTTTCGTGAACCCTAAGGATGAGTTATACGTGAAGAGTAATGAGTGAAATCATTCGGAAAATGATTGCATTGGGGGAATCTGAGAATCTTGAATTCAAAGCATCCTTCGGCAAAGAAGCCATAGAAACCATCTGTGCTTTTACTAATCACAAAGGTGGCGTGGTGCTTGTCGGGGTTGAGGATTCAGGGAAGATTGTCGGTGTGTCATGCAGCCCGGAAACTGTTCAGGCCTGGGTGAACCAAGTCAAGCAGAGCACTATGCCCTCAATTATTCCCGATGTTGAACTTGCCACGTTGGACAGCAAGCAGGTGGCTGCTATCCGCGTTGGCGAGTTCCCTGTCAAGCCCGTGGCGTGCAGGGATCGTTACTTCAAACGGGTCGCCAACAGCAATCACCGCTTGTCCCTTACAGAGATTGCCAATCTCCATCTGCAATCTTTGCAGCTTTCATGGGACTCCTACCTGGACGTAAGCTCAACGCTTGTTGACCTGGATCGGGACAAGATACGGATGTTCCTTGGAAGGGTAAATAAAGGTGGCCGCTTCCGTGTGGACGGAGAATGGCAAGCAGTATTGGGAAAATTGGGCTATTTGAAAGAGGATCGGCCCACTCATGCGGCAATATTGCTGTTCGGCAGGAACGATCCACCCTATGCGCTGCATGTCGGACGCTTTAAGACGGCATCGACTATCATCGATGACCGGATGATTCGCGGTACGCTTTTTCAGGTGGTGGAAGAGTCAATGAAGTTTATTCTCTCCCACTTGAAAGTTGCCTTTGAAATCACCGGCGAGATTCAACGACGAGAAATTTATGAATATCCCTTGCCTGCTCTCCGTGAATTGCTCCTGAATGCCGTGGTGCATCGGGACTATACAAGTCCGGTCGATATTCAGCTCAAGATATTCGATAACGCCATTATTTTTTTCAACCCCGGTAGACTTTTTGGTGATCTGACTGTAGAAAAACTGAAAAGTGATGATTATCAGTCACGGACACGTAATAAATTGGTTGCGGAAGCGTTCTATTTGACCAGAGATATCGAAAAATACGGGAGTGGTTTCATCCGGGTTCGTGGGGAAATCAAATCATATCCGACTATGACTTTTGAATATGAGGAGAGCGGCGACGGCTTCCTTGTCACACTGAAATACCATAAGCAAAAGATATCTTCAGTGTCAGTACCCCCTGAGGGAATAAGTGAGGGAATAAATGAGGGAATAAACCTGTTGCTGAAGCACATACGGAATGTTCCGGGAAAAAGGATCCCGCAGATTTCAAAGCATCTTGGAATTCCTGCAAAAACGATTGAACGTTGGATTGCCGATCTCAGGCATCAGGGACGTATCGAATACCGTGGGAGCAAGAAGGCAGGCGGGTATTATACGGTCAATGTAAAGGGCTAAAACAAAGGAAAGCAACCCGCAACATAAAACAAATCTTACAAAATCGATCCGCAGATTACGCAGATTAACGCATATTAAGAATGGAAGATGAAAGAACATATAAGATAATCGGTGCTGCAATGGAGGTTCATAAGGAACTTGGTTGTGGATTCCTTGAAGCGGTTTACCCTGTTAAATTGTTTGAGGTGGAATGTATTACACATACGTTTTAGAAAGCGAGAAAGACGGTAAATTTTACACCGGTTACACAAAAGACCTCAAACAAAGATTTGAAGAACACCAAAAAGGTGGCCTTGATTCAACCAGAGAACGAAGACCTTTGAAATTGGTGTATTATGAATCGTGCCTACACAGAGATGACGCAACAAAAAGAGAAAAGTATTTTAAGACCTATCACGGAAAAATGTTTCTAAAGAAAAGGCTCAAATCTTATTTAACAGGGTGAACCAGGAATCGCTGGGAAAGGAGTTTGTTGACCAAAGGATACCATTTAAATCCCAACCGGTTATTGAAATTAAATACAAGGGTAAGCCTTTGGAGAAAAAGTATCAGCCTGATTTTATTTGCTATGATGAAGTGATTACAGAAATAAAAGCTATGTCAGCTTTGACTTCGAACGAAGAAGCCCAAATCATTAACTATTTGAAAGCAACGAGATTTAAGGTAGGTCTCTTGCTAAATTTTGGTGCTAAGTCTCTTGAACATAAGCGTTTAGTGTTCGGATATTAATCTGTGCAATCTGTGAAATCTGCGGATTGGTATTTGAATTTATAAATATGAGACCTTTGGAAAACTGAATCAGATATATGATGGTGCTTTTGGGGAGGTTGTGCAAAGGTCTCAATATGTTGCTTGATTAATATATATTTTTGTATATACTAATATAGATGGTTTCGCAAAACGGTAGCAACAATCATTATGAAAATTAGATTTCTTTATAAAAACCTGATAGTAGTTTTGATGTTTGATGCTTTACTGCTGGCGGCTGCATGGTATGGTGCATATTTGCTCCGATTCAACTTTGAGGTTCCAAAAGAGAGCATGTTCTTTTTCAAGCAAATGCTTCCATTTATTATAGGGATCAAGCTTATCGTTTTTTATTTCTTTAATCTCTATAAAGGAATGTGGCGATACACCAGTATTAAAGATTTCTTAGATATTATTAAAGCTGCTACTGTGAGTTCTTTGATTATCGTATCGATAATACTCTTCACATACCGTTTTGTCGGCTTTGCTAGATCAATCTTCATCCTCGACTGGGGTCTTACCGTCTTTTTTATATCCGGGTATAGACTGAGTATCCGTCTCTATTTCTCGGTCATTTCCGGAAATAATCATACCAAGAATCCTTTTGCCCGACTTTTTATACTTCATAAAGATAAGGCAGATCGAACGAAAGATCTTTTAATTATTGGCGCAGGCGACTGTGGGGAAAAAATCTACCGTGAGATTCGGGACAATGCCAGGCTGAGTTATAATGTTATTGGTTTTATCGATGATAATACATCTAAAGTGGGGATGCAAATACATGGCATCCCCATACACGGAACTACCAGCGAGATTAAGCAGGTTGTAGATAAACTCAATGCCAAAGAAATTCTTATTGCCATACCTTCGGCTACATCAGCACAAATGCGAGAAGTAATTTCAAAATGCAAGGAAAGCGGCATACCTTTTAAGACAGTCCCCGGGATGGGAGAATTAATTGACGGCAAG
>CAZLRK010000230.1:0-5292 GCA_964561845.1 uncultured Desulfobacterales bacterium | reverse complement strand
GGTGATCACCAAACCACGGTTGCACGGTAGTCGCAACGTCCTCTTTCTTGTGGGTGGACGCGACCAGCGTGATATAGATTGGGAAAATAGTAACGATGATGCCAATGATCAGAATGGCATGGGTCAGAATTATCCTAAACGGCTTTTTTTCAACCATTATTATTGCACCATCCTTTCAAGGTTGCGGAATTGGTGCGCAATCACCTTAATGACCATGATTATAAGTACCATAGGCATAGAAAGGTTTTGGGTGACGTTTGACAAGCTATCAATGGAAACAAGGGAGATCTGAAATAAGGCATTAGTTTTGCTTCTTTTCTCACTGAGCGTTAGCCTTTTGGTTCAATGCTTTTTATTATCTGAATTCGACTATTAAAAAGATTTTCCCAATAATAACATGATTTATTCATATGCCGTTTGAAAGTAATAGTCAACATATGTTATAGTATCGGTTTGGAAAAAGATTTATAAAAGGTAAACGTTAAAAATTACAAGCTATTTAAGGGTGTTAACCCGAGTTCTTGCAATTTAGAGAAGCTATGGTAAAAGAATCAAAATGGACCACTTTATTATATCACACTTTAGTCAAAGCGTTGCCGGTGATAACCGCTTTGCTGTTTGCTACGTCTTGTCAGTTCAACGCGAAAAACTCTCCAAAGGTATTCATCAAAGAGGTACCCAAAAAGCTTTGTGTCATTGGGCATCGTGGTGCAGCCGGCCTGGCCCCAGAGAATACTTTAGCGGCTTTCAACCGGGCGTGTGAGCTTAAGGTAGACGCAGTTGAACTAGACGTTCTCCTTACTGCTGATGGAAAAATCGTCGTGCATCACGATTTTAGCCTGAAACCGGAAATCACGCGCACCGCAGACGGCAAATGGTTGGAAGACCGTTCAGGCCCGGCCATCAAAGACATGACGTTGAGCGAACTTAAAACTTACGATGTCGGTCGTCTGAAGCCTCACACCAAATACTCGCGGCGTTACCCCGAACAGCATTCCGTCGACGGAGAGCGTATTCCTACATTGCGCGAAGTCATTTCACTGCATAAAAATAAATGTGCCCGGAACACACAGCTCTGGATTGAGATTAAGACTTCGCCAGAAAAACCTGAGATGACACCATCACCTCAAATTTTGGCTGGTAAGGTGGTGTGGCTTTTGCGCGAAGAAGAGATTTCCGAGCGAGCCCTCATTCTTTCGTTTGACTGGCGATCGCTTGTTCATGTTCAGAAAATTGCACCTGAAATTCCAACAGTCTACCTATCTCACGTGGGTGTGCGCTTGAATAATATTAAACCAGGACAACCCGGGCCGTCCCCATGGACTACCGGTATAGATGTAGATGATTTTAACGGGTCAATACCGCGTGCAATCAAGGCAGCAGGCGGACGGTATTGGGCTCCTCACTACAAATATATCACTCCCGACCTTATACAAGAAGCGCAACAATTAGGAATTCAAATCTTTGTATGGACGCCTGATTCCAGGAGCTACATGGAACACCTCATCAAAATGGGTGTGGACGGCATCATTACGAATCGCCCTGATATTCTTAAGTCGATTCTCCGCGAGTTATAAAATAAAACCAACTCGGTGCTGTGCTATGGAAAAACCTTCGAATACACCAATACTTGTATCTTAAATATAAATTTAAATGTGGGTGAATTTTATGAAAAAATGGTTTCAGAACAGAAATCTTTTTGTGAAGATATTGTCAGGGTGGTTAGCTTCCATTTTATTAATTGCCCTATCGTCATTGATTATAATTTCCTATTTTTTAAAGAATAGCGATAGATCCGATAAAATTCATGCTATTGCCGTCAATATAGCGATTCAAATGCACAAAGCCAGGCTTGCGGATAAAGATTTTGTACAGCGAGATCTGCACAAAAAGGAATTCTACGAAAGTGGCGAGTCGTATTATCTTAAAAAACACAGATTCATCATTTTATCTGTACAAGATGAGATCTATAAACTAATCAACCTGTTATCAGGAGAAAAGAGAAAATATTTTGAGAAATTATTGGAATTTGTAAACGAATACAACTCTCTTTTCTTAAAATTAGTTGATGCTTACAGGAAAAGGGGATTCAAAGATTGGGGATTACAAGGTGAATGGAGGCAAGCGATTCACGATGTAGAAAAGAGCGTAACAAATATTCACAACCTTCATCTACTGGAAGATCTCCTTCAGCTGAGGCGATATGAAAAAGATTATCTTTTACGCGGTGAAACGGAATATCTACAAAAGCATGAGCTCCAATTAAAAAGTTTGCAAAATCAGGTAACAAAATCAGGTAATAATAAATCGACCGCCATTTTAAAAGAACTTGAAACATATGAAACAGCCTTTAAAAAATATATCACTATTCAGGAAAAATTGGGACGGACAGACGAAGATGGAATGCAAGGTGATTTTCTCCATGTAATTCATTCCATGGAACCTGTTATCGAGAAAACATTCCAGGAAGCCCATATGGCCAGTCAGAAGGCCCGGCGAAATTTCATTCAGATGAGTCTATGGATTTATATTTTCGGAATTGGTCTTGGAAGTGCAATTTTCTATTTTTTTGCCAGATCAATTTCTTCAACCCTTATAGAATTGAAAAATGCGGCGTTGAGCGTTGGAAAAGGTAAACTGGACACAAAAATAGCTGTCAAATCAAGAGACGAAATTGGGATAGTTGCCGCTGCTTTCAATAAAATGACAGAAGACCTTAAACAAGCCACTGTCTCTAAAGATTATATTGATAAAATCATCGAATCAATGGCTGATATGCTTATAGTAATTGGACCTGATGCTAAAATAAAAACGGTTAATCAGGCGACGCTTGAAATACTTGGATATCAAGAAGATGAACTGATAGCAAATGATATAAATAAGGTATTTGATAAAGAATTCTCCGGTGAATCATTTGTGGACGACTTAACAGACAAGGGATTTATCAGAAACGTTGAAAAAGTTTATCTAAAAAAAGATGGTAACAAAACTCCTGTTCTTTTTTCGGGTTCAATAATGCGTGACAACAGCGGCAGAATTCAGGGCGTCGTATGCGTGGCACAAGATAACACCGAACGCAAGCTGGCAGAAGATATACTAAAGAGGTCAGAAAAAGAACTTAAGCTACTCTCTGCTCAGATTTTGGCAGCACAGGAAAATGAAAGAAAGAGGGTTGCCAGAGAACTTCACGACGGAATCGGACAATCATTAACAGCCATTAAGTTTTGGGTGGAAAACAATTTAAAAATAAGCAAAAAGAAACCGGGCACATTAAAGAAGAAAGGCCTAAAGCCTGTCGTACCAATGATCCAGGATGCCATAGACGAAATTCGTAAAATTTCCATGGACTTGCGACCATCCACCCTGGACGATCTAGGTATAACAGCAACTATTTCCTGGTTTTGTCGCCAATTTCAGGCGATATACTCAGGTATTCGCATTGAAAAGAATGTTGATATTGAAGAAATACAGCTTTCAGACACGCTAACGACGGCAATTTTCAGAGTCATGCAGGAAGCTTTAAATAATGTGGCTAAGCACAGCGAAGCCGATCTCGTTCATATTACTCTATTAAAAAAAGGAGACTCCATAGAGTTGGTTGTCAAAGATAACGGCATAGCATTCTCTCTCGAAGATGAACTCCTCAAAGAAAACTATGATAGGGGCTTTGGTCTTGCAGGAATGAATGAACGGACGCAACTATCAGGAGGAACACTTGACATTCAGTCTTCAGAGAGTAAAGGCACATTTATCCGTGCTTTATGGCCATACCCTGCTGTGTGATTTGTTCGCCTTCGCCTGAATACCCTGTAGCTTGCTGCAGGGATGAAAGGCATGGCGACCCGCCGAAGCCCGAAGGAGCGAAGGCGGGTTGTTGGCTATGGCGAATTCCGCTTTGATACCCCGGAGTTTGCTGCGGGGAGATTCATTTTATGGTCAACCCTTTTTCAATGGCAAAAGCCGTTAAGGCCGATGCATTATGGAGATCCAGCTTTTGCATGAGATTGGCCCGATGCTTATCCACAGTCTTTATGCTGATACAAAGATGCCCGGCAATCTCTTTGTTCTTATATCCTTCGGCGATCAATTGTAGAATTTCCTGTTCCCGTGGAGTAAGGATATCCAATAATGTACTCGACTCGGTAGGTTTTTGTCCCTCCAGATAACCCTCGATCACCCTATCCGAAATACCCGGACTCAGATATGGTTTTCCTCCCAAAACACTCCTTATGGCTACAATAAGTTCTTCATGTGTGGCGTCTTTTAGAAGATATCCATCGGAACCGGCTTCCAGGGTTGCCAGGACATACTCTTCGGTCTTATGAACGGTGAGCGCTAATATTTTAGTTCCAGGAAATCGCTTCTTTATCTCTCTAATAGCTCCTATACCATTCATCCTCGGCATGGACAAATCCATTAAAACAAGATCGGGGCTGAGGTTCTCTACACATCTGATCGCCTCGCGGCCATCTTCCGCCTCTCCAACAATCTCAAAATCCGGATGCGAAGAAAGAAGTGACCTCAGGCCTTCTCTAAGAATCGTATGGTCTTCTGCTAAAACAATTGTATTCTTTTCAAACATAATAAGAGACCTTTGAAAAACGATCCCTCTTCCTCTATTTCTAAGCCAAAAATTAAGTTTTTTATCGCATAAAATAAAATATCCACCTTATTTACCACAGATTTTGCATCAGGTAAAGAAAGTATGAGATAAAATCATAGTTATTTCTTATCCAATTAAACCAAAAAGGATAATCAAAATAGTTTTAACTCACATTATATCAACTATCTCTATAAATACCGTATTTTTCGATAGAAAATACAGGAAACACCCTATTTACAATCAATGTCACAATTTGCAACTTATAATCAATGATGGATGAAGCTCCCCGCTGCGAGCTCCGGGGTATCAAAGCGGAATTCGTTATAGCCAACAACCCGCCTCCGCTCCTTCGGGCTTCGGCGGGTCGCCGCGCCTTTCATCCCTGCAGCAAGCTACAGGGTATTCAGGCAAAGGCGAATAAAATATAATTGAAAAAGAGGTAACGTCATGAAGTTTTTATTGATACCGATAATCGCAATTTGGCTATTTTCAATTTTTATATTTGCAAAGTGGCGAATACGCTCTAAATCGCATAATGGAGACATAACGGTCAGTGTATTAAATGATGATGGCACCAATGCATATGTCATCGTGACATCAGCAATTGTGCTGGCGCTAATCTTTCTTTTAATATAACACACTTTCGTTAAAATATCGCTTCTTTAACTTTTTTCGGGACATCAAATTTG
>CAZLRK010000229.1:0-5320 GCA_964561845.1 uncultured Desulfobacterales bacterium | reverse complement strand
AAGGCTTTTGTAGATACCAATATTATAGCTTTTGAGCTTGGCTATTCTGCCGCAGAAGCCTAAAGCATTGGTAACCTTCAAAAGTGAGTCCTTTGCCAAAAATCCCCTTTTACCCATTTCTGGGTCCCCGATGAGCGGGATTTGTCAACAGGCTTAAATTTTAACCTGCCCATGGCGGATTAATCCTAAAAAAATAGTTGAGTAGTTAAGTTGTTGAGCAGGAAAAAATTTATAGAGACCTTATTACAACTACTTAATTATTCAACTGCTCAACAATTTTACTACAATAATAAGGAGGTAGAAGATGCCCTGGAATGATGAAATTGAATGTATGCCGGTGGAGAAACTTGAAGAATATAAATTAGAAAAGCTAAAGGAAACCGTAGCATGGGTTTACGAAAAGATACCCTTTTATAATAAAAAGTTCAAGGAGATGAATTTAAAACCAGAGGATATTCAAAGTTTGGAAGACACGGCCAAACTCCCTTTCACTGTTAAAGATGACCTGAGAGATAATTACCCTTTTGGTCTTTGCGCCGTTCCCTTAAATGAAGTGGTTCGGGTTCATGCATCTTCAGGTACCACTGGAAAGCCAATTACAGGCCCATATACGGCTGACGACCTGGATCAGTGGACCGAGTGCATGGCCAGAAATTTTTGGGCGGCAGGGGTCAGACCGGATGATATTGTACAAAATGCTTATGGACACGGTCTGTTCACCGGAGGGCTGGGATTCCATCAGGGCGGGTCACGCCTTGGATGTACTATGGTTCCCACAAGCGCTGGGATGACCGAACGCCAGATTACCCTAATGCAAGATTTTGACTCTAACGTATTATGCTGCACTCCGTCTTATGCGCTTACCATTGCCGAACGAGCGGAAGAGATGGGAGTTGACATCAAAGCCCTTCCTGTACGTGTGGGTATTTTCGGGGCTGAGCCGTGGACCGTTCCCATGCGACAGGAGATAGAAGAGCGCATGGAGATTAAAGCCATGGAGGCCTATGGCCTTACAGAACTCGGAGGACCCGGAGTTTCATTTGACTGTGAGGCACAGGACGGACTTCATGTAAATGAAGACCAATATCTGGCGGAAATCGTGGATCCTGTAACATTTGAACCTGTTCCGCTGGGGGAAAAGGGAGAATTGATTTTTACATCGTTGCAGAGGCGTGCTATGCCCATGATACGTTATCGAACCAAAGATATTACCCGACTTCGACGTGAAGAATGTAGCTGCGGACGTACCTTTCTGAAGATGGACAAACTTTCAGGGCGCAGCGATGATATGCTTATTATTAGCGGAGTGAATGTGTTTCCTTCACAGGTGGAAGCCCTGCTTCTTGATATTGATGAGGTCGAACCCCAGTATGTACTTATAGTTAGAAAAAAAGGATATCTTGATCATCTTACCGTCAAAGTAGAGGCAAAGATGGAAGTATATGAGGCTGGATCTGAAAAGCGGACTGAAGTAGAAGCAAAAATTGCGGGACACATCAAAGAAATGATGGGGATAGGAGTAGAAATTAATCTGGTGAAACCTAAAACCATTGCACGCAGTGAAGGTAAAGCCTTGCGCGTGATTGACGAAAGGCCTAAATAACTACGATAATAACCAATAGGATAAATGACCCGTGAAAAGTAAAATGAGTGTTTTAATTACCTTTCATGGGTCATTTCTTTTATATTCTCAAAACTTGAATATAAATCCGGTAATACTGCAGGTATCATCTTAACCACTCAACCACTTAACAATTTAACGAGATCTTGACATTGAAAGAAAAAAAAAGAACAAAAAGAAAAACAAAACCGATAGTTGCCGAGGAAGACCTCAAAACCCATAAAGACCGTTATCGAGTATTCATTGAGGAGGTGGCAGATGGTTTCTATGAAACAAATATACGCGGAGATTTTAAATTTTGTAACGATGCACTCTGCCGAATTTTCGGATATCCAAGAAGTGAGGTTCAGGGCCACAACTATCGTGAGTTCATGGATGAAAAGAATGCCAAGATTGCCTTTGATAACTTAAATAAAATTTATCGAACAGGCAAGGATGTCTTTGATATAGAGTGGAAAATTATCCGAAAAGACGGCGAAACACGCTACCTGGAAATATCCGCCAGTCTGATCGTAGACGATGATGGCCGTAAAGTCGGTTTTCGAGGTATTGCCCGTGACGTTACACGGGAAAAACGTGCTGCCAGGAGTAATCAGGCTCTTTTCAGAATTGCCAAGGCGCTTCACCAGTATCCGCGGCTTGACGAACGCCTGGAATTTATAGCAAAGGAAGTACAGGATCTTTTATCCGTTAAAGGGGCATTTGTCATCCTTATCGATGAAGATAAACAGGAATTCTATTTTCGTGTTGCCGCCTATGAAGACAAAGAAGCCGTAAATAAATTTAAAGAGATTAGATTCCCTGCTGATAAAGGGGTCGCCGGTCATGTATACAGGACTGGTCAGCCTTTAATTGTACCGGATACATCTAAAAGTTCCTTTTTCTTTAACCATGTGGATGAGCAGTCAGGGTATGAAACTCAAAACATGCTTGATGTTCCTATACAAATTCAGAACCGTATAATTGGCGTTTTATGTGCCGTGAATAAAAAAGAAGGGGAATTTGACCATACAGACGTTGAATTGCTGAGCACTATTGGAAATTTAGTGGGCCTTCCCATTGAGAATGCAAGGATCAATGATGAGCTTAACCGTTCCTTTAAAGAGGTGAAGAGCCTGAACCGGGCTAAGGACAGGGTCATTCACCACCTTTCCCACGAGCTAAAAACCCCTATCTCTGTCCTGGCCGCCTCCTTGGCCCTTTTAACAAAAAAGTTTTCAGACCTTGATGACCACAGTTGGAAAGGTATCCTGGACAGGGCGCAACGGAATCTCGATCGGCTTCTTGATATGCAATATGAGATTGAAGACATTTTACGTGAAAAGGAATATAAATCTTATCATATACTTTCCGCTTTGCTGGATGCATGTACTGATGAACTGGAGGCATTGGTATTCGATGAGACGGATGATGAAGATGTTGTACAAAGGATTCGTCAACGTGTTGAAAATCTCTTTGGCCCCCGTGAATCTATTCCAGAGAAGATTCAATTAGACCGATTCATAGAGGAACATATCCAATCACTTCGACCTCACTTTGCTCACAGAAAGTGCAATTTGGCGACTAGATTTGAATCTACTCCGTTTATTTTAATCCCCCCTGATGTACTGTCAAAGATAGCGAAAGGTTTAATTAGGAACGCTGTTGAAAACACACCGGATGGGGGAAAGATCGAAGTGACTGTCAGGAATGGAAAGAAAGGTCCTGTTTTTGAGGTTAAAGATTTCGGCATCGGTATCACAGAGGATAACCAACATCTTATATTTGAAAGTAACTTTTCTACCTATGAAACCATGCACTACTCTTCTAGGAAAAAATATGATTTCAATGCAGGAGGGAAGGGCTTTGATCTGCTGCGAATGAAAATCTTCTCAGAGAGATATAATTTCAATATCAGGATGGAATCCAACCGATGCCGCTATATCCCAAAGGATGAGAACCTCTGTCCGGGAAATATTGAAGATTGTTCTCACTGCCGGACAGTTGAAGATTGCCTGAATTCCGGAGGAACTACTATGATTGTTCAATTTTTAACGGCATAAATTGAGTAATGATCCGGGCATACTTTAAATGAAGTTCCCCGCCGCAAGAGGATGAGCGCAATACACACTTGACACAGGGAGTATATAAGTATTTGGTTTTAAATTAATATTTTTAAACCGCAGAATATAGAACAAGGACTATCGAATGTCGAAGTAAACCCTTCATCATTCTGCGGTTCCTTGTTCGATATTCGATATTCAATGTTTTCAACCTGGAGAATGGAAAAATAAAACCGCTACCATGGATGGGAATCATGAAAAAAGATAATGATTATATAGAAGAAAAAAGTCAGAAATTAAAGAAATATCAACATTTCTTTCGAGAAATTGAGATTGAATTTCTTGTTCATGAACTAAAGTCTCCCATTTCGATTGTTGAAACAGGTATTCGCATGCTGCTGGAACGGAGAGAAAAATACGGACCTTTGACCCCCCTGCAGGAAAAAACTTTAAAACGGACATTTAGAAACTCGATAAAAGTACGAGATATGTTGAATAATCTTTTAGAAATCGGACGCTCAGAAGCAAGTTGCTTTATTTGTTGCCGCTTTAAACCCGCAGAGGCAGTATACGATGAGCTGATAGACGTGTTGGAAACTGTGGAAACAAATATTTTTGAGCAAATAGGAAAATATACTAATGTAAATGAAAAGCTTGATTTCCTGGCAAGCAACGGTATTTTATTGAGCATTTCACCACAGGCAATACAAACTGAGATTTTTCAGGATAAAACAAAATTCCGACAGATCACCGGAAATCTTATTAAGAATGCGTTACATCACCGGCAAAAGCGGATTGAAATCAAAATGAAACAGGAAGAGAATAATGTTTTTATAGAGGTTTCTGATGATGGTCCCGGAGTTGAGCCTGAGCATCATAAAGCGATTTTTCAGCGCTATATGCAGGTGCAAGAATGTTCAGTATCGCCACGCAAAGGACACGGTATAGGTCTTGCAGGGGCACTCATTCTGTCCAGATGTTTGGGAGGAGATATCGAAATAGAGAGTGAAAAGGGAATTGGGGCCACATTCAAATTGGTTATTCCCATTTCATTGGAAGAGGGATAAGGTGTCTAACATTTCGATACTCTGTGAATAAATGCGGGTTACGTTCCCCCATCGAGCACCGATTCCAATTTTTTAGCGATATGGAGCGTTTTATCAATAATTCCTTGTATCAATTCATTCTTCAGTGAACCAGCCAGACCTACCACCCATATGGCCAAGGGAAGGCCACGACGATTCCCCAGGCTAACAGCTACGGCCTTTACACCCGGTAGATACTCTTCATTGTCCAGGGCATAACCATTTTTGCGGACCCGATCTAATTCTATCAGGTATTCACCTTCCTTCACAATTGATTGGGGGGTGAAGGATGGTAACCCATGTTTTTTAATGTATCGAGATGCATGTTTGATATCTAGTTGGGATAAAAATATTTTTCCAACAGCGCCTGCAAGCAAAGGGATAGTGGTGCCGGCCGGTGAAGATATTTTTAGGGGTTTTGTTGCCTCGGCAGTGGCTATGATAATGCCTCGAGTGCTGCTTAAGACACCCAGAAAAACTGTTTCTCCGATATTGTCTCGCAGTTCATCCAGGCAGGGTTGAGCCTTTTCTCTTACCCTGAGGTAGTTCCAGCTTTTAAATGCCAGATCCAC
>CAZLRK010000228.1:0-5402 GCA_964561845.1 uncultured Desulfobacterales bacterium | reverse complement strand
CAGACGCTGCATACATTCTTTGAAACGGAACGTTATTTTGACAAACACTATATGTCAATCAAATTTAGTTTTTATCATTTGGGTATAAAAAAGATAACATCTCAATATTTCAAAAACATTTTTATCAGTAAGTTTGTATTAGTTATATATGGTTATTTATCAATCTCTAAATAAAGATAAAAGAAAATATTGACAAATAATAACTTTAATACTATGGTACAAATGACTTTTTACGAGATTATCAATAACTGATGTTAACAAAATTTATAGGAGAGACCTTTGAAAAATGCTCAATTTTGTTCAAGTTCAAGGCAGGCGAAAATTTTAACCACAGGAATACATTGAGTATTTTGAGGATAGCGCTAAAGCTTCACTTCGTGCAAAATGTTGAGCCTAACGCAGAAATTGGGCAAAAGGGGGCGTTTTGCAAAGGTCTCTAGGAGTTAATAAAGATGAAGAACCTACTTTCCACAAAAGAAGTCGCACAGTTTCTCGATGTAAACGAAAAGATGGTATATACCCTTATTTCGGAAAAAGGGCTACCTTCAACAAAAATTACCGGGAAATGGCTTTTCCCCAGACATCTGGTGGAGCAATGGATTGAAACCAATATTATTAACTATCCGGAACCTACAATCTATCTACCTCCTTACCAAGGATTACTTATATTAACAGGAAGCAACGATCCTCTCCTTGATAAGACCATTTCTCTTTATAATAGTCGTCATCCGGAACATGTTGCAGTCTTTGGAAACTTGGGAAGCATGGGGGGATTAAGATCATTGAGACAGAATCTCTGTCATATAGCCACCAGCCACCTGCTCCAGGAAAATGAAGAGGAATATAATTTTGATTTTGCTTCTAAGGAACTTGATAAGATGCCCGCCGTGGTCAATTTCTGCCGACGGGAACAAGGAATACTAATACAAAAGGGAAATCCAAAGAAAATCCATAGTGTTGTAGATATTTCAAAATCCGGTATAAAAATTGTGAACCGTCCTCTGGGTACCGGTACCCGACTTCTGTTCGACCGGGAGCTAAAAAAGGCCGGAGTTAAAGGTGAAAAGATTGATGGCTATCATCGTGAATTCCATAGACATCTGGATGTTGGAATCGAGGTTTTGTCAGGACGTGCCGATGCATGCCCCGGAATCAAGGCTGTGGCTTTTCTTTTTGATCTGGACTTTATTCCCCTTCGATGGGAGCGTTTTGATCTTTTAATTACAAAGGAAAGGTTTTTTGACCAGGGGGTGCAGATTTTCATCGGTCTTCTTCAAGAGCGGGTTTTTTATGATATGGCTGAAAAATTTGATGGTTATGATGTAACCTTGAGCGGGAAAATGGTTTACCCTCATGAACTTTAAAGCTCATATACCGGTTGTCATAAATATGTTTCGATTGACCAGCGTCTGAACTTCCGAGCTAATCGTGGGTACAATTTGAAGCGTTCTACGGCTCGCTGCGCTAAAATTAAAGAACTCGACCTCGCTACGCTCGGGACTCAAACAGCTTCAATTTTTACGCTCCGCTTCGCCAAGAACGCTTAATCAAATGTCCCCAAATTGATTAGCTCGGAAGCTCAGACGCTGCATACATTCTTTGAAACGAAACGTTATTTTGACAAACACTATAATCCAATTATTATTTTTTTTACTAGAAGATCCTCAATACACCTGTGTTCAATGGGAAAACCAGCGATCAGTTTTCAGGCAAATTTTTACCAGCATGAGCATTACAGGTACTTCAATCAGAACACCCACAACCGTTGCCAGGGCCGCTCCGGATGAAAGACCGAAGAGCATGGTTGACGTGGCAATGGCCACTTCGAAATGATTGGAGGCCCCGATCATGGCCGATGGGGCCGCATCTTCGTAAGTAAGATTCAGCAGTCTGGATAGACCGTATCCCAGCCAGAATATCAGATTGGTCTGGATGAATAGCGGAATGGCGATCCAGAGTATAGTCAGCGGATTGGATATGATAACATCGCCCTTAAACGAAAAAAGAAGCACCAGCGTGACCAGCAGAGCCGTAATGGTAATGGGAGTTAAAATGTGGAGAAACTTTTCCTTAAACCAGGTCTCTCCCTTTTCCTTTATTATCATCTTGCGGGATATATATCCGGCCACAAGGGGAAGGGCCACATAAATGCCGATGGAAAGCACCAGGGCCTGCCAGGGAACCGGAAGCCGTCCTACACCCAACAAAAAACCGCCTAATGGACCATAGAGAAAGAGCATTGTTAGGGAGTTGATAGCCACCATTATAAGGGTATGCCCGTCATTTCCTCGGGCCAGAAAACCCCAGACGAGAACCATGGCCGTACAGGGAGCTATTCCCAAGAGAATGCAACCGGCCAGATAGCTCCGCCAGAGGGGTACCTCCAGTACCCTGATCCCATTGACCAAAACCACTTTTCCAACACCGTGGGTACTGCCCACAGGAAGATCGAGACCCAGGGGCATCTTCACATAATCCACGGCTTCGGGACCGATAAAGTTATAAAAGAGAGTTCCCAGGAAAAAAATCGAAATGGCATACATGGTGAACGGTTTGATAGCCCAGTTGACGAACAGGGTCAGTCCAACCGGTTTGATATTCTTGCCGGCCATGAGGACTTCACCGAAATCGATCTTCACCATGATGGGATACATCATGAAGAAAAGACAGACGGCAATGGGAATGGAAACTACAGGTGCTTCACCTACGTAAATGGCCAACCCGTCAAGGTATTTCGCAACAGCAGGAGCAATTTTACCCAGGACAATTCCTGCTACAATTGAGAGAACCACCCAGACAGAAAGATATTTTTCAAAAAAACTTAGTCCTTTGCCTTCTTTATCGATAACTGCTTCGTTTGTCATTATTTTGCTCCTTTTTTATCATCTATCTAAATGAGATTTCATGCCGTAGCCTTTGCCACCGTGTCTTCCAAATATGGACCGAGTAACAGAAAGGTCATCACCCATATCACGGCAAATAGCTTTCTGAGGACTCTCGGGTTTCCTATGCGGTCGAACTTTATTGTGAAAAATAATCTTTTCAATCGACCAGCCACTTCTTGATTTCCTCTACCGATGGGATTTTGCCCACGCTTTTCACATTACCGTTAACCACAACGGCCGGTGTTCCGAATACACCATAGCCTGCGATTTTCATAACATCGGTTACTTTTTCAATCTGTGCCTCAGCACCAGCTTCCGATACTGCGGCTTTAACTTGTTTCTCCGTTTGCTGGCATTTTGGACAACCGGGTCCTAATACTTTAATTTCCATGACTTTCTCCTTTCCAATGTTGATAAATTAATCACCTTGATAATCACGAAAACACGAAAGGGGGGAAGCGCAAAATTTTATTCTCAATTACTTTTTCAGGTTAGCTAAAATAGTGGCCGAAGATCATCCCGCTTACCGTGGCCGTGATTACAACCAGGATAATATAGGCAACAGTCTTTTTGGTGCCCAGCACACTTCTGATCACCAGCATATTCGGCAGACTGAGGGCGGGTCCGGCGAGCAGAAGGGCAAGAGCCGGTCCTTTTCCCATGCCTGCACCGATGAGTCCTTGTAAGATCGGCACTTCCGTCAGGGTTGCAAAATACATAAAGGCTCCTACGACCGAGGCAAATAAGTTTGCGCCAACAGAATTGCCTCCCACTAGGCTGCTCACCCAGCGAGATGAGATGAGACCCTCTGAACCGGGTCGGCCCAGTAAAAACCCTGCAGCAAGTACACCGGCAAAAAGCAAGGGCATGATTTGCTTGGTAAAATCCCAGGTGGAAAGAAACCATGCTTCGGTTTTCCCCCGAGTGGTGGTAATCAGCCACACCAATGCGATTATACCTGTGGAAAAGGCGATGAGCGGTTTATGGGAAAAAAGGAGTGCCAGAACCAAAACGGCTGCCCCAGCCATCACAACTTTATATGTCTTAACCCGGAACCAGGCGATGAGAATCAAACCCAATAGTGCTGCGAAAATTCCGGTCATAAGCCACTTGATACTGTGAATTGCGTTCCATAGACCTGTCGGCTCGGCCGGTTTCCCCCATGTGGCAAAAATGAGAATAAATACCATGATTGCAAAATAGATCACATTCTGCCACAGGGGCCGCTCCACCTCATGCTCGGGCATGTGTAAAGCTGCCTGGGCTTTTTCCTTCTCCTCTTTTCTGAAGAGAAAATGCATGATCAGCCCGATAACAATGCTGAATATAACCGCACTCACTGCCCGGGCCGTGCCGATGGCAAGCCCCAGAATCCTGGCTGTGAGCACAATAGCCAGTATATTAATAGCCGGGCCGGAATAGAGAAAAGCGATTGCCGGTCCTAGACCAGCACCACGCTTCCATATGCTAGCAAAAAGGGGTAAAACCGTGCATGAGCATACAGCCAGAATGGAGCCTGATACTGAGGCTACACCGTAAGCCAGCACTTTTTTGGCACCTGCACCCAGGTATTTCATTACCGCCGCCTGGGACACGAAACAGGCGATGGCGCCAGCGATAAAAAAGGCCGGTACCAGACAGAGAATCACGTGCTCCCGGGCATACCATTTCGCAAGGGCCAGTGCCTCAATCACGGCACCAGTGAAACGGTTGTTGCTAATAGGAAGCCAGAAAAATATCAGGAAAACCCCTGCGACTAAAACCAGCGGTTTCCAGATGGCCTTCCATTCGATAAGACTTTTCTGCTGTTCTCCCTCGTTAATATCGGTAGATCCTTCTATAGCTATCTCCGCGCTTTTTGTGATAATTGTGTTACTCATTTGACATTCAATCTTATCTATAGTTTAGAATTCGTCCGTCTGAGAGCATTACAGTCGGATTAAAAATAAGCATTATATAGTTATATGTATATATAGCTATATAATAAAAATAAAAAAAATTAATTCCGGCAGATCTCTTCACGATCGAGAGTCGGAATTATCTCTATAATTTCGGAGATTTCCGTATCATCATCCAGCCAATGTTTTAAATTTCCTAACAAGCTGGCCGCATATGGGCTTCCTTTTCCAGTTGCAAGATAATAATTTACCCATAAACCATCTTTTTGAGATTCCACCAAACCAGCATCTTCCAAAATTTTAAGGTGCTTCGATACACTGGGTTGGGTTATTTTCAATGCGGCTTGAAGCTCACAAACACACATTGTTTTATGCTGAAGCATCTTAACAATTTTGACCCTGTTAGGATCGGAAAGGGCCTTCATCACTTTAAGGAAAGCTTTCATTTATATTCCCCTATATTCATTTTTGGTAATATATATATTGATGTGATCTTTGTCAACAAAAAAATGTACGGCGGAAGAATACCAGCGATGCAGTAGGGTAAGGAAGGTTTTAAATATATGGATCATCTCCCGATTAGTTGTAGTTAATTAAGGCAAAACAAATGTGTTATTTC
>CAZLRK010000227.1:0-5405 GCA_964561845.1 uncultured Desulfobacterales bacterium | reverse complement strand
GCTGAATTGGTTAATCGTTTAAAAGGAATAAAATCCGTTTTTATATTTGTCATCAGTCATAGATTGATAAAATGAGATGATCATCAAATTCTAATAACGAATAACAAATAACAATTAACGCCTAATTGAGCATTATTTTTGCTAAATTAGGTTAAAAGGAAAGGAGATCGGAAATGACTGAGAATCTGGTTCACTTAATTTCGGACTTAAAAGAGCAAGACGCCTTGCAAGTTGCGAAGAAACGGATGAACGCCGGTGAAGACCCATTGAAGATTCTTGAAGATGGTAAAAGGTCTATGGAAATAGTTGGCCGGCGATTTTCAGAGGGCGCCTATTTCATCCCCGATCTTATTTATTCCGGTAAGATATTCGAAGGCGTGGTGGGGATTATAAAACCCAAAATGTCGCAGGGGCATCAAGTTGATCGCCTGGGTAAGTTCATCATTGGCACCGTGGCCGGTGATCTCCATGACATTGGCAAGAACCTGGTGGCGTTTATGCTGGATGTCAACGGTTTTGAGGTTTATGATTTAGGGGTTGATGTTGGTCCGCAGATATTTGTGGACAAAATTAATGAGATCAAACCGGACATAGTGGGTTTGAGTGGTTTTTTGACCTCTGTTTATCAAGCCATGAAGGACACGGTTGATGCTATTCAGGTTGCCGGATTAAGAGATAAAGTCAAAATCATGATAGGTGGCGGTGTGATGGATGAAGAAGTGAGAAGATTTTCAGGTGCAGACGCCTATAGACATGATGCCATGGATGCCGTAGCATTGGCCAGAGAATGGATTGGAGGTGCATGATGGTGGACAAAACAGTAGAAATGCTCGAAAATTGGTGCTCTGGAGAAGGCATTGATTTTATCAATGAAGAGGCTGAAGCCGCATATAAGAGACGAGCCGGACGTATTGCCGACGTCATTCAGCTAAAGACTCCTGACCGTGTACCGGTTGTTCCCAGTTTTGGAATGTTTCCCTTTCTTGACAATGGTCTCACAAGTGAAGAAGCTGTTTTTGACTATGAAAAGGCCGACCGGGCCGCCATGAAGACCCTGGAAGAACTTAAACCGGACATGTTCCTGGGCTCGGGTTATGCTTTCCCGGCTCCTTTATTCGAAGCGCTTGGATACAGACAACTCAAGTGGCCAGGGCGGGAAATCCCTCCACATTATGTCTATCAGTTTGTTGAAGATGAGTATATAAAGGCTGAAGAATTTTATGACCACTTTTTGGATGATCCATCAGATTTTATGATCCGTAGCTATTTGCCGCGTGTCTGCAAACAGTTAGAACCGCTAAAACGAATTCGTCCATTTGCCGAATCGTTCGGATATTATCTGACCATGTGCGGTTCATATGCCTACTTTGGAATCCCTGAAGTCCAGGAAGCCCTCAAGGCCCTAATGAAAGCAGGTGAGGAGTCACTTAAATGGGTTACAATTCTTAATAAACAGGCAGAGAGAATTTTATCTAGTGGTTTCCCATTATATGAAGGCGGTGAATCCGCGGCTCCTTATGATCTTGTAGGGGATTGGTTCAGGGGAACGGTCGGAGTGATGACGGATATGTATAGATGCCCGGATAAACTCCTGGCAGTTATGGAGAAACTGGTGCCAATCTCCATCAAGATGGGACTTGACCTGGCCCGTGACACCGGACATCCAATAATCGGTTTTATGCTGCACAAAGGCGCTGACGGTTTTATGTCACCGGAACAGTTTGAAACTTTTTACTGGCCGCCGCTAAAAAAGGTTGCTATGGGGCTGATAAAAGAAGGTTTTGTACCCATGTTGTTTTGTGAAGGAGATTACACATCCAGGTTAGAGACTATTGCCGATATGCCGGCGGGAAAATGCATATACATGTTTGAAAATGTCGACTGGGCCAGGGCCAAGGAAGTCCTAGGAAAGACAGGCTGTATCCGGGGAGGTGTACCGCCTTCACTTCTTTTTTCCGGAACGGTTCAGCAAGTGAAAGACCAAATCAAGTGGATAGTCGATGTTGTGGGTAAAGGCGGCGGACTGATCGTGGACTGTGGCATCTGGTTCGACGAAGCAAGGCATGAAAACGTCAAGGCCATGGTCGAATTCACTAAGGAATACGGAGTATACAGATGAAAGAAGTCAAAACTAATGAAGTTAAACGGGCCCTTTGTTTTGGTTGCTGGCTGCAAGGGGGTGTGTTGGCGACTGTTGAAGACGGGAAAGTGGTAAAGCTAAAAGGTGAACCCCGCCACCCTGTAAATCAGGGTTGGATTTGTGAACGTTCAAAAGCATTTATTGAGCATCTCTATCATGAAGACCGTCTCAACTATCCCTTAAAAAGAATCGGTGATAGGGGAGAAGGCAAATGGGAAAGAATCTCATGGGAAGATGCATTGGATGAAGTAGCTGAAAAGCTGGGGAAAATTAAAAACGAAAATGGCTCGGAAGCGGTTGCCTCTGTTGGGGGTACGGGCCGGGGTTTTTCAGAAACATTTAAAGTAAGGTTTTTAAATCTCTTTGGCAGCCCAAATCATGCCAATGCCGGACAATGGTGTTCTGTTGTTAGTCGCCTAATTCATGCTGCTATCCATGGGGCAGGCGCCAGCCGGTCCGTAAACTCACCATGTAAATGTGCAGTAATTTGGGGGGGTAATCCATCTGAATCCTTTGCATGTGCTTTTCCTAAACTACTCAAGGCTAAAAAAAGAGGTACAAAGTTTATCGTCATTGACCCTAAATATTCAGAAACAACCGAACGACTCGCCCATAAATGGGTTAAACTTAGACCCGGCACCGACGCTGCTTTGGCTCTGGGCTGGCTTAATGTCATAATATCAGAAAAACTTTATGATAAAGTTTTTGTTGAAAAATGGTGTCATGGCTTCAAAGAGTTGTGTGAACGCATAAAACAGTACCCGCCTGAGAAAGTTTCCAAAATCACCTGGGTGCCGGAAGAGGAGATTGTGGAATCCGCAAGGCTTTATGCTACAAGCAAACCCGCGTCAATTATCTGGGGTGTTAAATCGGATATGCAGGGTAAAAATGTAACCAGCATTACCCAGGCCAAGTGTATTCTCAGGGCAATAACAGGTAACCTTGACGTCATCGGGGGTGACATGCTCTCCGGGCCCTGCGAAAAGAGTAATTATGGCTCAATTATCGAGCATATGGATAAGCTACCGAAGGAACAGAGAAAAAAGCAGCTCGGTGCCGACAAACATAAACTCTGGTGCTTTCCGGGATATGAATTGATTCATAAAGTAGCAAAACCATACTGGTATGGAAAGGGATTATCCGCCGGTTTTCTTCCGGGATGCCATGAGCCGGATATATGGACTGCAATCCTTGACGGAAATCCATATCATGTTAAAGGATTGATTTGCGGCGCCTGTAATCCTTTGGTTGCCTATCCTAATACTAAAAGGGTTTATAATGCATTAAAAAGCCCTTTTCTTGAATTATTAGTTGTAGCTGAACAGTGGTTGACGCCGACAGCTATGCTTGCGGATTATGTATTTCCAATAACCAACTGGCTTGAACACCCCCAAATGTACACGCAGACTTTTCAGGGGAGTGGTAGTGCCGCTTCCATTGGGGAAAAAGTAGTATCCCCGTTATTCGAGCGCAGGTCCGATTATGAATTATATCGAGGTCTGGGGATGAGACTAGGACAGGAAAAATACTGGTTTCAATCTCTGGAAGAAGAATGGGACTGGTGCCTGGAGCCCCTTTTACAGGAGCTTAATATTGAGTCCTCCGAGGAATTTGCTAAAAAACAACGCTGGTGGATACCCCCTGTCGTGGAAAAAAGATATGAAACAACAGATCCAAAAACCGGAAAGTCAAGGGGATTTGCTACGCCCACGGGAAAGGTAGAGCTTTATTCAACTATTCTTGAGAAGCTTGGCTATGATCCCCTGCCTTACTATGAAGAGCCCCCTGAAACTCCTGTGAGCCGACCGGAACTATCTAAAAAATATCCTTACATCCTCATAACGGGCGCTAGATTCCGTCCCATGCACCACTCCGAGCACAGACAAATACGTGCGCTCCGTAAGCTTTATCCACATCCTACTGTTGAAATCAACCCGGATACCGCCCGAAAAATAGGCATCGGTGAAGGCGACTGGGTTGTCATAGAAACCCTAAGAGGGAAGATTAAACAGAAAGCAAAGCTTACTTCCAGGATACCTCCTAAGATTATTGAGGCTCAACACGGGTGGTGGTTTCCTGAAGAAATTGCCGAAGACCCGATTTTATACAGGGTTTTCGAATCAAATGTAAATGTATTGACATTTGATGATGATGATTATTGCGACCCTCCAACCGGAGCTGTAACCTTTGGGCCGCTATTGTGCAGGGTGTATCCTCTTAAGAAATATACTTAAATAGTTTCTGTAGAAAAACGCCCCCTTTTGCCCAATTTCTACGTTGGACAAAAATTTTAATCCTCGAAATACCCAATGTATGTCTGTGGTTAAAATTTTTGTCCGCCTTGAACTTGAACAAAATTGAACATTTTTCTACAGAAACTAAATAGTCAAATAGTTGAGTGGTTAAGTTGTTGAGTAAGAAAAGATTTATAGCAACCGTTCACGGTTCAGAGGTTCAGGGTTTACGATTTTTTCATGTTATTGCTTTTGTTAATCAGTGACCGATTACCGATCACTGATCACCGATTACCGGCCACAACGTCATCCAAGCTAAACCAAAACGTATGGCCCGTAACGCTTACCATAACTTTTTGTGAAGTCATTTTACCTCACTTTAAAGCCGTGTTTTTCTTGCCAATCCGGGCCAAACTTTTTCTCACAATAGTCGGCCAGCCTGTCAATCCATTTCCACCAAAGATTCTTTCCCTTTTCTTTGGCCTCCAAAATATCATTTAAAAACGTAGTAATATTGACCATTTCTTCCTTGGGGACAAACGAACCGGCTCCTTCACGGTAAGATCTTACCACGCTCTCAGGACTCACCGCATGTGCGGTCAACATTACACCGATTACATTCTTTTCATTCGCGATTTCCAGAAGCTTATAACCGTCAACCCCCATAATATCCAGGATGGCAATGTCAAATGGCTTTTGCTCAAGCATAGCTTTAGCTTCTTTGAAATTAGTTGCTGCAGTAATCTCACACATGCTGAGCAAGTCTTCCAGTGTTTCCAACACATCCGACTCATCATCCACGATAAGTACCCTTTTGCCTTCTAATAAATTATCAGTTGCCATGATATTACCCTCTTGAAAGTTTAAATATTAAGCATCTTGGAATAAATTTAAACATTTAATGAAAGTGAGTCAAGGCAATTTAGTAAATGCCACACTTTTTTTTTGACACATAAACTTCTTTTTCATATTATCCTGTGAGACCTTTGCAAAACGCCCCCTTTTGTCCAATTTCTGTGTTAGGCTAAAAT
>CAZLRK010000226.1:0-5452 GCA_964561845.1 uncultured Desulfobacterales bacterium | reverse complement strand
AGGGGGGTCAAAATTGGGTTGTCGCAAAGGGTCATTTTTCTGTTGACGTTTCGAACTATCAAGCATCCGAATGAATTTCTGGACGAGGCCTGTTATGAAATATAAGTTAGATGACATCACAGAGATAGCAGTAAAACTAAACGATCCTGGCGCAAGGATTCAGAGGGATTTGATACTTATAACTGCTCTTCCAGGGGTGGGTAAAACAACCCTTGCCAGGGAATTTGCTATACAAACAAATGGAACCCACTTTGACATAGATGATATAAAAAGGATCGTTGTTCCTGAAGATATTGTAACGGAAGGGATAGATCCCCCGGAGTACCGTTACAAATATTATGCGGAAGCAATACGTAAGCTTCCTGATCTCTTTGCAGAAAGTTCAGCTCAGGTTGTAATTATGGATGAGACATTTCATTTGCAAGTGTTCCGCCAAATGTGGAATGAAGCTGTAAAGGAATTGAATGTCAGACTTCATTGGGTGGAAGCCGTCTGCGATGAAGAGATCGTAAAAGAGAGGCTTGACATCGGAAAGGATCGGGGAAACCATATTTTGGCAGGCAAAGGCTATCAAATGTATTTACAATTTAAAGAGGTGTATGAGCCGATAGAAGAGCCTCATGAAATTGTTGATACAAACAAGGATATAGTTCCCCAGGTCCAAAGGATTGTAAGAGACCTTTGAAAAACGCTTCCTTTTCTTCCGTGACCAAGTCAGTTTCCGTCTGTTCCGGAACTCTTACGCAAATTTTCCGGATCAAAGAGTCCTCCGGAATTTTCAGTCCCCTTTGCTTTGGGTTCCTCCTGGTTTTGTGAAGCACTTTCTCCTGTTAAATTCCTGGTATCAAACACACTTTTGAACTGTTCGGTGCCTTTAGCCCTGACTTTTTGCTTTTGTATGGGTTGTTGAATTGCAGACTCGTCACTGGGAACGGCGTCTTTAAACATAGCTTTTTGTTGTTGTCTTTTAACCTTGTGCTGGATACTTTTATATTTTTCCTCCTTAACTATGGCCTTACATTCATCAATACCGATGGTGCCTGCAAAATAGAGTGTGCCAACACCGGCTATAGTCACCAGTACGATCATTATGAGTGCAGGGTCAAGCACCCACCAAAACGGTCTTTTTTTAATGCGTTTTTCAAGTTCACCACGGGCGACCAATTTGGATTCTTTTTCCGCTGCCAGTTCACGCCGTTTAAACACTTCAAAGACTGCTGCACCAAACAGTGTAATTGCCACAATAATAACCGCCAGTGCACTGATCGAAGGATTAATGCCGTAACGAACCTTGCTGGCCAGTACGGTTGTCAGGGTGCATTCCGAAACAATGGTGAAAACAGTGGTGTTGTAATTTTCAAACGAAGCTAAAAATGCAAGAACGGCCGCTGAAGCAATAGCAGGTTTAAGAAACGGTAATAATATTTTTATGAAGGCCTGTACTGAAGTTGCCCCAAGATCTAATGCCGCCTCTTCAAGATCATGGTCAAACCGCTGCAATCGAGCAATAAACAGCAACATGGTATAGGCAGAGATAAAAGTCGATTGGCCAATGATGGTGAGAAAAATTCCGTTATAGAAAATCGATTCCCGGCTCATTCCAAACATTATTCCAACCCGATCCCAAAACAGCAGGGTAGAGATGCCGAGAACTACTCCCGGAACCAAAATGGGAGAAATAACAATCGTGTAGTACCAGGGCCTTATACGGTCCTTAATCTGAGTCAGCATCAATGCCCCTGCCAGGCCCAGTGGGACTGAAAAACAGATCACCCCTATCCCGATAATTACACTGTTGCGTAATCCTTCTATCAGGCGTGCGTCTTTCGAAAGTACATCAAACCATTCTACGGAGAAACATTCCCAAGGGGATACCCTCGGAAAAGAGGAAGAATTAAATGCCGTTGTGCCCATCAGGATAAGAGGCCCAAATAAATAGGCAAAAAACCCGAGAACGAATAGAATTGTAAAAAAACTACGAATGCGATCTGAATTCAACGCGCAATTTCTCCAAATTTAACTTTGAATATTTTCATTACCAGCAATACGAATATAATACAGGTAATTAGCAACACCAGGGCGTATGCCGATCCACGCGCCCAGTTGCCTGCCTGGTTGAACGCCTGGTAGATGATCTGAGTAAACCAGAGGCTGCTTGGACCTCCTAATATTTGTGGCGCTGCAAGCGCACCGGCGGTAAGCATAAAAACCATTGTACAACCCGAACTAATACCCGGTTTGGCATGGGGCATGACTACGCGCCAATGTATCCTCCACCAGGGAGAACCGAGATCGCGGGCCGCTTCGATCTGGTTTTTATCCAGGTTTTCAACAGCGTTATAGATAGGAAAAATCATAAGCAGGATAAAGGCATAGCTTAATCCGGTCCAAAGGGCAAAATTTTCGCGAATAAAATCAAAAGGCTGATCGATCACGCCAAACCATACAAGAAAATTATTGATCACGCCTGTGGAACCGAGCATGATTTTGAAGGCAAAGGCACGCAGAATTTCATTAACCCAAAACGGCACAATCAGAGATATCGCCATTAGGCGGGCCCATCCACCAGTGGCAACATGGGCGATGTAGTAAGCCACCGGATAGCAAAGTGCAAGGTCGATCAGGGTAACCATTATTGCTGCCAGAATGGTTCGAAAAAAGACTGAAAGGTCCACGACATTATATGATTGCTGAGCTTTTGCACTGCCGTAAATCATATACTTGTAATGTTCGATAGTATAATAGTGAGCTTCAGTGCCCCACTTAGGGGGTGGAACATTGGTTCTCAAAGAAAAATCCACCATAAAGAGTTGCGGCAGTATGATCATTATCACCACCCAGAAGATACATGCAATCAGAATGTACCAGCCAAGTGCCTTTCCATTTCGCTTAAAATATTGTTTCCAGTAATCACTCATAATATAATGCTTGGGACATTATTAGTTTACTATGATTATCCTGCGGCAAGAGGGCCTTTTGGCAATGCAACAGCCAAATCAGGATTAAATCCTAGTTCTACTGTAGAGCCAATCGTATCTTTAAGCTCGCGCCCGTCATTAATCATTGACAGTTTGATCCTGTCTTCAGAGCCGGGTAATTTAAAATACACTTGCCAGAAATTACCTTCGAACTCCAGCTGGGTGATGTTGGCTTTAACACTGTTTTCAAAATCCCCGCTGTCGGCAAACTTAATCGACTCCGGTCGAATAAATACAAATGCTGAATCCCCTTTTGAGAGGGCGCCTTTTTCCGTCTTTGCGCTCCGTGCCCTAAGCGCCCCTTGATCGGTTTCGACTATTGTATAGTCTTTGTCAACTTCGATCACTTTACCGCGAAACATGTTGTTTTCACCGACAAATGAGGCAACAAAAGCCGATTCGGGATAATCATATATGGTCGTACCTTCGCCAACCTGGTCAATAAGCCCTTGACTCATCACGGCAACATGATCAGACATTGTCAATGCTTCGCCCTGATCGTGGGTAATATAGATAAAGGTAATTCCGACCCGTTTTTGAATCGAACGCAATTCTGTACGCAGGTGTTGTCTTAATCGTAAATCCAATGCGGACAACGGTTCATCAAGGAGTAAAACCGCCGGCTCCGCTGCCAGAGCTCGGGCAATCGCCACACGTTGTTTCTGCCCCCCTGACAGTTCGCTAACAAATTTATCGCCCTCCTTTGGGAGCGCAATAAGCTCCAGCAACTCTTCTCCCTTTTTATATCGTTCCTTCTTTCCGATTCCTTTTACTTCGAGAGCAAAAGTAATATTTTCTCTGACGGTCATCAGCGGGAACAGCGCCAAATTCTGGAAGATAAGTGCGGTAGGACGACGATTTGCACCGATGCCTGCCATATTCCTGCCGCCGATTAAAATATTTCCCTCGGAAGGATCAAGAAAGCCGGACACACAACGAAGCAGAGTTGTCTTTCCACAGCCGGAAGGGCCCAGGATGGTAAAAAATTCGCCTTCCTGGATGTGTATATTCACATCCTGTGCGGCAATGAATTTGCCAAACTTAACCCAGATATTTTCAAACTTCACATCAGCGCTCATCGTCAACCCCTATTCAAAATATGGAAGAGAGGTTTCCGGTGGCTTACGCCGTTTGTGACCGGAAACCTCTATGTACCCAGGAACTAAGCATTCACAAACTTATTTCTGTATTCGGTTCTTACATCAGCATACCATTGAGGTTCAGAAGGCCATGGATTTAGATTGGCCAGAGCATTTCCGGGATAGGCATCTTGAAAATTTTTCTTGTATTGTGCGCTGGCATAGGCGTCGGCTCCAAGTACGGCCGAGTTATAGCCGTGCTTGTCAACAGCCTTGCCCGCAGGTTCAGGCGTGAAACAAAACTTAACAAACTCGTACGCCTGGTCGATATTCTTGCCGGCTTTTGACAATGCCATTCCGTCTACCCAGGCAAGGGCCCCTTCTTTTGGCGCCTGATATGTAACGGGCTCACCTGCATTCTTGAGTGCAATAGGAGGACCGTCCCAAGTCTGTCCCACAACAACGCCGTCATTAAGGAAGCCGTTTTTCTGGCTGTCGGCATCATTCCAGAATAGTTTGATGTGACTCTTGTGAGCAATACACCAATTGGTCACTTTCTTCCAGATCGGTCGCATTTTATCTTCGCTTTCATAGGCCATCCACATGCTTCCCGGCTTCAGTTTACCAATGGTTTCCATGTATAGCCCAGCCCCCAGCATGCCGGAATGTGGACGTATCATTGTCAAACCCTTATTTTCCTCTGACCAGATGTCACCGTAACTCGGGATTCCACCCTTAGGAGACCATTTGTCTGTTCGCCATCCAATCGCTTCGGTTCCCCAAATATGAGGCAGCCAGTGCGATCCCTTGCCACGGAAGTTCCACTCGGTGTCTCCCACCTTGAGCATTGACGGATTGGCATTTTTTAAATTGGAGATACGGCTGTAATCCCAGGGCTGCAATAATTCCAGGTTAACCCATTGTCCGGAACGGACGTTGGTAGGCGAGCAGATATCGACACCGGCCCCTTTTGTGGCCTTCATCTTATTGATAATTTCCTCGTTTGAGCCGATACCGGTGTAATTGAGTTTAATACCGGTCTTTTTTTGAAAGGCATCAATCCAGTCCGGAGGCAAATAATCAGACCACATTAAAACATTCAATTCTCCCGAAGATGCCAGGACTTTCGAACTGATTACCCAGGGTCCGATGGCCGCCATAGTCGCGGCCGCTGCTGTGCTCTTGATAAAATCACGACGATTGATTCTAACAGGTTCTTTTTTAAATTTACTCATGGTTTTTATCCTCCTTTGTTGTGAAATGATTGTAATAATACAGCTATAAAAAAATGTTTGGAAATTTCAGCGAATTATAGAAAACATTCATAGAGGTGTCAAGGGTTTTCTTGAATTCCGATATAAGGATCAAAAAAAATGCATATTTTTTCAAAAATAC
>CAZLRK010000225.1:0-5502 GCA_964561845.1 uncultured Desulfobacterales bacterium | reverse complement strand
AATTTTCGGTTGTCGTTTGTCCTGTAAGTGGGTCAATTTTATGTTAGCGAAACTAGATAGTCAAAGTAAGCGTCTCCCCTGCAGGCTGGACAGACCGGGCCGTGGTGCAGCGGATAGGACTCATCGCATCGGGGACAGCGTCCCGTGGGAGCCGGTTTCGAGTCTTTGAAGGGGCGATGCAGATTCACCGGATGAAAAAGAATCAGGTCTGAGGCGGCAGACATAATTTCTTCCGCCAGTTCCTTGAAAGGTGGCTTTTCTTTGGGCTGTCCGGTTCTTTCAAACCAGCCCCGAACCAATTGGTAATCTGCAATCTTGACGTGATTCAGCCACACCCGCATACCCGAAAGCTTGATACGGTCATAACCGGTAAGAGCGAACTTGCCCCAGTCGAGAACATGCAGGAAACCGTTACCTATAGTGCAGGGAGTTAACAACTGCACTGCATCCGGGAGGCAGACGATTGTTTCTGAAACGACGTTGAGGTAAGGCGTAGGGCCCAGTTCCCTCAGAGCAACATCAAGCATCATACCTCCCAACAGGATTCCCGGAGAACGGTATCCGTGAAACTCTTCCATGCGGATTAAAAATTCTTCATAATTGATGCCGCATATCGCAATTTCATTCATCTTTATACCTCGATAACCAGTCCACTATAAAAGGAATTAAGTGTTTTTAGGGAGTTCTTCAGCCGGGCACTGTGACTGACATTGGAAACACCAACAAGATCAGCACCATTTTTTAGGGCAACACTTTTCGTTTTATCAGTTAGTTCATGCTTCGTCATTGTTAAACCTCCCAAAACTTAATATCAGCAATCAAGATTCTTTCCCTTTCTCATAGTACATTTCACATTACTTTGCACCTAATTTTAATTGGATAGCTCAAATGTCTTCATGTATGCCAATATGATTGCTTTTAATCCAATTTAACATAAAAGGCAGATATTTTCAATTTTGAAAAGTTTGCAATCAATCATTTTAATCCACAGATTTCGCAGATTACACAGATTACTCTAATCACTTGAAGGGCGATGCGAAATCTGCAGGGTTTAATTCCCCGCAGCTTGCTGCGATAGAGAAGATAAAATACTTATTTTGATACCCCGCGGTTTGCCGCGGGGGAGTTCATTTTTTTTGTGGCCCAAATATCAGAAATTCGTGCTTCTAAAGGACAGAAGGTAATTTCTCAATAAGTCCAGGTAATAATCGTCATTCTTGTAAAAGCTTGTCATTGACCAGATCGGGGGCTGGATTCCAGAAATAAAGTCCGGAGGTTATTGAGAAGTTACGATTTGTGATAAATGGAAGATCACAAAAATTTTAGACCTCTGATATTTACGGAAAATATAGCAGTAACCGTAGATTTTCTACAATGATATGTCAGACATATCGCAGGTTTGTGGGGTGGATGATATTTTCACCTGATGGGATGATATCACAGATCTTGAAAGTAGCCATCGGACGAGATTATAGCTAACCAAATTTAACGTTCAATCTGCCCAATAAATTGACAAGATGCCAAAGCGGGATAGTCCAGTTAAACCATCCCATAAAAATCAATATCTTGTGGTTTAAGCCTATCTATGATATTGAACACTTAAATTTTCAATCTGCATCTGATTTCGACCTTAGATGACCCAGCACTTTGGCAAGTATTGTACACCGGAAGGCCGGTTTGAACCAATTTTAGAATACACAATATCTTGGGGCGTTTAAAAGTGAGCCAAGCCGTGATAATACATCCAGAGCGAGAACGTTTGATGATTATCACAATTGTTTGCCAAAACAGAAATATCCAGATACTGGCAAGATATCTTCTATCAGGCTCCTCCCTCCTTTCCATCAACACACCCCATCCATCAATACTACAATGTAGCATATAAGCCTTTGAAACATTTAATAATTTATCATTTGACATAAAAACTTCCTTATGATATTAGTTTAATATAGATTCTACTTGGAAATCTGCCCACCACCTCGATGAGAATTCTATTGTGTAACATTTCTTATTCTGCTGACCTCATTCTCGATTTGTTTCTCCCTATCTGATGTTTTGTCATTTCATTCAGTTAACTTTTATTCGGAGGGCATCACCATGGAGAAAACCCTCAAAATGTGCATGTCTTGCTCCTGATTGGAGATTTTCCCTCCTGTCTGGAGCTAAAACAAACTAACACGGCACCCTCTTGACCTTTATACCATCAGGAAGGAGGATAAATATGGCTTTATCAATAAAGAAGCGTGGCTTATTGGTAGCGTTTGTGGTTAGCGCCATTACGCTCGCATTATGTTCATGGACTTGGGCCCAACCAATCCCAGGCTTTAGAGAACGCCTTAACTCGTTTACCGGGAATGGTTATATTCTGAATATTAACCTCCCCGGTCCCGCCTATTATGCTGCTAAGAATTATATAAACGAGTTTGGTTTAGGATGGCTACCGTTACCCGTTGCCATTCTCATCATCCACGATAGACACAATGTGCGGGGCGACCTAGGGCAGATCACCGGCAACGGCGATTACATATTAATAAATGTGCTTCTATTATTAAAAGAAACACCCGCCTCTAACCATTTTACGATTCTCCTTGTCAAGACTTTCAACAGCAATCAGGCGGCAGTTGATTACGCGGTAAGCAAGGGCGTCATCGACGATTCCAGCGTAGCCAGTGAGATGAAGATTACTCTCAATACAAAGAGGGATGAAGATGGAACCAAAGTAAAGAGCAAGTTTGAGCTCTTGGATCCTGAAGACACAATCACCTTTCAGACTAAGTGGGTGGAGCCTGAACCCACGCACTTTCCTACGTCTCTATTGACCCCAGGCTATTTTGTTGAGATATCTCCTTACCTTCTTCGCTTTGCTTTTGCGCCGGAGCGGCTGTTTGAGGTAGCCCAACAGCGTACAATCTACGAACCATCAGTCTCGGATATTTTTCTCAAGCTCGACATAAACCTCTCAGGTCCATTAGGGGCTATCTTTAATGATCTGACGGAGGCAGATGTCAATAGGTTCCGTTTCGTGCATCAGATCCAAACCTTAGACGAGATCATACCCAGTGAATGATGGACAAGGCCCCTCTCCAAGGTGTATCGAAATAAGGCCACCAGGGATTAAGAGACTTTTTCACAACGCAAGCAGGGTCATCACGGCCCTGCTTTTTTATTATCCGACCTTTGAATATCTGCTATGATGGTGTAAATATCAGGACATTAAAAATTGTGTGATATCGTTTTTTTCATAGTGGCAAATCATTTTTTCAAGGTTTGCCCTTTTTTGCTTTTTGATGAAATTTAATATATATGTAATCTGAATGAATTGATTTCGGGTTGGGGTTTTGGCAAGATATATGGCGTTTTTCAAGGCATGTTTTTCGTGTTATACTCTCAATTTATCCAAACTTGACGTAACACTGGGATAATGGCAAGGCGGAATTAAATATTGATAATAAATCAAAGTCTATTGGGTTTTTCAAAATTTCCGCAATAAATATTAGGAAGAAAGAATTGATACTATGCCGTGTAGGTATTTATTTACAAGAATTTTATTAGTCTTAAATTGTTTAATTTTGTTTGGCTGCAGCGGTACAATCTCGTCTATCGAAAAGGAGCAAAACATAAAATTTACGGCAAATGATCCAAATGCATCTTATTTTGATGTCCAAGAAAGAATGAAATTTCTTAAGAAAGATAATGTACCAATATTATGGTCCTACGATGCAAGGTATTATGAATTTGATTGTTCAACACACACAATTCCTGGTCCTGTAGACTATTATTTAGTTATGCCAGCATTTTACAAAAACCGCTCAGGCTGGATAGAAGCATGGGCTCCACTTCGAAAGTTTGAAAATTACGTTACGAAGTTAGCAAATTTATATGTAACAACTGGAAAAAAATCTTATGCACAATGTTTGATAGATGTCTTAGTTGAATGGTCAGAAAAAGAAAGCCTTCTATCATTCGATTACCAAGGAAATGATCATCAAGCATGGTTTGCAATAGAATGGACAACTTCATCTGCAGGTTTGGCATATTCCATTATACGGGACAATGATTCTTTAAATCCCAAAGAGAGAATAAAAATTGAACATTGGCTCAATAAAGTTGCAAAAAAACAAATAAGTTACCCAGGAGGGCCAACTTCTTGTTGTAACAATCATTCTTACTGGCGTGGCTTAGAAGCTGCTATTGTTGGTGTGGTAACTGATGATAATGATTTGTTCAGGTTTGGAATAAAAAAATATATCTCTGCAATTAACTCAATGCATAAAAATGGTAGCTTTCCCTTGGAAATGGCTCGTGGTAATAGAGCAATACATTATCAAAATTTTGCAATCCTACCATTGGTATACATAGCTGAAATAGCAGCTCGACAAGGCTATGACCTTTACAGCCTAAGTATTGATGGCAAAGATTTACATTTAGCAATAAACTTTTTGATGCGCCGAATAGAAGACAATAGTGTTGTTAAAAGATACACAACAAGTATTCAAGACACCTCTTTCATTTCGAAAAAAAGAGAATTGAATTGGATGGAACCCTATATAAGAAGATTTAAGAATAACAAGATTGGAGCCATTTTGGAATATAGACGACCTGTTTACCATGATTGGAGCGGTGGCTGCAGTACTCTCTATTTTTATACGCCTGAAGCAAAATAATACTGTTATGAGTAAGTATTAAAAAGGTGATACAGAGGCTCATAATAGACCTACAACCTATATTAAAACTTTTCTCATTTTGTTATTCCTAATTAAAATTAAAGATTGCAGTTCATGCAATAAATAACCAGAATTTCAGGCCCTGATTTAAGTCAGTCTCCAACATCTATTTACCGGGGCTAAATTGCATGTATCTGCTATATATCTGAAAACTAAGGCAAAATAGGTCGGCCCCAATATATGGTAGTCGGTCTTTTTATCTAAAAGCAGTGCCTCGGTTGTGATATGGTTCGAATACCTTCTATAAATCAAGCCGCTCAATATTGCAGATTTCCCAACGTATCACATTTTACGCAAAGCATTTTGATTTGAACACTACGGTTATCATGGTTGAACGTATGCGTTCATTTTAAAATTGCAGAATGTCTATTTCATTCCCCTCTTTTTGTTTTCAGGATCTTCCACAACATATAGAAATTTCCCAGATCCCAATAGCTCTGACGTCGAATGAGATCCGCGATGAATCATAGGATCAGAAAGGTTGATGTGCGAATAAAGAAAATCATCGTGTTAACATCAATCTCAATCTGTGTTAGGTAAAAAAAATGAGAGAGGTTTGAAATTTCATAAAAAACGGTGGTCGGGTGGCGCAGGGGAATTTCACCCCCACGCTCCCACAGGTAGGGTCGAGGACTGGCGCGGTCTCAAAAGCCCGTTTCCAGCCCCCGCCACGTCAAACGCAGCGTGCGGATTTCCCGCACTACGCTTACTCTGTTAACTTCCTCTAACCCGCATTTCTCACTAAAAGTATGGAAAATGGTCGCTCAATGTGATATAA
>CAZLRK010000224.1:0-5527 GCA_964561845.1 uncultured Desulfobacterales bacterium | reverse complement strand
GCATACATTGAGTATTTCGAGGATAGCGCTAAAGCTTCACTTCGTGCCAAAATTTGAGCCTAACACAGAAATTGGACAAAAGGGGGCGTTTTTCAAAGGTCTCGATTAGCCGGCGTAGCTCAGATGGTAGAGCAGCTGATTCGTAATCAGCAGGTCGACGGTTCAATTCCGCCCGCCGGCTCCATAATAATAATTAATTGTTAACAATTAACAATTAATTATTGATCTGCATCTTTGACTTCCTTGACGCTTCCATTCATATTTTTACAAAGTTCACCACTCTTATTCATTCATTAACGGGCTGTTGCCCGAATATAAATCCCTTTACGCGGTCATTAAAGAGCTTTTTTATAAACAAAGCATATCCTCCATACCATATCATACTTGCATTTTATACTACAAATGATTATAGTTACGAATTATGAAAGAATATAACGAAAAGATACCCGATCCTAAAGAACTCGAAAAAGAAATAGGCGATTTTTTGGCAAAGAAGTTCGGAGGCACTGTAAAAATTGCATCTCCTATTGTCATGCCTCAAGAAATTACTTTGGATAATGTGGAAAAGCCTGTAAAGAAGGAGAAAAAGATCAATTTCAACTTAAAACCTGAAGATCTAATCTCCTATCTCGACCAGTATATCGTAAAACAGGATAACGCTAAAGCTATTTTATCCACAAAAATATGTACACATTTTAACCGGGTAAAACGTTCTCAATACCATCCGGATGATCACAGTGAAATTGTAGGAAGTATAAAGAATAATATTCTTATGACCGGGCCTACGGGTGTCGGCAAAACCTATATGATCAAACTCATTGCAAACAAGATAGGAGTCCCTTTTGTAAAAGGCGATGCTACAAAGTTCAGTGAAACAGGTTATGTTGGAGGAGATGTAGAAGACCTAATCCGGGATCTGGTTAGAGAAGCTGACGGTAATATTGAACTTGCTCAATACGGTATTGTATACATCGATGAAATCGATAAAATAGCATCCAGCCGTAATTTAATAGGCGCTGATATATCCAGAACAGGAGTACAACGAGCCCTTCTCAAACCAATGGAAGAGACCGAGGTAGACTTAAAAGTCCCTCACGATCCTATTTCAATGATTCAGGAAATCGAGCGTTTTCGAAAAACCGGTAAGCGTGTATCAAATACTGTCAATACCAAAAACATACTCTTTATTATGAGCGGCGCCTTTTCTGATCTTTCCAAGATTATCCAAAAACGCATTGCTCATCAGAACATAGGATTTAGTGCCGATATTGCAAAAACCAAAGAACAAATTGATATCATTAAACATGTAAAAACAGAAGATCTAATAGAATTCGGTTTTGAATCAGAATTTATCGGCCGTCTTCCTGTTGTTGCTTTTTTTGAGAAATTAAATAAAAACGACCTTTTTCAAATTTTACAAAACCCGAATAACCCTATAATTCTCGGGAAAAAACTCGATTTCGCTGCATATGGAATCGACATAAAGTTTGATGAAGAGGTGCTGTACCTTTTAGCTGAAAAGGCTTTCGAGGAGAACACAGGCGCAAGGGGGCTGGTCAGTGCTATTGAGAAAACTCTTCTTCTATTTGAAAAAAAATTACCGTCCACAAATATTTCAAAATTCCCAATAACACCGGCCATAGTTGAGAATCCGAAAAAATCTCTTGAAAATCTGACGGCATCAGTCTCTGATAGACAATTGAACGAATCCTTTGAAAAACTATTTAATCAAGAAAAAGAATTTATTAAAAAATATGTGAAGTCAAATAAGAAAAGTTTAGCAGAAAAATACAATCTAACTCTAACCCCCACTCGTATTGATATTGTCGCTTCCTTTTATTGCAAGCATATTTTTGATATCGAAAAAGTAATAAAAAAGATCAAATTCTATTCAGATGAAATTAAAAAAATAGAACTATACTTTTTTAAAAACCATGATATTAACATTGTTATGGAAGAAGATGCTATCGATTTCATAATCGAACAATTTATAAATTCTGATGTGAAGCTTGAAGCTTTTTACAAACAGCTAACACTTGATTTTGAGCACGGTCTAAAGCTGGTCCGTGAAAAAACCGGCAAAAATCGTTTCTTTATTACAAGAGAGGCGCTTTCAGGCCCTGAAGCGTTTATAGACAAGCTCATCAGGGATGAATATTCCTTGCCTTAAAATGATTGGTAACAGTTCACCATACAAAAAAGTTATGACAGGATAACAGGATACACAAGATATTATTCCAGTTAATCACAAAATCATAATCCTGCATGAGCGAGAATGCTCACAGTCAGGTAAAAATCTGAAGTTTTAGTGCATGTGTTAAACTCGTATTTAGAATACGTGTACTAAAAAAATTGTTTAAAAATATTAATATAATAAATTGCAGGATTCAACTCACTGATAAACAGGATTCTGAAAAATAATTTTTATAAATCCTGTTAGTCCTGTTAATCCTGTCTAAAAATAACTGGACTAGTAAAATGATTGGAATATCAAAACTCTATTGTGGAACAGTCGAACCTTCCGATGCGCTTCGTTACGGACGCGCTTCATCACAATTACCTTCCCACCTGCTTCAATTTTCACGTGATAAGCGGCCGGTGGTCGTCTGGAATGTCACCAGGCAATGCAATTTAAAGTGTGTACACTGTTATGCGCACGCTAAAAACATCCCCTTTGATAACGAACTCTCCACAAAAGACGGCAAGAATCTGATTGATGATCTTGCACGATTTAATGTCCCTGTACTTTTATTTTCCGGCGGAGAACCATTGGTTCGAAAGGATCTGCCCGAACTAGCCGCGTATACTGTAGAAAAGGGTATTCGAGCTGTAATATCTACAAACGGCACCTTGATCTCGAAAAAAACAGCCCATACACTAAAGGACATCGGTCTTTCCTATGTCGGTATCAGCCTTGATGGAATGGAACCCATTAATGATCGTTTCAGGGGTGTAAAAGGCGCCTTCAAAATGGCTTTAGATGGAATTAAAAACTGCAAGGAAGCCGGTATTAAGGTGGGACTTCGCTTTACTATAAATAAATCTAACGAATCTGAAATTTCTAAAATATTCAATCTTATTGATGAAATGGAAATTCCAAGGGTATGTTTTTACCATCTTGTTTATGCCGGACGCGGATCCAAACTCGTTGAAGATGATTTATCCCATGAAGAAACAAGGGCCGCTGTAGACCTTATAATGGACCTTACAAAGAAACTCCATGAAGATGGAAAACCAAAAGAAGTATTAACGGTTGATAATCACGCTGATGGGCCATATCTCTATTTAAGGCTTCTTAAAGAAAATCCTGAACGAGCCAAGGAAGTTCTTGAACTGCTTGAAATGAATGAAGGAAACAATTCAGGCAGGGGTATCGGATGTATAAGCTGGGATGGTGAAGTTCATGCCGATCAATTCTGGCGGCATTATAGTTTTGGAAATATACTAAAGCGACCCTTCTCCGAAATCTGGAGCGATACATCAGAACCACTTTTAAAAAAATTAAAAGAGAAAAAAAAATATGTTAAAGGAAAATGTTCAACTTGCCACTGGCTGGATATTTGCGCAGGTAATTTCAGAGTACGGGCCGAGGCTGTGACTGGCGACGTATGGTCTCCTGATCCTGCATGCTATCTAACTGATGAGGAAATAGCTTAAATCTTTTTCTACTCAACCACTTAACCACTCAACCATTTAACGATGTCTGAAGTTATGTAACCCCAATTTTAAAACTCCTGGCATATGTATGTATTTTCAAGATGTTATGAAAGCTCGATCGTGATTTCCGCTGCAACAATATTCGATGTTGGACGTTGGATGTTCATCTTTTTAATTCGATTTTAAATTAAATTGCGGAGCGTGCAGACTTCGCCAGTCTACTCCGCCGTAGTATCTTTGGCTACGAAGGCCGGATAGTGGCTACGACGGCTGAAAGCGACATCATTATTCGACGTTCGACGTTGAACGTTCGATGTTGGACGTTCATCTTTTAATATGTTCGATGTTGGACGTTCATTTTTTATTTTAGTTCATAGTTCAAAGTTTAATAGAATATGTTGCACTCAGATTTACGCCGGGTCATGAGTTCTGAATTTATGAAAAAAAACATTTCTATCGCGGTTTTAGGGACCTTCGACTCTAAACCCGAAGAGCACCTTTTTCTTAAAGAGTGTATCAAAAAAAGAGACCTTCAAGTACTCACAATTAATGTAGGCGCCAAAACCCCCTCCCCCTTTTCTGCGGATATCGACCTGTTTACTGAAATTAGTAAAAACAGAAATATAGATTCCATTAGCAGGGATGAAGTTATCCAAAAAATCCTTTTGCGTGCTCAAGAGCTGATCATGGAACTTCACGAAAAAGGTGATATTTGCGGAATAATTTCGGCCGGCGGAGGTTCCGGCACACATCTTTGTACAGCTATCATGCATAAGCTTCCTGTCGGTGTTCCCAAAGTAATGGTTTCCACGGTAGCATCTCGAAACATGGCCAAAGTTGTCGGTACAAAAGATATTACCATGATTCACAGCGTGGTAGATCTTTTGGGAGTAAACAGTATATCAGGCAAGATACTGGATCAAGCAGCGGCAGCTGTTTGCGGCATGTCCCAAAGTCAATGGAATCCGCAGGAGCAAGTAAAACGAATAGCGCTCACTTTTTTCGGATTCATTACAAAAGCTGCAGAAGGTATACGTAAATCCTTAGAAGAAATGGGATACGAGGTAATCGCATTCCACGCGAACGGAACCGGCGGCATGGCCATGGAAGAGCTTGCAGCTGAAGGCTATTTTGCCGGTATTCTGGATCTTGCCACTCATGAACTTGCCGATGCCTTGATGAATGGCTACTGCGGGGGAATCGGTCCTGAACGATTTAACCCCATTCCTGGAAAGGAACTGCCTCGTCTTATAGTGCCCGGTGGAATGGATTGCGCTGTGCTGGAATTTACACGGCATAGCATCCCCAACGAATTCAAAGATCGCAAAATCTTTTTCTATGACTTTCGCTCTGCAATTCGGCTCAACATTGATGAATCCCTGCTTCTGGCAAAACAACTTTCGGAAAAACTTAACCATGATGCCGCAAATATTCGGATGCTCATTCCCTCTCGAGGATGGTCGGAAGCAGATCGTGAAACAGGTCCTTTGTATGATCCAACCATTAGCAAAGCATTCATTCAAAAACTTATGCAGGATCTTGATCCCCGGATAGATGTCCAGGAAATAAACCATCACATCAATGATACTCCTTTTGCACAGATTGCCTCACGCATTATGGATGAGATGATCCAGGCAAAAACCGTTCAGGGGTTCAAGGTTCAGCGTTCAAAGTTCAGATATAGTTAAGTCGTCGAATCGTTGAGTAGTTGAGTAGTTGTAATAATATGTAAAGAATCCCCCGCAAAACGGGACAAGCAAGGCAGCTACATTTATATCTAAATTCAATAACCAACTAAAAAGGGTCTTGTTTATATCTCGCAGAGTTCACAGAGCACTCAGAGTTCTTGATCTGAATCGCTGAGAGGGCG
>CAZLRK010000223.1:0-5534 GCA_964561845.1 uncultured Desulfobacterales bacterium | reverse complement strand
TGGCGGGGTAAACTATTGCGGGATTTTCGGGGTCATTTATTCTGGGACGTAGCAACTACTATCGAACCATTAACATCAACTATGCCAATACCCTGATCAATGGTAGCAGAATCTGCATTAGTGGAGGTCCATGTCAGGGTGGAGGACCCACCAATCTGCATGGTCTCAGGACTTGCGGAGATACTCACTGTTGGCGGCGGATAGGTGACGGTAACCGTAACGCTGGCCGTGGCCGTTCCACCAGGACCTGTGGCCGTGATTGTGTAGGTTGTCGTGTCAGTAGGTGAGACTGTGAGTGATCCATTTAAATCAACGTTGCCGATATCCGGTTCGATGACACAAGAATCTGCATAGGTCGAGATCCATGTCAGTGTAGAGGATTCACCAGTTTAAATGGTTTCAGGGGCAGCACTTATACTTACGTTTGGAGGTTGGATGACCGTTACCGTAACACTATCCGTGGCGGTTCCACCGGGTCCGGTAGCTGTAATGGTGTAGGTGGTGGTCCAAGCCGGGAAAACTATTGTTGATCCATTTGCAGGATAGCTAAATAAACAAAACAAAGAAGTACATGGCTCAATCTTACAGGAATCGGCATTGGTGGATGTCCATGTCAGGGTTGAAGATTCTCCTCTCAGAATAGTTTCAGGAGCGGCGCTGAAGTTGACCGTGGGTGGCCCTACTTCTTGTTCTTGAGTGACTTCAATGGTAAGGTAGCTTCCCGGCCCACTCGCTAGTTCTATCGAAATAGAATTGCTCTCGGTGAGATTAACAGGCTTCTCAAGAAGATAAACCTGCTGGCTAAAATCATTCGGTCCAAATATTTGCACTCCATTAACAAGAATTACCGCACTGCTTATAGCATCAGTTATTCTGTTTTCACCATCCGAAGCTCCATTTGTAACAATGAGCCTGCTTTCTCCCGGAATTGCAGAAAACGAATCTATATAGACATCAGGTTCGCCAGTGGTTCGTAAATAGTTTTTTGGGCCAAATGCGGTTATCTCGACTGCAAAGGAAGTGCTGATAAGTAGTCCAATCAGTAAAAATAATGTTACAAAAACAGTCTTTTTCATGATTTGCCCCTTTTAATCTTAATTAGCTGACATTATTATCATTTATTAGTAACTTTAGAAGTTTCTTCTTTCTTTAAATTCTTAATCTCGGCCGCCTTTTCAGCGCTTTGCTAACCAATCCATTGAAATTTATATAAATATTGTCCATTGTAATTATAGGCAATATCCATGCCAAAGGATTGTTTTATAAAGTGAAAGGCATTTGAAAGGAACTGTTTGTTCTCTGGGTGTTCAGAATATCTTTTTTTATGAGGGTCTTAGGTGATCAGATAGCGATGCGTAAATAATTTACCATTTAGAAAACGGTATAAAGGGGAAGATTTGTTGAAAGCAACAATTGCACACGATAGTGTGCACTTATTTGATACAAAAGGAAAATAAAGCTTCAAATGGTTGAGCATGTCATCAATTAGTCAATGATACAGGTAAGTTATAATTAGCAGGCAGGTGGAAGGCACTGAGTGCACACAATAGTGTGTACTGTAACCAATAATGTGCACTCGGATAAAATTATTCGTTGGAATACTCACAGAGAGCATATTGATCCCAATTCTTAATTCCTTTATGGTAAAAGGGATGCTTCACAAATGGGCTAACCCGCATTTCTCATAAAAAATTTATTTTGAATCAAAATGGACATATTTCCCTTAAATAACATTTGGTTATAATAACTAAGATATTCGTGCTAACAACAGTCTGCTAGTGGAGGATATTCAATTTAAAAATAAATTTGTCAAAAGTTTCGTTACATCAGGTTCCAATGGTCCAAGACGCCAGGTATTTTTTCTGCTCGGGTGTCAGCCTGTCGATTGTAATACCCATGGCTGCCAGTTTTTCCTTTGCGATCTGCATGTCGATTTCTTCCGGCACAGGGTAGACATCTTTTTCAAACTTTGTTTTATTTTTTACCATGTATTCGATGCTTAGAGATTGATTTGCAAAACTCATGTCCATAACACTTGAAGGATGTCCTTCGGCGGCGGCAAGATTTATTAACCTTCCATCGCCGAGTACATTTATACGTTTTCCGTTTTCGAGCACATGTTCCTCAACATATGGTCTTATTTTCCTTGTGGATTTTGCAATTGATTTTAATCCTTCAAGATCCAGTTCAACATTAAAATGACCTGAATTAGCTACTATGGCGCCGTCTTTCATAATCTTGAAGTGATTTTTCCGTATCACGTTTATGTTGCCGGTAAGCGTACAGAAAATATTACCTATCCTTGCCGCTTTCTGAATCGGCATAACTGTAAAGCCGTCCATGACAGCTTCAAGAGCCGTAACAGGGTCGACTTCGGTTACTATAACGTTAGCACCCATTCCACGGGCCCTCATGGCAAGTCCTCTTCCGCACCATCCATAACCGCAAACAACAAAATTAGTTCCGGCAATCAGGCGATTTGTCGCACGAATGATTCCGTCAATCGTACTTTGGCCCGTGCCATATCTGTTATCAAAAAAATGTTTTGTCTGGGCATCATTTACCGCAATGATCGGGTATTTTAAAACTCCATCGGAAGCCATGCTCTTTAAGCGTATTATTCCTGTAGTTGTTTCTTCAGTGCCTCCTTGAACCAGTCTGATAAGTTCCGTGCGGTCGGTGTGAAGAGTAGAAACCAGATCGGCCCCGTCATCCATTGTGTATTGAGGTTTGTTATCCAGAACCGAATTTATATGTTTGTAATATGTTTTATTATTTTCCCCTTTTATTGCAAAAACAGGAATCTTATCATTCTTTACAAGGGATGCTGCAACATCATCCTGTGTGCTAAGCGGGTTGGACGCGCAAAGAAACACTCTTGCACCGCCAGCCTTTAGTGTTTGCATAAGTGATGCGGTTTCGGTGGTAACATGGAGACAGGCTGCCAAGCGTTTCCCCTTTAAAGGCTTTTCCTTTTGAAATCTTTTCCTGATACGATTCAGAACAGGCATACTCTGGTTCGCCCATTCGATACGAAGCTTTCCTTCTTTTGCGAGTTTTATATTTTTAACGTCAAAGTTCATTTTATCTCCTTATTCCAGATCTCGTTAAGTCGTTGAGTAGTTAAGTAGTTGTAATGATAAGAATAATAACAGTTTTAAAAATTATTGGACAACCACCCCAATTGAGTAAAAAACCAATTGGGAGTTACCCTTCGACTATGCTCAGGGTGGTGAGCATATCGAACCATTCGTTATTTGTTATTGGTTAATGGTTTAAAAAGAATAAAATCCGTCTTAATATTTCACCAATCATAAATTTATAAAATGAGACGATCATCAAATTATAATAACAAATAACAATTAACGCCTAATTGAGCATTATTTTCGCTCAATTAGGATGCAACAGTTTGCAAATATTAACTTATTGATTTAATAATAAATATTTTCCTACTCAACCATTTAACCACTCAACTATTTGACGATGTCTGTATTCATTATATTCCTGCTTTCTCTTTTAGCACATCAACCATATTGGTTTTTTCCCACGTAAATTCGGGTTCATCTCGTCCGAAGTGGCCATAGGCAGAAGTTTTTTGATAGATTGGACGCAGTAGATCCAGATATTCGATGATTGCAGCAGGCCTTAAATCAAAAACTTCATTGATTATATTTTTAAGTTGTTCTTTAGGCATCGTTCCTGTCCCCATGAGATCCAACATAATAGAAACCGGTTCCGCCACCCCGATGGCATAGGCGATCTGGATCTCACATTTTTTAGCGAAGCCTGCGGCAACTATATTTTTTGCGATATACCTGGCCATGTATGAAGCGCTGCGATCCACTTTGGAAGGATCTTTACCTGAAAAACATCCGCCTCCATGGCTTCCCTGACCGCCATATGTGTCTACTATTATCTTTCTGCCGGTAAGACCACAATCTCCCATGGGGCCGCCGACAACAAAACGTCCGGTTGCATTAATGAAATAGCGGGTATCCCCATCGGTCATTTCAATTGGAATTACCTTTTTTATGACTTCTTCTATAATTGCTTCTTTCAAAACTGCGTAGGATATATCGGGTTTGTGCTGTGCAGCGATTACAACGGTGTCAACACGTTTAGGGTTGCCGTTTTCATATTCGATTGTTACCTGAGATTTTCCGTCGGGGCGCAAGAAATCGAGCGCACCATTTTTTCGGACAACGGTAAGCCGATTACAGAGTTTATGCGCAAACATAATCGGCATTGGCATCAGTTCAGGAGTCTCATCACTGGCAAATCCAAACATTAGTCCCTGATCTCCTGCACCTTGATCCTTGAACAGGCCTTCACCTTTGGTTACTCCTTGAGAAATATCAGGAGATTGACGATCAATGCTTGTAATTACCGAGCAGGTTTGCCAGTCAAAGCCCATTTGAGACGAATTATATCCTATATCATGTATTGTATCCCTGACAATCTGAGGTATATCCACATAGCATTCTGTTGTAATTTCACCTGAAACAAATGCCATGCCTGTTGTGACAAGAGTTTCACAAGCAACCCTGCAATTTTTATCCTTTTCCATAATAGAGTCGAGTATAGAATCTGAAATTCCATCGGCAACCTTGTCAGGATGCCCTTCGGTTACAGATTCAGATGTAAAAAAGAATTGTTCATTACTCATAAATTTTCTCCTTCGTTTAAGTTAGTTCGCTTGGCTCACAATTGAGATGTTCGAGCTAACAACTTAAGTCTCAAATTAATTATTAAAAGCTTAATGTCAATAAAAGCTTAACAATACTAATTTTCAAAAAGGGTTTGCATGTCGGGATGATTTGAAATTACCTTTATGAATTGAGCTGTCCGGTAGTCAAGGCGGGTTTTTATAATTTCAAGGATTTGCATAGTCAATTTATATCCCAGCGAGTGATCCTTATTGATAATATCTAAAATATTTTCTCTGCTGAAGCAAATAGCCTCACTTTTTTCGGCACAAACTGTATCATTCGAGTATGATTCTCCATCCAGTATCGCAGACCAACCAAATGAATAACCTTGTTTTATAGAACCAATTGATACGGTTATCTTTTCTGATACTCTTTTCTCAAGAAGCACCTTTCCTTTTTTTAACATGAAAAATTTATCTGCTATATCTCCCTCTTTGAAAATGGTATCTCCTTTGTTAAAACTGACTGTATTTGCAATTGGAATCAGCTTTTCGAGCATATCATCAGTAAGATTTTCCAAAATTACAATCTTTCTTAAATTTTCTTTAGACAACATGGTGGACTCCATCGTGTTTTTCATTTTCTTTGTGTCTTAGTGCTCTATTTCATAAGTTCGATTACGTATTTTTTTACACTGTTTCACCGCCCATTCGCTTCACTCATTAGAGCTTGCTATATTGCAGTAAGCCTTGATTAAAAAATAAAAAGGCTATACTCATTTTGGTTCCAGTTACAGTAAGTTGGTTGGTAATCTAGAATCAAAAGAGGAGCATAGTGGCCCGTTTCTGAATTGTCAACACCAAAATAGAGAAAGGTCGAAGCAAG
>CAZLRK010000222.1:0-5573 GCA_964561845.1 uncultured Desulfobacterales bacterium | reverse complement strand
AATTTTCGCCTGCCTTGAACTTGAACAAAATTGAGCATTTTTCAAAGGTCTCATAGTGAAAGAGCTGGAGGTAAAATTATGTTAAACGCTTTTATTGGTAAGATACTAAGGGTCAATTTAACGGAGAGAATAATCACTGAAGAGAATATACGTGAAGACTGGGCAGTGAAGTACATAGGGGGGGCAGGTCTTGCAACCAAATATCTCTATCAAGAAACACCAAAGGGTGCAGATCCCCTTGGACCGGAAAACCCACTGATTTTTATGTCCGGACCACTTACCGGAACCGCCTCTGCAAGTTCAAGTCGGTATTCCGTAGTGGCCAGGTCCCCGTTGACAGGCATATGGGGCCATGGGAATTCAGGAGGAAGCTTTGGGGCAACTTTGAAAAGAAGTGGCTACGACGGTATTATTTTTCAAGGAATATCACCGGAACCCGTTTATCTGAAAGTTGTTGACGGCGCTACGGAACTTTGCGACGCCAAAAACCTATGGGGGAAGACCGTGCCGGAGACCGAAGATTTGATACAAGAAGCATCGGATCAGGAAATGACTATTGCTTCTATCGGTTCAGGCGGTGAGAATCTTGTCCGATATGCATCAATAATGAACAACAAGCATCGAGCAGTAGGCCGATGCGGTCTTGGCGCCGTCATGGGATCCAAACGTCTTAAGGCTGTAGCTTGTGCAGGAAAAACACCTATCAGTCTTGCAAACCAGGATATCTTCAGGAAAACCGCAAAAAGACAGATGGATTTGCTGGATGAATCCATGCTGAAGATAGGCTTTGAGACCTTTGGTACGAATATGCTCGCAGATATGGTAAACGCCAAGGGAGGATATCCCACGCGTAACTGGCAGGAAGGAGTCTTTGAAGAGATTGAAGAAGTAAACGGGCAGGCGATGACGGATAAGGTGTTTGTTAAGGGGGTGAACTGTTTTGCCTGCCCCATAGCTTGCGGGCGAGGGACTGAAATCAAGGAAGGCGAATGGAAAGGGCGTAAAGGAGAAGGGCCTGAATACGAAACCACCAATACATTAGGGGCGATGTGCGGCATTTCCGATATGAACGCTATCACCATGGCCAATTACCTTTGTAATGAATATGGACTGGATACCATCAGCACGGGTTCTTCGATTGCCTTTGCCATGGAATGTTATGAGAAAGGGATTCTGACAAAAGAGCAGACCGGCGGTCTTGATGTCAAGTTCGGAAATACAAAGCTTGTTATTAGCCTGATTAAGAAAATAGCCAACAGAGAAGGTTTGGGCGATTTGCTGGCCGAAGGGACAAAGGTCATGTCAGAAAAGCTGGGGCAAGGATCCGAACATTTTGCCATACATGTAAAAGGGCTTGAACTTCCGGCCTATGATCCGCGTGCTGCGAAAATAACCGGGTTGGGATATGTAACAGCCAATCGCGGGGGAGATCATATGACAGGCTATGTTCAAGGGCCTACTTTTATTGATATGGCCTGGCTCTTGGTCGATGAAAGCCGAATAGAAGATTCCTTTGTTGCCAATCCTAAGGAGGCCAGGGTGCTGGTTGATATGGAAAATGCCCTGACAATGTTTGATGCCATTGGCGGGTGCAAATTTATGGGCTTAATCCTGACGGTACAGGACTGTTTGGAACTACTGAACAGCGCCACAGGCTGGAATTTGGGAGTGGATGAATTTAAAAAAAGCGGAGAACGTATCTATAATCTCATACGAGCATTTTGTATAAGAGAAGGAATAACCAGGGAGATGGATACCCTGCCGAAGCGTCTGATGGAAGATCCGCTGCCGGAAGGACCTGCAAAAGGAATGGTGATTGAGAAGAAGACTTTGGAAATGATGAAAGATGCCTACTATGAATTTCGGGGATGGGACAAAGAGAGCGGCAAACCGACTCCCGGGAAGTTGAGGGAATTGGGCCTGGATGATTTGATTGAGGAAGTGTGGAGATCTTAGCTCAAAGGAACAGGCTTTTGTTTCACCCCATAGGAGTGTATCTATCTAAAATGGAGTAAATTAAATTCCAAATAACAAATATCAAATCTTTTGGTTTTGAAAACAAAGCAGCTTCAAAGGTAATTAAATTTTGAACCGTGTAAAACTCGCGCATAAGTGAGTGTAAAGAAAGAACAGTGCATGTCTTTTAAATAAACAGCTAAGCTATAAATGCCGATTAGCCGTTAAACACATAATGCAAACCCCTGTTCTTTCTTAACTCTCACTAATACGCTCAGACAGTTACACGATTAAAAATTAAACAACCTTTAAAGCTTGCTATTCTTAATTGTTTTCAGAAGGCTAAAGTATTAAGGAAAAACCAAATATGAGTTATTTAGATAAACCCTGGTTAAAGAGTTATAAGTTAGGGCCCTATAAATTGGAAGAGAGTTTATATCCCTATCCTGAGGAACCCGTATTCAAAGCTCTTGATTTGGCGGCTGAAAAATATCCCGGTCAAACGGCAATCCTCTATCTGGGAAGAAAGATCAGTTACAGGAACTTAAAGCTACAGGCCGATAAGCTGGCGGCGGCCCTGGCAGGGTTAGGCGTAAAAAAAGGCGATCGGGTCTGTGTTTTTCTCCCAAACTGCATGGAATTTATTGTCAGCGACTGGGCTATTTTAAAGGCCGGCGCTGCTATTGTGCCAACCAGTATTCTGCGGACAGATGATGGGCTTATCCATGAAGCAGGAAGTTCAAACAGCAGGGTCATCATCTGCAGAGAAGAGCATCTGGAACGCGTATTGGGGATAAAAGACCGCTGTGAATTTGAACATATTATCGTCACTTCCACTGAAGGCTACGATATCAAAGAGGTGTCAGCAACGCTTCCGAAAGATGTTCATGAATTCCGAAAACTTATTGATGAAAATGATGCGGCGTTTCCCAAGGTTGAAATAGATCCAAAGGATGATTTGTGTGAGCTTGCTTTTACGGGCGGAGCCACCGGGGTTCCCAAGGGGGTTATGATCACCCATTATAATCGATATAGTTGCATTTTACAAGGTTTGCCCTGGATACTGAAGCCGCTTATGATGGGGCTTGCCGGGAAGGCTTCGGTTTTCATTTCCATTCCCCTGTTTCATTCATACGCACATTACATAGAGCAAGCAGCTGCTTATTTAGGCCTCCGGATTATTTTAATGCCGGATCCAAGAGATACAGAGATGCTTGTAAAATATCTTAAAAAATATCGACCTTTTTTGATTCCCACTGTACCCACCCAATTAATGCGTATTGCCCAGGCTAATGTAGGGAAGATGAACGTAATTCCCATGACCGGGGCGGCACCGCTTCCTCTGGAAATTGCAGAGGCTATTAAAAAGGAATTCGGCACGCCGATTTCGGAAGGCTACGGTTTAACCGAGACGGGCCCGTTAACGCATTTTAATATTTCGGGCTTTTCTAAAGTTACGGGTTTTTTGCCAAAGGAAAAGACCGGTTTGGGTATGCCCTCACCTGATACCGAATGCAAGCTGCTGGATCCTGAAAGTGGGGAGGAGGTTCCTTTTGGAGAAGCAGGGGAAATCGTAGTGAGAGGTCCTCAGATTATGAAAGGATACTGGCCTGAACCGGGCTCAGGGCTTACAGATGACGGGTGGCTTTTTACAGGGGATATCGCAGTAATGGACGAAGATGGTTATTTTCATATGAGTGACAGGGCAAAAGACATGGTAAACGTTTCAGGCCTGAAAGTCTATACCACTACTGTTGATGAGGTTCTGTTTAAACATCCCGGGGTGCACATGGCGGCTTCTTTCGGAGTTCCGGATCCCAAAAATCCAGGAAGCGAAAGGGTAATGGCAGTTATCCAGCTAAAGGAAGGTTATGATGAAAAGGTGACAGTGGAAGATATCCAGGATTTGTGTAGAAAACATCTTGCACCTTATGCGGTGCCAAAATTTGTTGAATTTCGAGATGAAATGCCTTTAACTGTCACTGAAAAATTATTTAAAAAAGCGTTGAGAGATGAAGCAATTGTCAAAATACAGACATCGTCAAATAGTTGAGTTGTTAAGTGGTTGAGTAGGAAAAGAACTATAATTAAATCAATATGTTAATATCTGTAAATGGTTGGATGTCAAATTATTTTGCAAAACTGTTACTATTCTTATCATTACAACTACTTAACTACTCAACTACTCGACAACTTAACGAGATCTAAAATAAGGAGAAGCCAATGAAAAAGAAAGACAAACTTTCCAGGAAAGAACAAAAGGATCTTGAAAAAAAGATGGCAGAACTCATTAGAACTCCTGGTGATCCCGTAGCGGCAAGACAAGTGGGATATCTTATGAGCAAAGCAGGTCGAGGAAAGGATGCTTTGGCCTACCTTTGGAGGGCTTTTAGCGGTTTTATTAAGGCCGGACAATATAGTATGGCCGTTATTGTTGCCGATGAATTACTTTCAATACAAGTAAACAACGTTGAAATTATGCACCATCTTTCGCAGATAGCGGACCAAAAGGACATCGAGATTCCTGTATTGGAAATATACAAGAAGTATAAAAGCTTCCATAACCTGTCATTATTTTCCGAGTTAGGTGAAATGGAGTTTCTACATCTGCTGAAAGCCTCCAAGTTCCATGATATTAAGGAGAATAAGACCATCATCAAGGAGGGGAGTAAGGGAGACGATATCTATCTTATTGTCGAGGGAAGCGTGCGAGTAACCAAAGAAGCCAAGGATAAGAAGGAAATTCTCTTGGGGTCCCTGGGCAAGGGAGATTTTTTGGGGGAGATAGCCTATATGTCTGAACGAAGACGAAGCGCCACTATTACCGCAGAGACTCTTTGCCAGCTTCTTTCATGGAAGGGAGAGGACATCAAGGATATAAATAACCGGCATCCCCAAGTCGGTCAAGTACTTTTCAATGCATTTTGGGAACGCTCCCTGGACACTGTATTAAGTCTATCTCCGCTTTTTTCCCACCTGGATAAGGAAAATCGAAAAAATATTATCAAACGGTTTCAGGCTAAATCATGCGACCCCAAAGAGATTGTTCTGCAAGAGGGGAAAGAGAACCCCGAAGGTACAATATATATAATAAGGAAGGGAGAGGCCGTGGTCTTTAACAACGAGACAGGAAGCTTTAAGAAACCAATGGCAGTGCTTAAAACCGGGGATATCTTTGGGGAATACTCCGCACTGTCTTCCAAACCTTGTACTGCAACGGTGATGGCGCGAACTCCTTTGGATGTTCTTTCCCTACACAGGACTGATTTTGTGGATATAATTGCTGAAGATATCCAAACGGCCCAAATATTGGAAGAGATTGGAGAGGAAAGGGTAAACGAATCTTTACTCCAAATGTCTTTCTTTCATTTGATTGAGGATTTGATGGTAGATAATGACATATAATACCTTATGAATTCGTAAAAAGTCGAATTCATCACGTTTTAGGTTTTAAGTGTTAGGTTTGAAGTTATGGTATTACAATTATTTACAGATACTTAAAACTTAAAACCTTAAACTTAAAACGTTCGTAAAAGAAAATTTTTTACTTTTTACGAAACTGTCAATAACTGAATCTTGAATAAAAATTCATCAATGTTTATATGTCGAAATAAAGG
>CAZLRK010000221.1:0-5625 GCA_964561845.1 uncultured Desulfobacterales bacterium | reverse complement strand
ATTAAAAATCGCTGCTTACTGTTCATGACGTAGAGTTACGTGCAAAATTCAGGTCATATATCTTAAATAGCGTTGCTTTTTGTTTTCCGTCCTCTCAACGGAAAACAAAAAATATCTTAAAACTCTGCGTTCTCTGCGCCTCTGCGGTGAATCTTTATTTATTTTCTTCTTTGCGCCTTTGCGTCTTTGCGTGAAATTTTTTTTTTATTCTTCGCGACTTTGCGTGAGCCATATGTTAAAAAGACGGAGGCGGCACCCGTCTAACTTTACTTTTCGCGCTTTTAGGCTTTTTAATGCGGTCAAGGGTCAGGGACACCTGGTTTTTTTCCCCTGCTATCAGATAAATTTTCTTTTTCTTTGTCTTAAATCCATCCTTGCGGATAGAGACTGTTAAATCCCCTGATTCTAAGACCTTAAGTCTAAGAGGAGTTGTTCCTCTTTTTTTGCCGCTGATCCAGACTTCCCCTCCCCCTGGTTTACTCTCCAATATCAACAAGCCGTGTTCAGGCTTCTTTTTCTTTGGAGGCATTTCGATCTTTGCAATTTCTTTTTGCCAGTCCCGCTTAATGAATACAAAATCACCTTTGTCAAGCTTTGGATTGTTTATTTTACCAAACTGCGGATGTTGGCTTTTGTTGGAGTAGTTTACCACTTTCTCCTGGAGGTATGATCCAAGTTCTTCTCCGGTGACATATCCGTCTTCATTCCTGTCAGCATAACCCTTATAAATCGCCTGGAGAAAAACATCTTTGAACACCGATCTATCAGGCACTTGTTCATCTTCACCACCTGCAGTAATGAACTGCCTTACAGGTTCAGCAACCTTTTCCTGAATATATGGGGATGGCTTGGCACGGGTCATTTGGAAAATTGCTCCTGAAAAGCAGGAATCAAACACCATCAACACGTGTTTCGAATGAATTCGCTTTGCAACTGTTTCAATTTGCCTCATGCTGACAGCCTTATCCATAAAACCGATTTCATCGACATCAGGATCAGGCGCATCAACCGGAACAAGATATCCTAAACTCAAACCATCTGCCTCCTTCATGGTATGCCCGTGACCTGAAAACCAAAGAAGAATTCCCTTGCCTTTATCTTTCCCTGGTCCAGCGATTAATTTATTCAATGATCTTCGAAAGACACTCCCATCAGGGTTTTCAAGTGTTTCCACCTCCCAGCCCATCTGTCTTAAGGTTTTGGCCACTTCTCGTGTATCCTTAATCGGATTGGGCAGGGTTGGCCAACCTGATTTATAGTCCCCGCAACCCACCACAAAAGCATAGTAGCCGGAGTAAAGCTCCATCTCTTTTGTATCGCCTGAAGATGTTTTGGTTTTAACGGTAATACCCCTGGAAGCTGCATGGGCTGGAAAGGAAAGGAGTAAAGTGTATATGCTTATTAAAAACAGAGAAGTTATTAGGGTTTTAATTTGGTTCATAGCCATTCCTACCTCCTTTTGCCATCCTGTGTCTCACGCAAAGACGCTAAGACGCAAAGAAAAAATTGTTATAGAAATTTTTATGAAAAAATTTAGATAAAATTAAAGACCGTGTTTTAAGCTAGGATTTGTATCACAACGTAATTTAATTGTCAATATTTTTAACTAAAATTATTCTCACGCAAAGACGCCAAGACGCTAAGTTTTATTTTAAAATATCTTTTACTCTTTGCGCCTTAGCGCCTTTGCGTGAAATTTTTTTTATTCTTTTCAGCTTTGCGTGTTAAAAAAAGCATAAGGGCCGGCGCTAGCAAGAAGTCCGCCAGTAAAGCAATGAGGATAGCCATACCTGTAAAAAAACCGAATCTGACCAGGTGATTTAACGTAGCAAACATCAAAACAAAAAAGCCGGTAGCAAGAACCAGGGATGTTACCAGCAATGCCCGCCCAGTACTAAGAAGTGTCTCTTTGATCGCCTCATATGCATCTTGTTTTTCTCTGTAATATTCCTGGAAATTATATATAAAATGCACTGTATCATCCACAACAAGCCCCATGGCAATACTGCCAATCAATAAGGTATTCATTGTTAACGGAACTTTAGCAAGCCCCATAATTCCCATAATGATTAAAATAGGCAACAAATTGGGGATCATGCTGATCAGTCCGATTTTTATGTCTCCGATAAAGAGAATCATCATCAAGGTTATTGCCAGAAATGCAATTACATAGCTCCTTGCCATACTGTATATAGCCGCCATGATAACCCTTGACATCAGAGCCATTCCACCTGTTATGGTTATTTCTTCTTTATCCTGTAGAACATTATTAAACCGCTTTCTAATATCTTTGATAAAATTATTACAAATAATAGCATCAACCCAGGGGGTCTTAATCGTGATACGGACTTCCTGAAACCGGCTGTCCACGATCCTTTCAAGATCGTCAGATCCGCTGTTTTCAAACAGGAAAAGCTCCTGTGCAATAGTTTGTCGATCCTGGGGAATAGTATAATAAGCAACATCATTCCCATGAAGAGCCTGGTTGATTTCTTTGATAATATCATTTATGGAAAAAACTTTGCCAACAAATATGTCAAGGTTGTTGATTGACTCGATGCCGCTGGTAAGTTTTTCTATGCGGTTTAATAAATCAGGTTCATAAATACCGTTCTCTTTGTTTGTATCTATAACTACTTCCAAAGTAATAGTCCCTTTGAGCTTCGTGTCGATGAAAAACAAATCTTTCTTAACTTTCATTGTGTCGGGAAAATAATTGACCACATTATGGGAAAATCGTAGCTGCGAGGTGAAAAGAATCGATAAAACAAAGATTACCAGACTTATAACTATAATTTTAATTGGATGGCTTGTGGAAAAATCAGAAACTGTTATAAGTATACGATCCATAAAAGACGATTTTTCATCCGTTCCCGGTGAGTGTTTCTTTTTTATGGGAACAAGGGCTATAATCGCCGGAAGCATAATAATCGTATAAAAAAGGGCAAAAATAACACCGGCAGCGGCAAAAATTCCAATCTCAGCAATTGCAAGAAGTTCTGCAAAGGAAAAAGACAAAAGACCCGCAGCAGTAGTGAGGCTTGTCATTACAATGGCAGCTCCGGAATGCCTCAGAGCGTAGACAATGGCGTCCTCTTTGCTTTTTCCCTGCTTAAGGGATCTGTAAAAAATGGCCAGAATATGAACTGAGTCTGCAACTCCAACAGCCAGCAAAAACCCGGGAATAACCGTAGTCGTAATCTTAATGGGAACATTACAAAGCGCCATTAAGCCCATGGTAGAAACCATGGATGAATTGATAACAATCATGGGTAATATGATCCCTGAGATTCTGCGAAAAAGGATCGCCAGGAAAAAAGAAACAGCAATCAAAGAAAGCACGATACAGAAACGGATGTCCTTTAACGTCGCCTGATTGAAGATATCTACGATGATGGGTCCGCCGGAAGTCGCCAAAACAAAGTCAGAGCTCTGATAACGATCAACAACGCGATTAACTGCCTCGACAACCTCCCTGTTTTCTTTTTCCGAAAAATAGTGAGTTTTCTTTGATTCATCTTCTGCTGGAAATGCATCTTCCTCAAATTCAGATGAAATATCTTCTTCTGAAACCGTTTCTGATATGGAAGATTCCGTTTCAATAACTAGGGCGGTCAGGCTTCCATCTTCCGAAATGAGATGATTTTGATAAAGAGGATTTTTCAGAACCAATTCTTTTAAAGAATCAAGATCAATGTTTCTTTCAGACCAGCCTTCAAGAAGGTCCTCAACAAATAGAACATCCCCTTTCCCATGGGTGTTCCTGGCGTTTATCAGGCTGGTCACTTCCCGTATATATGGTACTTCATTTTCCAGATCGTTATGAAAGGATTTCAACTTGGCAAGAAAAGCGGCATCAAAGACTTTCGGTGGTTTAACGGCAATAATAATCATCTCGGCCCGGCCGAACTGATCCCGAAAAGTATTATATTGAAGCAAGCTATGGTCATTTTTTCGAAGTAACGCCTCTGCCGATGTGTCAGTGGTTATTTTGGGAATCTGGTAAACTAATAAACCGATAAAAAAGAATACAATAAATAACACCTTTAGGTGGTTTTGATATATCAGATGACCTAATCGTTCAAAAAGAATTTTTATTTTATCTCGTATTTCTGACATATAGCCTTGATTTTTTCGGGAAATATGGGTTAAAATCCTTATTCTTTATAAGTAAGAAGGATCTGTCAAGAGTGAAAAACCAATTGGGAGTTATTCGTTATTTGTTATCAGTTAATCGTTTAAAAGGAATAATATCCGTTTTTATATTTCATCAATCATAGAATAATAAAATTAGACGATCAACAAATTCTAATAACGAATAACTATTAACAATTAACGCCTAATTGAGCATTGTTTTCGATCAATTAGGGTTGGAGGATAAAAAATGAATCCAATGATACCCACACGCAAAGAAGCTTATGATCTCCTTTCAAAATATAACAAAAGTGACAGCCTTATTAAGCACGCCCTGGCGGTAGAAGGCGTCATGCGTTATTTTGCCGGAAAACGTGGAGAAGATGAAGAAAAATGGGGCGTTATCGGTCTGGTCCACGACCTTGATTACGAGCAGTTTCCTGAGGAGCACTGCCATAAAAGCGAGGAAATATTAAAGGAAAACGGCTGGCCGGAAGAATACATTCGAGCAGTTATAAGCCATGGATGGGGAATCTGTTCGGATGTTGAACCCAAGACAGATCTGGAAAAGGTCCTTTATGCCATTGACGAACTCACAGGTCTTGTTGTTACAGCCGCATTGGTCCGTCCATCCAAAAGCGTAATGGATTTAAAAGCAAAGTCCGTAAAAAAGAAGTGGAAAAATAAAAGGTTTGCCGCCGGAGTAGATAGAGCCATTATTGAAAAAGGGGCTGAAATGTTAGATATAGAACTCACAGAGCTTATTACGGATACAATCATGGGAATGCGCGATGTTGCAGAAGAGATAGGTTTGAAGTAAGCAGCTTAATTTTCAAACAGCTAAAACATTGGTAATGTTCAAAAGTTTTCGCATAATTGTTTTCCTAACCAAATGGGATCCATTTAACAATCATTCGGTAAAAACCCCGGGACCTTTAATGTGACGCAATTGCTTCTTGATAAATTTTAAGGTATCTTTCTGAAACATTTTGCCATGTATAAGATCGGGAACGCTCTATCCCTTTTGCTTTCATTTCGTCTTGAAGTTTTTTATTTTGTAAAAGCTCAGACATACCAGAGGCCATTTCCTCGATATTATTCGGGTTAACAAGATATGCCGCACCATTTGCAACTTCAGGCATAGCTGTGACATTTGATGTGATAACAGGCAATTCCATCATCATTGCTTCTATAACAGGGATGCCAAACCCTTCATAAAGAGAAGGATATATCAAAAGGTCAGCCATCCGGAAAAGAGAATCCAACTCCTTCTCTGAAATGTAACCGGTAAACACTATTCTATTTTCCATACCGGTTTCTCTAACAGAAGCATCACATATCTTTTTCATCTTTCTCTGATATGGTGCATGGGACACGCTTCCGGTTATGAGCAACTTCCCTTGAAAACCCATGGAGTTTACTATCCTGGTAAAAGCATGTCAACGGTCGTTTAAAAATGAGCCATTTTTGGTCGTGAGAATTGAGCCACAT
>CAZLRK010000220.1:0-5640 GCA_964561845.1 uncultured Desulfobacterales bacterium | reverse complement strand
TCATTAGGAGGTTATCATGGCTTATTATGAAAATCTTCCCATCTATAAGAAATCACTGGAACTTGCAGTTTGTGTTAAAAACAATAAAAGACAAATCTCAAAAAGTAAATAAATTACAATCGTTCGACCTAGAGGCTCTCGACAGGTATCCAAAAAACAAATAACAAATAAATTCCAAATTCCAAATCTCAAATAACAAACAAATCACCCTGTTAAATAATACTTCGCATTAAATCTACGGTAACCGTTCAGGGGTTTGGGGCTCCGCCCTTCGGGCTTCGACCCCACAAGCAGGGTTCACCCCTGTTAAATTTCCCAAAGGGAACCCTATTTAACGGGGTAAAGAGTTCAAAGGTTATTGGTTTGACGAAAATCTCTACATTTTCACCACGATACAGTCATAGTACATAAATCAAGACCTTTGATTTATTTTTTAGCGCGCGTGATTTTTTACTACTACGTCCATGAAATCCAAATTGAAACACCAAATTTTGGATCGAGGTCCTTTATTCTCAGGTATTGGGTAATCAGGTACCAATCACTGATCACTGATTACCGATTACTTATTGGTTCTATCTCTTGTCTTCGTATAAATTGCCCTAATAGAGGTACAGCAAAAGAATATTTACCATACCTGTTTTTATATACTATTCCGGCATTACTTAATGAAGAAAGCATTTGACTTACATGGCTGCTGCTAAATGGCTTCTCAAGTATTTCTTTCGACAAATCAACTATCTCCTGAACAGCAAATACCTGTTCACAATTTTTAAGTTTAGCAATTACATAAAGTAATTCCCTTTGCCTATCAGTAGCCCTGGCCCATCTCCCTGCAAAAAAATCCGTATCAAGTTTTCGAATTATTTCTTCTACCGGGATAGATGGCTCTTTTCCGTTACTAATCTTTTGTGCAAAAGCATCATAAACTTCTCGACATATAAATTGAATGAAATACGGATAACCATCTGAAATATTGACAATTCTACCTACAGAATCATCTGAAAGCTGAATAGGGCAATTTGTGTCTTCTATTGGTTTTAAGATGGCATCTTTACTTTCATCTCTGGTAAGTCTGTTTAAAAAGACAACCCTAAACATTCTTTCGGCAAATGTCCTTGCTTCAACAAGTTTTGGGAATAATGTTGGCAATCCAGCTAATAATAACATAAAAGGGATGTTCTTTTTTTGAATCGACTGAAATACATCCAATAAAATTGATAATGGATATTGCTCTTTGGCTGCGTGGTCAGCTAAATTTTGTGCTTCATCATAAGCGAATATCAATCCTTTTGGTTTTTGTGCAGCAAGACATTTCCATGCAACTTCAAGAAGGTTTTTTAATTTATCAGAAACAAGTCCCGGCGTATTGTCATAAATATTTTTCAAGGTTTGAAAACTAAGGGTATATTCAATTGATTCAGTTTCAGATGCGAAGCCAATTTTTTGTGCTTCAGTTTTCTTAATAATAATATTTGACGTTAAAACAGATAGATCAGTTAAAAGACGGGTAGCAATATTGTTTTCGCTAATACTTGCTGATTCTGATAGATCTGTTCCTACCCATAACCATTCTCCTTTAATACCTTGTGGCTTAAAAGTATCAAGTAAAACAGTTTTACCGACTCCTCTTAATCCGGTAAGTACCATATTCTCTAGAATTGTTTCTTGTGTTAATAACCTAAGGAACTCCTGCGTTTCCTTTGCTCTTCCTGCTAAATATGGGGGAGTATGCCCAGCCCCGGGCCGGAAAGGATTTTTAAATTCATTTTGATTTTCCATTGCGCGCCTTTATTTTTATCTATTGATATAAAATTAGTTATCATTCTAAATGTAGCTCATGGCTTAATAGTTGTCAAGAAAAAATTCTGTGCAATAAAATGACATGTATTGGGATCAGGTCTGTTCTTGACTCTTGCAAGACTGAATCAAGAGTAGACCCGTTACACTTCTATCCACTTCGCACCTCGCGCTGCCAAATCATGGGATCATTAATTGAATTGAATGGTTTTACATCATATCATGAACCGTGGAATTGAGCGTCGAGTTAAAAAATCTCATGCTTTGATAAGGGGAATTTTGTATTTTTCCATACGGATATCATGGGTTACAAGTTTCATGCCTTCTACTTTTGCCTGGGCCACGAGCATTCTGTCAAATGGGTCCCGGTGATGTGGAGGAAGATTTCCCACCGCATAGGCGTGATCAATTGTAATATCAAGCTGTTCGAAGTCCTGTCGCTCTAATACCTTCTGGAAATTGGAGGGGATTTCCAGCTTATTTAATGCATGTTTAATACCTATTTCCCAGATCACCGCAGCGCTTACAAAAACTAAATTTTGACTGTTGGCAATTGCAGCTCTTGCTCGCTTGGAAAGATGCGGGTGATCATCAAGCCACCATAGAAGAACGTGTGTATCAAGTAAAAGGTTCATAAATCCACCATCCCGAAAGCTTCGGCAATATCCTTTGGTAATTCATCAAAATCATCAGAAATTTTTATCTTTCCCCGTAAAGCGCCAGGATGCCGCGGTTTATAGCTCCGTTCGTACCGCACCAGTTTTGCAACCGGCTTTCCTGCCTTGCCGATGATCACCTCTTTTCCGGACATGACCTTTTCAATGAGAGCCGAAAGCTGAGCCTTTGCCTCTGAGATATTGGTTATCAGCATATCTGTCACCTCCTCATACTATAGTCTGACCAGACCAGGTCAGAAAGTCAAGAGATTTTTATAGTCGCCTGTTTTTAACAAGCCGTTGGATGTGTTTTTGCTGTATAAAGAAAAATTATTATTTAAAAGTTGTGCCTTATTCACCTGGTTGTTTGATAAATATTCAAATTTTGCATAAAATAGCCTTGACATTTATTCAAAATTATATCGCTGCGCTATTTTTTTGAAGAAGGTTATCTTTATTTCTGGTCAAGAGAATCAAGAAGCAGTCAGGCAGAAGTCGATTTTCTGGCTATATTAGAAGAAAAAGTATTTCCCGTGGAAGTCAAGGCCGGAAAAACAGGTTCATTAAAGAGCATGCGGCTTTTTCTTTTGGAACATCCTCACAGCCCATTTAGGATCCGTTTTTCTCTACATGAACTCTCATGGCATGACAATGTGCTTTCAATTCCCTTGTATATGGCAGAGCACTGGAAACGCCTGGCAAAAGAGATTTTTAAGCGGTAATTGACTTATTTACACAGAAATTGTTCAAATTCAAACGTCACAATTTACCAACGCCTAAATCATGTGCAAATATGATGTGATTTTGATAAATAGGTACTAAAATGCCTAAATTCAGAGTTCCTGACATCATCGTTCAACCCGCGCTTCGATAAGTTTCCGGACCACATCTCTGGCAATTTCCAACGACTCTGTAACTGTACGGCCCTGTGCTACCAGTCCGGGTATATCTTTAGAAGTTGCTAAATAAACACCCTCAGGCAATTTTTTAACGTGGATATTGATTATTTTTTCCATCATAAACTGAGCGACAAACTATGCTTTAGCGCATCATCAACTTTTTTGATTAATTCGACTGAAAGAGCAGTTATCTTCGGAGGAATCAACCTTTCTTTATCTATAGATCTGATCTGAGATAAATTAACGATTGAATCTTTTTTTAGCCCTTTATCTTTCTTTATGACAACACAGATGGGATAAGATGCTTTTTTAATAGAATATTCAGTGATTACGGCTACAATTGTAGTCGGTGAGTACATGTTGCCAATGTCGTTTTGAATTATAAGCACGGGTCGAGTTTTTCCGGTTTCCCTTCCGACAACTGGATCAAGGTTTGCATAATATATATCACCCCGCCTGATTTTAATATCATCCATTGCTTAACACCTCATTAAGTATGTTCTGCATCAACATATTTAAATTCTTTTGAAATTTCCAGATTTTCCTTAGCCAGCCCCAGATAAGCTTGCTTCATTTTCTCTTCAAATATTGTTTTTTCAATTTGCTTTAGCTTTTCTTCAATAGATTCTCGAACTAGCGTCGAAACCTTTTTGCCTTTTAAATTGGAGAGTTGGGAAAGTTTTTTTTTCATTTCCAAAGATATCTGAACATTAAGTCTGACTTTTTGGGTAGGTAAGTATTGATGCATTTTTATACTCCTTTTATTAGTTAAATATTGCATCAAAATATTTATCAATATTTTGATGCAATGTCAATAAAAAAGTGTGCAATAATTTGGCGCAAAAAGGTTCTGTTCATAAAATAGGATTAACACCAATGAAATAGGTTGTGTAGCTCAAAACAACCTGGGCAGGTTTTCAATAAAAGTTGGCCAATATCGGTTGATATAAGTCGATGCCGAAATAATTTTTATAAGGGAAGCATTTTGAAAGAAGCATGAACGTTATCTTTTTAAGGTGCTTTGTTTCCTTTTCCAGTGTATCAAAATTACCCCCTCCCTTGGATATGATCAGATCGGCTCTATGAACCAATTCTTTTAATTCGTTGGAACATCTTTTCAAAATAGTCCCGGGCAGGGGGCCGTCAATACCGTTTTCAATTACTGATGCTACCTTGTCAATTCCTACTGACTTTGCTTCTTTTAACGTGGCATCATTTAAGGTGGGAATACTCCTGACAATAAAATAAATATTAAGATCGTATTGTTTTTTGATGGTCTCAATTAATAGCTTGTCGAACACAATTTCTCCTGAATTATCCCCGAAATAAACCAACAGCTTGCTCTTTTCAAGCCGTGTTTTAAATTCTTCAAAAGGAGCTTTTGATATAGAAGTTTCAAGCTTTTCTTTTATGGACTTTTCAAAATCCGATGGATCGTCTGATAACATGAAATCGATGGAATTTCCAAGTATTGATAGCTTAACGGCAGTATAAAGATGATCCGAAGCTTCACCAATTAATCCTTTCAGAAAAGGATACTGTTTTAAAACATTCTCATTTTGTTTAAATTTATCCGAATAAAACGGGTCAGGGTTATTAACAGTTTCTGTAATTATTTTCATAACGTGTTCGATAATTTCCGGACTTGTTTTATCCCAGGAAAGTCCTCTTAAGGCGGGGATATTAAGAATTTCCGTATACAGATTTTTTACAGCATCTTCGGTGAGTGAAAGTTTCCGGATAAGGGAAATGGAAACTTTTAAGATACATGAAATGCAATCAGGTTTGAGGAGCATAGTAACCGTTCTCCGTTCAGAGGTTCAGGCCTGCCCGCTGGATGGCAGACGGGGTTCAGGGTTCAAAGGTTATAATTATAGTTTTGTTCTCGCCCGCTCTCTATGGTCGCTTGAATTCATCCCAGTACGATCTTCCGGACCTACGGGACAGGCAAAGATCACAGAGAGATAAATAATTTGTCTGATTTTTTGATCCCGCTCAAAGCGGGACAGGTATCCAAAATCAGACAAAATTCTCAGCCACTTGCGTGGCAAATAGAATCCGAAGGTATAGACAGTTGAATAGCAACAGAATGAGACCTTTGCAAAACACCCCCTTTTGTCCAATTTCTGTGTTAGGCTCAAATTTTAATCCTCGAAATACTAAATGTATGCCTGTGGTTAAAATTTTAGCCTGCCTTGAACTTGAACAAAATTGAGCATTTTCCAAAGGTCTCAGATTGTATCATATCAACATCTCCAGCGATAGCTGGATGTCAGTTTGATCTGAAT
>CAZLRK010000219.1:0-5789 GCA_964561845.1 uncultured Desulfobacterales bacterium | reverse complement strand
TTATGCGCGAGTTTTACACGGTTTAAAATTTAATTACCTTTGAAGTGGCTTTGTTGTCAAACAACTAAAAGATTACCTCTTTTCAAAGCTTGAAAGTATGAAATTTTATTTTTTCGTGTTTTCGTTCAATATTTCATCAAGGCATTTTACAAGAGAATCGATTTGATCTTTTTCAATTATAAGCGGCGGGATAAATCGTAAAATATTTCCCTGGATGCAATTAATGAGAAAACCTTTTTCCATACATTTCGTGACAAGAGAGTCTCCCTCATGTTTCAACTTCATACCTAAAAGCAAACCAAGGCCTCGGACATCTTCAATAGATTCATGCCTGCTTTTCAGCCATATAAGTTTTTCTTTAAAGTACTCCCCTACTTTTAAACAACGATCAACAATCTTGTCTTCAGAAAGCACCTTTACAACTTCAAGTGAAGCAGCGGTTACTATGGGAGTTCCGCCAAATGTAGAAGCATGCGCACCGTGACCAAATGCTGAAGCAACATGTTCTTTGGCAAGCATAGCTCCAATGGGTAATCCATTGGCAAGTGCTTTAGCCAGAGTCATTATATCCGGTTCGATATCAAAATGCTCATATGCAAACAGCTTGCCCGTACGTCCCATTCCGGTCTGTATTTCATCCAGGATAAGGAGAGTGCCTGTTTCGTCGCAAATCTGCCTTACATTTTTAAGGTATTCAGGATCAGGACATCGAACCCCACCTTCACCCTGTACGGGCTCAATCATAACTGCACATGTTAAAGAATCTATTTTGTCGCGTAATGCTTCTATTTGATTAAATGGAACAAAATCAAAACCCTCAAGAATGGGATCAAAACCCTTTTTAATTTTGTCCTGTCCTGTAGCAGAAAGAGTGGCCATTGTCCGACCATGAAAAGACTTATCCATGGCAATGATTTTAAATCGCCCTGTCTCCCCCTTTTCTTTGAAATACTTTCTTGCCAATTTTATTGCAGCTTCATTTGCCTCTGCTCCGCTGTTGCAGAAAAAAACCCTGTCGGCAAAGCTATTTTCAACCAGCCACGATGCAAGATCCACTTGAGGGATCGTATAATAAAGGTTTGACACATGAAAAAGGGTATTCGATTGTACAGAAAGTGCTTTTGAAACTTTTGGATGTGCATGCCCAAGGTTGCATACGGCAATCCCGGCAACAAAGTCGGTATAGACATGATCATCGGTGTCCCAAAGATTGCATCCGCTCCCCTTTTTGATTACAACAGGAAATCGTTTATAAGTTGCAGCAATAACTTTCTCGGCATTATTTATTATTTTGTTTTTCATATTTGGCCTTTTACAAAATATACCTGCTCAAATCCTCGTTATCTTTAATATCGCCCAACTTATCATCCACATATTCTTTATTAATTACTATCTTTTTATCTTTCATATCAGGTGCATCAAAAAGAATGTCCTCAAGCAGTCGTTCCATAAGTGTATGGAGCCTCCTGGCTCCAATGTTTTCAGTCAGGTTATTAACCTCTTCAGCTATTCTTGATATTTCAACAACTGCATCATCCTCAAAAACCACATCAATACCTTCTGTTTTTAATAGTGCCAGATATTGTAAAAGCAAAGCATTTTGGGGCTCGGTCAGAATTCGTACAAATTCTTTTTGTCCAAGAGAATCAAGCTCCACCCTGATCGGGAACCGACCCTGAAGCTCCGGAATTAAATCCGAGGGTTTTACCGTGTGAAATGCGCCTGCGGCAATAAAAAGGATATGATCAGTCTTAACCGGGCCGTACTTACTATTAACAGTTGAGCCCTCTATTACAGGAAGAAGATCCCTCTGAACACCTTCTCTGGACACATCGGGACCCTGCCCACCATTCTTTCCTATAATTTTATCGATTTCATCAAGAAAGATTATTCCTGATTGTTCAATTTTTTCAATTGCTTGTTTTACCACTTTATCCATATCTACAAGATTCTGAGCTTCCTCTTGAGTCAGAATTTCCATCGCTTCCTTTACTTTTACCTTCCGCTTTCTTGTACCTTTAGGCAAAAGACCTCCCAGCATATCTTTAAAATTGATGCCCATTTCCTCCATGCCCACATTAGAAAAAATTTCCACTACTGGCATAGCCTGCTCTGACACGCTGAGGTCTACATATCGATTGTCAAGCTTTCCCTTACGAAGCATTTCACGAAGCTTTTCTCTAGTTGATGTTGCCTCGTCAACATTTGAAGTTACAAGTTGAACCTGGGTTTCCGGTAAAGATTCATTTTTTGGCTTTTGTTTCACTCCCGATTTCGGCAGCAAAAGGTCAAGCATCCTTTCTTCGGCGATCCGGCCGGCCTTTTCTTTTACAGTCTCTTGCTCTCTTGATTTAAGCATGTTAACGGTAAGTTCCAAAAGGTCTCTTACCATCGATTCGACGTCTCTCCCCACATATCCAACTTCGGTAAATTTTGAAGCCTCAACTTTACTAAACGGAGAATCCGTAAGATTGGATAACCGTCTTGCTATTTCCGTCTTCCCTACTCCGGTAGGACCAATAAGTATAATGTTTTTTGGAAGGATTTCATCACGAAGTTCTTCCTGAACCTGTCGTCTTCGCCATCGGTTTCTCAATGCAACGGCTACGGATCGCTTTGCCTTTTTTTGACCGATGACATATTTATCTAACTCTTTTACAATTTCAGATGGTTTAAGATCACTCATGTTTTTAATCTCTGTAGTTTATGGCTGTCGTTTAATTATACTGTAAACGGCCATAATCTAGGTTTTTAGTTTTTATAATTCGCTTCGCTGTCATTTAGTAGAAATTCGGTTGAAATTCGCTCCGCTGAAATTCAATTGCCATTAAAACAACTAATTTCTACTGAATTTCTATTGAATTTCTATTGAATGACCAACTTTCAGTCTCACTCAGAATTAAAAAGGCTAAAATATGACCAATTGAACATCGAACATCGAACGCTCAACATCGAACGTCGAATAAGGATACCGCTTTGCTCCATTAAATTATAAAATTGAAACACCGAAGGTGTACAGTCATTCGATGTTGGACGTTGGATGTTCGATGTTGGACGTTCATTCTTTATTTTAGTTCATAGTTCAGTGTTTAATAGAATATGTTGCATTCAGATTTACCCCGGGTCAGGAGCCCTGAATTTACTCCAGCTAAATATAATATTCTACAACTCTTCCACAGTAATTTGATCATTCGTATATGTGCATATGGAAGAGGCTATCTCCATTGCTTTTCCCACTATAGTCTTTGAATCAAGATCCGTATTCTCTAAAAGGGCTGTTGCCGCCGCCTGTGCGATAACTCCTCCTGATCCAATACCTATTACCCCTTGATCCGGTTCAATTACATCACCGTTTCCCGAAATCAGGAACATCTTAGTATCATCGATAGCAATCATAATTGCTTCAAGGCGTCTTAAGTATTTGTCCGTTCGCCAATCTCTAGCCAATTCAACAGCACTGCGCGTTAAATTTCCATTGTACCGTTCAAGCTTCGCCTCAAGACGTTCTGAAAGATTCATCGAATCGGCAGAAGCACCTGCAAATCCGACTATAATCTTATCGTTGTATATCCTTCTAACTTTTTTAGCATGATGTTTAATAACAGTGTTGTTCAGAGTAACCTGACCATCACCCGCAACAGCCACCTTGCCTTTATGTCTTACAGCAAGTATTGTCGTTCCATGGAAAGTCATATCTGAACCGGGTAATCGATTATTTTCTTGGATGTGCCTTGTCATATGTCTCCATTAATCTATCAATACTAACGTGAGTATATTTTTGGGTTGTAGAAAGGCTTTTATGACCTAAAAGTTCTTGCACAACCCTTAAATCCGCCCCTGCATCAAGCATATGGGTGGCAAATGTATGTCGTAAAGAATGGGGTGAAACAGGTATAGAAAGACCACATTTTTTTACTGCTTTTTCAAGGATACGGGCAATCGATCTGGCTGTGAGTCGGTTATTGTTCATATTTAAAAAGAGCGGGCCGTTTTGATCCGGATGAATTCCCGCTTCCGTTTGTAATCTTTCTCTGTATGCCATAATAGCATCCACAGCCTTCTTGCCAATAGGAACAATCCGTTCCTTGTTTCCTTTTCCAAGCACTCGTATCACATACCCTGCAATATCTACATCAAACATATTCAGACCGACAAGCTCCGATATGCGTATACCGCTCGAATAAAGGGTCTCAAAAATAGCACAATTCCTGAGGTCAGACAATGTCTCTGTTTTGAAAGAGTCAAGCAATCGAAACATGTCATCAACCGTAAGATATATGGGGATTGTTTTTTCCTGTTTTGGCGTTAGAATTAAGTCTGCCGGATTATTGTAAATAATATCATGCTTGACAAGGAATTTAAAAAAAGAACGTAAAACAGAAATTTTGCGTGCTATTGTAGTTCTCTTGTTTTTCTTATGTAAATATCCAAGATACCCTCTAATCATCATGCTATCTACTTCATCAGCCCTTAGCAAGTCTTTATCTTGTTGATTCTTTTTTCCTGAAAACCGGCTTTTGATAATAAAGGATAGAAATTCATTAAGATCATGCAAATAAGCACGGCTTGTATTTGCCGAATATCCCTTTTCTGAGGATAAAGACTCAACAAACGATCTGATCAGGTTCTTTAAAATGGGTGAGGTCATTAAAATTTCATCAATGATTCAAGTTCGCTCCAGCTTACAACTTCCAAAAATGGATGGTTTTCTCTGTTCCAGGGCTGTTTGAAAATAATAGGAAATACGCCGGCTTCCTTAAGAAGGTAACACGTGTCAAGCCTGTCTTCCACAAAACATGAAATGCCCCTGTTTAAAAGCACATCCGCTTTTCCTTCAAATGTTCCTGTTGTTACAATTTCTATTGATTTTTCGTCAAGGGACAATATATCTGTTATCCAATCATATATGGGGCCCAAATACGGTCTGGCCGTTACAAAGAGTATTGGGTTGTATCTGCCTATCCTGGTAATAACTTCGGGGGCACCCTCAATAGGCCGTAAAGGTTCCGTGTAGTTCCCATCCAGTATGTTTTCTACTATCGCTTCTATAATATTTACATCAATGCCGAGACACTCTCTCAGGTCATAGGAGGTAATATCTTGATATCCAATCCCATTGATATTGTATCTATTGTGAGCTATATCAAGAAACAAAGACATTGTATCGGCAATTACGCCATCAATGTCAAAGGCTATGGATGCAGGGTCGATCATATATTTCCCTTTAAAAGCTATTCCGCTATTAAACTTTTATTTTGCCATATGTCATTCGCTTCGCTGAAATTCGGTTGAAATTCGCTCCGCTGAAATTCAATTGTCATTAAAACAACTAATTTCTACTGAATTTCCATTGAATAACTGATAGTCTGACCCCAGAGAAATAAGCTCCGCATTTCACGGGGCAGGCACAGTATTAAAAATTCAAAACAAGGCCATTTTAAGTATAGTCAATCATCACGCAGCCTTACGTGACCTTTTCTTCAACCTGGAAATACGGCGTTTATAAATAGTCGCCATTTTTTTATCTTTTGTCGTAAGAGCTTTTTTCCGTTTTGCCTTAAGTTCCTTTATTTCCTTTTTTATTTCTTTAATAGAAGAACTTTTCTTTTTTTTAGGCTTATCTTTAACACCTTCGACCTCTTTTATGGCACTGACTAACTCATCTTTTTTCATTCCATGAATACCGGTAATTTCCGGTATTTCTTGTGCCATTTCCTTCAGATCTTTGACAGTCATTTTTTCCAAAGGTTTTTCTTTAGTTTCCTGAACAGTGGAACTTTTCTTTTTTT